>LUQO01000049.1 GCA_001627865.1 SAR324 cluster bacterium REDSEA-S27_B3
ATAATAAAATCCACCCCTAATAATGTCAATAGGTTAAAGGGGGAAAATTGCGATAAATGGACTTTTTACGGGATTATCAGAATTAAATGCTTATAAACTGCTTTCATGTCAGGGCGGGCGGACTGATATTCGGTTCTCCTTTGCGGAAACGGAGCAGTTGTTTGCGCAAATAAGAATGACGTTCAACAGGGTAATCAACTTCTCTTGCTGCCCTGCGGATTACTTCAATTGCTTTATTCTGTTCTCCGGATTGAAAATAGGCTTCTGCCAGTGTGTCCAGATTATCAATTGTAGGATTAAGTTCCACAGATTTTCTGGCCAGTTCCATGCCTTTTTCAACATCACGCAATCTTCTGTCTTCCGCAGTCAGATAAAGCCATGCAAGGTTGTTCAGCACCAGATCGTGATCCGGACGCTCAGCAATAATTTTTTTATAAAGCTTGATTGTAGAGGCTTCATCTCCCAGCAAAGTAAAAACGTTTGCCAACCTGAAACTAACATCCAGTGCCTTTGGATGTTTGTTGAGAAAACGGGAGTAATGAAGTTTGCTTTTTTCCAGTTTTTCCAGTCTCTCATATATCCAGCCCAGTCGGGAGTGTATCCAGTCATTGTCCGGAAGCGCCGCCAATACAGCTTCATAATGCAGCACGGCAAGCTGATTGTTTCCTAGTATCTCATGGAAAAAACCCCATTGCTCATGTATCCATGGCGGGAGCTGTTTTGAGGACATATCCTCCGGTTCCATTTTGATTTCTTCCGGAGCTTCCGCGAGCAGAAAGTGCAGATTCTTCAATACCTGCCTTGTGAATGGATCAGTCCGTGCCCTGGTTATTTCATACCAGGCCTTCTCAGTCGTGCGACTTGCCAGTGCATCCAAGGCCGGACGCAGCTGCTGCAGTTCTTCCCCAATCCAGCGTCGCTGCTGCTCCTCCGGCTGGAGCAGTAAATATAGAAACCATGCCCATAGACCGCCCGGATTTTCATACAACGCTCTTGTTATGTTTTGAACCGCAAGCTTTTGTTTTTTTTGCTTCCATTGCGTGAAGCCCAGGTATGTCAGCATCAGCGAGTTATTCGGACGCAGACTCACAAGTCTGTGGAAATTATTTTCTGCATCATCCCAGCGTTCCTGCAGTTCAAACAGCCTCCCTTGTGTTTCCAGTAAAGCCAATGAGTCCGGATACTTGATCAGCCCTTTTTGCAGCAAGGATTCGGCTTCATCATACTGCTCCTCTTTCATTTTCAGCTTGGACAATTCCAAAAGCGCCCACTCCGCATCCGGATTAAGTTTCAGAAAACTGTTCAGTTCGCTTTCAGCTTTTTCTGTTTGCTGCGCATTTAGAAATATTCTGACCTGCTGTACACGCGCCCATTCAAAATCAGGTGAACTTTCCAGCGCCTTGTTAAACCAGAACAATGCTTTTTCCGGTCTTTTCATGCTGTTCTGATAGAAACCCAGTTTGGCCAGTGCTGCCGTGTTTCCGGGTTTTGCCTCAACAAAAGGCTTCAATATTTCTGCGCCTTTTTCAAAAAGCCTGCGGGATTCATAGTACTCAAGCAATTTGTCAGTAAGTTCAGATTGTACGGGAAATTTTTCCAGTCCGCGCAATAGAGTGTTTTCACCTTTTTCAAATAAAAATTCATCCCAATAAACCTGGTTCAAACGGTTCACCACATACAAATTAGCCGGAGCATTTTCCATCAGCCATTCATAACGGGAAATGGCCTGCTGATTTTTTTCCAGTTTCTCAAGGACGAAAGCTGTCTGCTGAATAGCCCAGGCGTTTTCAGGATCATTTTTTAAGCCTTCTTCAAAAGATTCCAGTGCAGACTCCCATTTTTCCTGCGAAATGAAAACAACTCCGAGTCGAAAACTGGCCCAGGGATAAGGAGACTTCAACTCAAGAGAACGGCCTAAATGTTTTTCAGCAAGAGCATACTTATCCTGTGTCCAGGCCCAATTCCCGTAATGCGCCTGCACCCAGCTGTCTTCAGGAAACAATTTAAGCATGTGCTTCAGGGTTTTATGCAGTGATTCGGCAATGATTTCAGAGTTGTTCTGAGTTGCCTGATCCAGCTCTTTTTCCTGCATTACAGTATAGCGCCGGAGGTACAGTTTTGATTCCGGAGCAAGTTCAACTGCCCGGAGCATTGCCTGCAAGGCTTTTTCAGGCTCCCTCTGTCTTTCCCATAAATCTGAAATACGCAGCCAGATATCAGGATTCATGCTGTTGATTTGACTGGCAGTAATGAGAGCCTCAAGCGCCTGTTCTGACTTTTCCGGATCATCCGGGACTGTCTTCCGGCCTAAAATAACACCAATCAGGTAATGTGCTTCAAACAAATCGGCATTCAGACTAAGCGCCTTTCCTGCGTCATCAAGCGCAAGCTGTTGATTATCGATTCGCCAGTACATTTGCGCCCGGTCCAGTAAAAGCATTGGATTGTCCGGATGCTTGTTTATATGTTCCGTGTAAAAATTTTCTGCTTCCCTGAACCTGCCCAACCCCTGGAACAGCCTGCCTTCCAAACGGATAAGTTTGATAGAATCCGGGATATGCTGCTGTGCTTCACGCAGAACCGAAAATGTTTCAGCGTAGCGCTGCCTGCTTTCCAGATATTGAGCCAGCCTGATATAACCAAGTTCATGGATTGGATTAATACGGATAGCATTACGCAATCGGGTTTCATGTGCGTCCGGAGGCGGACTTACAATCCCCTGACAGCCTGCAGCAATCAATAATAATCCGGCTGCCAAAATCCGCGGCAGGTAATGATTTATGAAAAGCATGCTCAGCCCTAAAATTCCAGTTCCTGGTAAGGCACATCCCAATGCGGCAGCATCGGTTCCAGCCCAAAGTTTAATCCTTCAATCTGCCCAATCACAACCAGCAGCAATTCTGTGGTTAAAACTCCATCCGGATAAACAAGAATCAATGGATAATATTCTGTATTGCCAAACTGCTTTTTTATGCTTTTGTTAAGTTTTGCGAGCTGTACAAGGTAAGCCGGAAATTCAGGTTCTTCTCCCTGCAGCTGATCCAGCAGCTGATCCAGTGAAAGGGTATATTCCCTGTTCTCAAACATATTGTAGTATTCAACACGATCTTTGAAGCAGCGGATGAAAATCGGCTTAACGTATCCGGGGGCTCCGACCCATTCAAACTGCAGGCGTTTTGGCATTACCGGCATTTCGGCATCATCCGGAACAACCAGCAAAAAGCTGATTGAAAGAAATGCCAATACCCCCATTGTACTGAGCAGGACGCTCAGAAAAGGGAAAAGAGTTACTCTGGGAACATGCGAGACATGTTTCATTATTTTGAAGTCTGAGTATTGGAGGATGAATTTTCGTGCGATTGTGTTTCTTTTTCAGGTTCCGACACAGCAGAATTTACGCTTTCCGCTCGAGGACTGTCATTGATTTGGTCTTTGACTTCAAACAAAGATTCGCTGAATTTTTGAATCAAGGGCTGCAGTCCACCTACCTGTGCGGACAGACTTTTGGAATGACTTTGGACGGATTCAAGCAGCGGAGAAACCTGCTGGCGCCAATTTTCAGAAAATTCAGCCATTTGCTCCAAATGTGTGCTGACGGCATCATCCAGCATCTCATCACCCGGACGGACATGCAGATTAGGCAGCAGATCTTCCAGGCAGTATTCTTCAACACTGAGCAGCAAATCTTCTTCGCGTTTACGAAGAGATGAAGAAAGCATCATCACCGGAACAACGCCGACCAAAGCAATGAAAGTGGTGCTGAAGGCCACGGATAATCCGCTTGTAACCCCACCCAGCGCCGAACGCATTTGTGCGTTTAAATCTGTTCCGTCGGTACTGCGGATGAAATCTGAAAATTCACCGATGGACTGACCGATGCCAAACACCGTGCCGATAAAGCCCAGAATTGGTATGGCCCAGATAAACACGTTCAGCAGGGTGTAGCCGCTTTGCATTCGGTTGTGGTCAATCTCTGCCTGATAATTAAGAATGGAAGTAATTTCTTCTTTCTTGGGAATTGCTTTCAGGTGCCTTAATGTTCGGCGTACCCTGCGGAAGATTACGCTGTCCTGAAATTTTTTTACCTTCTGTTCCTGCATGAACTGGCTGATTTCCAGTATCCTTTCATCCACATTCTTCACATAGATTCCCTTTGACAAAGAATCATGCAGCTGCTGGTTTCGGAATGCAGCGTATGCACGATGCTGCTGGCGATACTGACGCCACTTGAACAAAATCAAAAACAACGACCAGAGAATCAGCGCAATAATTGTCTCTGAGATTCGTCCTGAAAATAACTGCAGCAGGTATTCATTTCTGACAACAGGCATCGGAAACACAAGGTAGAAGATTCCGGTGAAAAACAATCCTAGAATTAATGCTTTGAAGGCATCCAGATATTCCATACCCGGCTGTTCGGCCAGATAGGCATGGCAATTCTGACAGTAAGCGGCGTTGTCAGGATTAGAACTTCCGCATTTTAAACACTTCATTTGCTGCTTTTTACATTACAATGTTTTCATTTATGTTCACCGCTGCTGCTTGACGACTCAGCAGCAATTACTTACCATGAAGAATAACATACTCATTAAATAGTTTCATTTCCAAATAAATGAATTCCAGCCATCTCAACATAAAAAACTGGACACGCCATAACCTGCGTGAGTGGTTTCAAAATAATCAGAAAAGCAGCAGCGGGAACCAGTCTTACAGGGCAGACCAGGTTTTTAACTGGCTCTATCAAAAAAGAGCGCAAAGCTTTGACCAAATGCTTAATATAGGGCGGGAAACCAGAAAAATGCTGGAAGAAAATTTTTACATCAGCTCACAAAAGATAGCAGATTCCCTTCACTCTCAGGACGGTTCCATAAAATATCGCATACTGCTGGAAGACGGCAACAGCATTGAATCAGTGTTCCTGCCTCACAAGAATCATAATACTATTTGTGTCTCTTCACAGGCAGGCTGCGGGATGGGTTGTGACTTTTGTATGACTGCCAGAATGGGGTTGATTCGAAATTTAAAACCTGCAGAAATCATTGACCAGGTTTTCACTGTTTTGCAGGAACTCAAGGAAAATAAAAAAATCCGAAACATTGTTTTTATGGGCATGGGGGAACCGTTCCATAATTATAATAATTTGATGCAGGCCCTTGAAATACTTACGGATGAGCACGGCTTTAATTTTTCACATCGCCGTATCACTGTTTCCACTTCCGGACTGCTGCCAAAAATTCGACGTTTCGGCCAGGAGAAAATAAAAGCTAATCTGGCAGTTTCTCTGAACGGCGTGTCAGATGAAGTACGCACAAAACTGATGCCTGTCAATAAAGCATACAATCTGGAAAAACTGATTAAAGCCTGCAGTGAATATCCACTTGAATCACGCAAGCGCATCACCTTTGAATACATTTTAATCCGTGACCTGACAGATTCACTTCAAGACGCGAAGGGTTTGATTCGTTTGCTGCATGGACTAAAATTCAAAATCAATTTGATCCCATACAACAGCACCGCAGATGGAAAATACCAGGCCCCTTCCCCGCAGCAGGCGCGCAGGTTTCAAAAATACCTGCTTGATCATCAGATTGTGGCGCCGCTGCGTATTTCCAAAGGACAGGACATTCAGGGAGCCTGTGGACAGCTGGCAGTAGGAGCAGAATAGTAGCTGCTACAGCACTTTTGCTGATGTTGAAGAACAATTGGAAATACAGGTGATTATGCAGGTATTCAAATATATTTTTGTCTGATGTATTTGTAGAAAGTAAATTAAGTTAACCTACTGATATTTATTTTTTACTTAAAAGACAACAAAAAGTGCTGCATTGTTGATCAATTTGAATATTTGGGTCCAAAACGCGCGATGGAAGAACATTCTCCTCAGGCACAATAGGCTCAAGTTTAAACTTTTTAATATGAACTAAAAACTCGTCCATATTTTCTATTGTAATTTCTATTTGGGCTCGGTTTGAACCGCCATCAAATGGAATGTTGTACTTTTCAAATTATTTCTTTTGATTTATGGTGAGGTGATTTTTTTTCAAATGGCAGGCTCAGTTTTAATCTCCAACATTGTTAAGGCTCTAAACAAATGACCAAATGTCCTTGAAAAATTATGCAGTCTTTTCAGGAGTTTAGGGTGTAAGTATAATGGGTTGGATCCCACGAATTTTTGGGATACCTATTGTTTCATTGTTCAAAGTATTCAGCTAAAACAAAGGGTCACAACACTTCAGGCGGCTTCTTTTGTAGGTAATAACATATTGAAACGGTAGTATCTTTGAGGTAAGTGGCGGAGAGAGAGTCCTCCACTTATTATGATATCATTGATGATTTTTGAAAGTTTAACATTTTTACCACCATATTTACCACCAAATAGTCCGCTCAATAGCATACTATTTTAAGAGAATTAAGTGCCGGCTTTCTCCATTGCTCAGCGAGGATAGTGTTTTTATGAAAAAAGGTAAAGAAGAAATAGTAAAATGCGTTGGGGTAGACGACTTGGGTTGAAGTGTATTTAAAAGGAATGGGCTTGTGGAGGGTTGTCTGACTGTGAAGTATTTTTGGGGGGTCAATCACAGGTGATGATGGAAATTCACTACGGTCTTAGAGTTAGGTATCACCACCTCCTTTTAAAACACCACAGTTGATGATATTCTTAAGTTATCCTAAACCAACCATTAGGAAAACTTTAAGGCATATTCTCATCCTCATCTCCCTAAGAAAAAAAGGAATGAAATGAGCCGGAACAATGAAATGACATAAGATTAATGTCTTCATTGGCACGCTAGGCTTTCAAAGGTATAGCCACTACCTGTGTGTACCGGAATCAAACGTGTCAACTGCCGGTACACACACCTGAGATGTTAAGACAACAATTAGATTCGCAAACAACATAACTCCATGAAAGTAATCCACTTGAGTTTATCTATTGTGATAAACAATTAATCATCATTTAAATTCACGTTGCTTCAAATTACACGTAAACTGATAAATCAATAAACCAGGGTTAAAACTGGATGAAAAATTGCGATCTTGTATTTCATTATCATGATCAAACAAAACATGATTATTATCGTTATGCTGCATCTTTAGGACATTTGGATTGGGATAATCAACCGGATCCTTTTCGTCGCTTTATAGGTAGCCGGCTCATTTCTTTACCGTTAACAGAAGTTCATCCTTCATTGGAATATGATCAACTTTATTCTCAAAAGATTCAAGCACATCCAGTTTCAGTAGAAACCATTTCAGCACTTTTTTTCTACTCATTAGCTCTTTCTGCATGGAAACAATACCAAGATACCTCATGGGCACTTCGTGTGAATCCATCCAGCGGAAATCTTCATCCAACAGAAGGATATCTTGTCATTGACAAAATTAAAGGGAAATGTTTCCTTCCAGGAGTTTACCATTACACTCCAAAGGAGCATGGATTGGAACTCCGTACTGAGTTTGGATTGGGGTTGTGGAATGAATTGATAGAGCAATTGCCACAAGGTTCCTTCATCGTGGGATTATCTTCAATTCACTGGCGAGAAGCCTGGAAATATGGTGAGCGTGCGTTTCGCTATTGTCAGCATGACATTGGGCACGCATGGGCGGCATTAGCTATTTCAGCTTCAATGCTGGGATGGAAACTCCAAATCATAAACACCATTTCAGATGAAGCAATTGCACAATTGCTCGGGTTAAATCGATTTAATGACTTTGAAATGGAAGAGAAGGAAACCCCTGATCTTTTAGCAGTCATTGTTCCTTCAAATGATACACTCAAATCAAGTCAAAGTCTGAAACAAGAATCTATTCAAAAAATTGCAAACGGGAAATGGTATGGAAAAGCAAATAAACTGAACGAAGAATACTATCCATGGGAGATCATAGACATGGTTTCTGATGCTTGTGAAGAACAAAAATCTGATTGTGATATAGAAAAACCAAGTACGCAATTGTTTTCAGTAACTTATCCGGTCCCTGTTAATGATGTTAAACAGGAAAGAAAAAATACTTTTTTAGCTGGTCATATTATCCGTCAAAGACGTAGTGCAGTAGCAATGGATGGTGTGACTTCAATCACAAAAAAACAATTTTATGAAATGCTTAGTAGAGTGATCCCTGTAGTGGGATCTATGTTGTGGGATAGTATTGCTCAAAGGCCATTTATTCATTTAGGACTTTTTGTTCATCGGGTGGTGGGATTGATTCCCGGACTATATGCTTTAGTGAGAGATCCAGAAAAGCAGTCTCTGCTCCAAACTTCGATGCACGCTGAGTTTCAGTGGAAAACCCCTCTGGAATGCCCTCAATCGCTTCCTCTTTTTTTATTGGAAGAAAAAGAGGTTCAAAATTTAGCTGCTTCTGTGAGTTGTGGGCAGGATATTGCGGGTGCGGGTGCATTCAGTTGCGGGATGCTGGCTGAATTTGAAGAACCTATTCGACGCTTTGGAGCCCATTGGTATCGGAGATTATTTTGGGAAACTGGCATGATTGGGCAGGTTTTATATTTGGAAGCTGAAGCAAAAGGAGTACAGGCTACAGGGATTGGTTGTTTCTTTGACAATCCAGTCCACGATGTATTTGGATTAAACGGTCATACTTTCCAAAGTTTGTATCATTTTACGATAGGAGGATCAGTGGAAGACGACCGCTTGAGTACACTTCCAAGTTACCAACACCTTGCTTCCTCATCCATCTTATGATGTCATTATTCTCATTCACAATGGAGTTTCACCATGCCTCGTATCCTCTCCCTGATCCCAAGCAGCACTGAAATTGTCTGTGCTCTTGGCTTTGAAAACCAACTAATTGGACGTTCACACGAATGTGATTTCCCTTCATCTGTTCAAAAACTGTCCTCGTGTACAGCACCTAAATTTAAAGTTGAAGGTACCAGTGCTGAAATCGACCAACGAGTCAAATCCATTCTCAATAATGCGTTATCCGTTTACCAGATTGATGAAAAAAAACTTCAGCATATGCAACCTGACATCATCATTACCCAAGCTCAATGTGAAGTTTGTGCTGTCAGTCTCAAAGACGTGGAAAACGCTGTATGCGAGTGGGTTGAATCCCGCCCTCAAATCGTATCACTGGAACCGAATCAACTTTCAGACATTTGGAAGGATTTTATTAATATTGCAGAGGCACTGGGAGTGAAGGAACAAGGTCATGAGTTAGTTTCTCAGTTGAAAAAACGCATGAACAAGATTGCTGAAAAGACAAAAAATTTCCCTCAAAAGCCGACGGTGGTTTGTATCGAATGGATTGAACCTTTGATGTCAGCAGGCAATTGGATGCCTGAATTGATCGAAATGGGAGGTGGAATTAATTTATTTGGAGTTGCAGGGGAACATTCACCATGGATGACCTGGGAACAATTGTTAGCAGCTAATCCGGACGTCATTCTCGTCATGCCCTGTGGCTTTAATCTATCTCGATCAAAAGCAGAAATGTCATCATTATCCCAAAAACCGGAATGGTTGCAGTTAAATGCCGTCCAAAATCAACAAGTGTATCTCACTGATGGAAACCAATACTTTAATCGTCCTGGCCCACGTTTGGTAGAATCATTGGAGATCATCGCGGAAATATTGCATCCTGCTCACTTTGATTTTCACCATCAACAATCCGGTTGGGAACAATTATAATTTTTTCATTCATTTAAAAAGCTAGAGAGGTTGAGCTGCAGCGTCCTAAATTGATTACAAATAATGGTTGAAGAGGATTAGAATGCTAATAGAGACGTCTAAGAAGAAACCTATTTGCTTTGATAACAGCTATGTACTGCTGGGAGCCCAGTTCTACGCAAGTGTAAAGCCGACACCGGTGGAGCAGCCCTGTATCGTCAAACTGAATTACGGATTGGCGCAGGACTTGGGTATCGACCTTGAGGTGCTAGAGTCGGAGGCATGGGCAGCGATTTTCTCCGGCAATCATATCCTGTCGGGCTCTGAGCCTCTGGCGATGGTCTATGCCGGTCATCAATTCGGTCACTTCGTTCCGCAGCTGGGCGACGGGCGTGCCATTCTCCTTGGCGAAGTCATTGATAATTCTAGTTTTCGCCGTGATATCCAGCTCAAAGGAGCAGGCCTTACCCCATTCTCCCGTCAAGGCGACGGGCGAGCTGCACTCGGCCCAGTGCTCCGCGAATATATTGTTAGCGAGGCCATGCATGCGCTTGGCATACCTACAACGCGCTCGCTGGGTGCTGTCACCACCGGGGAGCCGGTCTATCGGGAAAAAGTTTTGCCGGGCGCGATTCTTACAAGGGTCGCCTTGGGCCATGTGCGTGCCGGCACTTTTCAATATTTTGCTTTGCAGCGTGATGAAAAGGCTCTCACGCAGCTCGCCAATTATGTGATTGATCGACATTACCCGGAGGTAAAAGAAGCCCAAAACCCGTACTTGAAACTTCTGGAAGAGGTGATGGACCGGCATGCGCGGCTAGTCGCCCAGTGGTTGCATGTGGGTTTTATCCATGGCGTCATGAATTCCGACAATATGGCGATTTCTGGTGAGACAATTGATTACGGTCCATGTGCCTTCATGGATACCTTCAACCAGACAAAGGTATTTAGTTCGATCGACCATATGGGAAGATATGCTTACGGCAACCAGCCTCCGATAGTGCAATGGAATCTGACTCGCTTTGCCGAAACGATCCTTCCATTGATTGATAAGATACCTGACCGCGCTGTTGATTTTGCGAAGGACGTGATCGAAGTTTACCCGGAACGGTTTCGAGACTATTGGTTGTCGGGTATGCGCCGAAAGCTTGGACTGTTCACATCGGAGTCGGAAGATGAAGCCTTGGTTCAATCCCTGCTTGATACCATGCAGGAGAATGAGGTCGACTTCACACTGACGTTCCGCCGACTTTGCGATGCTGCTTTGGGTCCGGAACTGGAAGGTTCACTGCGATATTTGTTCAAAGATGCAGGTGCCTATGACAATTGGGCCACGAACTGGCGAGCTCGCTTGTCCCGTGAAGTCAAAGCGCCTGACGAGCGCGTTGAGTTAATGCGTCAGGCAAATCCTGCTGTTATTCCGCGTAACCATCGCGTTGAGCAGGCTCTCGAAGCCGCCGTGGAGCAGGAGGATTACGGCCCCTTCGAAAAGCTCCTGGAAGTGCTCTCGTCTCCTTATGAGGAACCAGAGGGTCATACGGAATATATGCTGCCACCGAAACCGGAAGAGCATGTTCTACAGACATTTTGTGGAACCTAAAAATACTAGGACCGCGCTCCAACGGACTCACCCCTCAAGATCCGCCTGCTCCTGCATCTGGATCAGGCCTGTCCCTTCCCTGCCCATGATTACTGAGTAACGTTGTAGCGAGGGCTTGGTCGGGAGGGGGGCTGAAAGGTCTTTTTGTTCTAAATCTGACAGAATCGCATTTTACCATCAAATTTACCACCAAATAACGCAGGAAGCAGGAGAACTTTTGGGAACACTATGGGAAAGTCAATAATACTAAAGCAAGAATTTGCAAGGCGTTTTAGTTGGTAAATGGGATAATTTGAGCTTGGTTGGAATAGTGGTGTGGCGGAGGGAGAGGGATTCGAACCCTCGGTACACTTTCGCGTACGGCACATTAGCAATGTACTGGTTTAAGCCACTCACCCACCCCTCCGGAAGAAATTAAGGAAACATCACATATGTGAGTTTTCAATTACCTGGGCTGCATGAAGAATCTTATCATCACAGATTCATTTATTTTTAAATAATTAGCAGGCATTTGGCAAGTTTTTCTTGAGCTATTTTCTTCAGATCAACTCTCATGCACTGATTATGAATGCGATCTGTGGGGGAGATGTCAGCAAACCATGCCAGGATAGTGATGAAGATGTAACCTTCTTACAGAGAGATTGACTTGCCGTTGCTCCATTATTTCTGCTACCTTCATGCATCGTAAATTATAGTATTTAGGTTATTTATAAAGAAAAATATTAGCAGGAGAGAGATGGTGGATAAAGATAAAGTACTGCATGGTGTACAAATGCTGCTTGATGGTTTGGGGGTAGATTTGCAGAACAAGCATTTTCAAAATACTCCTGAAAGAGCAGCAAATGCATGGGTTGATGAAATATGTTCCGGACTGGGCGAAAAAAAATTCAGCCTGACCACATTCCCGGCAGGAGAAAATTATGAGCCGAGCATGGTGGTACTGCAGCACATTCCGGTGAAATCAGTATGTGCCCATCATTTACTTCCGTTTATAGGTGAGGCAACAGTGGCATATATTCCGGATGAATTGCTTTGTGGAATTTCCAAGCTTTCAAGGATTGTTGATTATTTTTCCAGGCGTCCGCAGGTTCAGGAAGAGTTGACCAGCGATATTGCCAACTTTCTATGCGAAAACCTTGCTCCTCAAGGTGCGGGAGTGATCATCAAGGCAACTCATTTATGCATGGCCATGCGCGGGGTAGGCCATGATGGAGTGATGACAACCAGTTCACTTAAAGGTTCATTTCTAAGGGAAAGCAATGTGCGTGCTGAATTTATGGCTTTGGCGCACACTGAAAGTTTGAATAAACTGTGAGACCGAAACTCTTTAAACCACACAATTACTCAATTTTGTAATTATGCCTGTCTATTCGGAATCCTGATGTCTTTCTGCGTCAGGAGTCAACTCTTCTACGGAAATTCGACTTTGGGTTTCTTCAGTTCCTGGTAATGATTCAGAATTTTCTGTCTTGAACTCTGTGCAAGCTCAATTGCTTCCTGACGCAGGTAGTTATCATCTGGTTTCCAGTTTCGTGTGCGCAAACGATACGGCCTTAAACCTAAATCGATGTCGTCGGTTTTACAGAACAGTTCATCAACCGGAGGACGATTAATCCAAGAGTTCTTTAGATTAAGTTCCAGCGCATAATACCAGCGTGCAAAATTCAGCAGGCGCTGATCTTCAAAATATCCAACCGGATTAAGTGATTCCACAAACTTTCTGAGCGCGGGATTATGCTGAAATCTGTCATAATCTACCACATACAGGCTTTCTGAAAGAAACAATGGCGCTCCATGCAGCAGCAGTCCTTTTGATTTGAGCGTGTTTCCGGTTTGCACAATTTCCAGACCAACACTGCCTTTTTCAGCATTCATCACAGTTTCCTCTACATCATCCACCGGATCCACACGAAGCTGGGGATATGCAGCCATCACGATACCGCTGTAGCGTCCTTTGACAAATACATGACGCCCGTGCCTGGAAAGTGTCTCAAAATCAATTGGACTGCGGCGGCTTCCTCCTTTTTTTGAGATCAGGAAAAATCCCACCATGTCCTGCACTTCACCGCCTAACACTTCATTATAACTGGTGAGCATAGCTGATCCTGCCACCCGAATGCTGGTGGGTTTTTCCAACTGGTAGTTGTACATTCCCCATTTTGTCACATGTGTTGGGTCACCCAGATAATGCTGTGTCATGGAAAGCAGCTCGTCCAGTCCAACAACAGTGAAATCAACCTCGTCCAGTTTAATCAGTGAGGATCCGTTATGCGGTTCCTCTCCTTCAACACGTATTTTGGTTTTTCCAATCTGCCAGTCATAACCCAGAAATCCCAGCCGATAAGGACGGACTTTTCGTTTTCGATCTACTGAAATTGAAAAACAGGGGGGCGCCGTGTTGGATATTTCCTGAAGAAAATTAAGTGCTTCAGGCAGGTCAGTTGTACTTCTGAGTTTGCTCTCTGATAGTACTTTTAAAATTTGATCAATTTCCTCTGCATTTACACCCATACTCTTCAGCTTGTTCAGGAAATTATGCAGTGTGCGTCCTGTACGAGGAACAGCACATGTCAGGTCAAAAGAAGGCTTTTGGTTGGATGCGGTCAAGATTAATTCTTCCTGTACTTGATTGTTCTTATCTGAAAAAAACAGTTATTATCTGCATAAGACAGCCCCATTGTTACAGTCAATAATTGGAAGGGTAATTCTCTTATCAATGGAGAAAACACACAAGATGTTTGTAAACCCAATACGGGAAGCAAACCAGACAAATTCAGACAGTAAACGGCCACAAACCGCTGAATCTGCCCTGCAGTTATTTTTCTATATGACGACTTTATACCAATCGGCAGATTATGAACTTTCCCTTGTTGATTTAATCTAATAACTTTGAAGAGCAAAGGTTTACCATCAAAACAGAGGTTCCAAACAAAAAACATTTGATCATACCTTGAGCTGAATTAGAAAAATACATTTGCGTGAGAGTTAAGAAAAATGCCTGATTCCCAGCAAGAGAAAAACAATTCAAAAAACACATTGAGTGATCTGAAATTAAACAGTTCGGATTCAGTGGAAAATAAAGTCTCCACTGCTTCGGAAACTGACACCGAGGATACTGTGTTGGAAGGGAATTGGCCGCTGACATTTGCAGGAAAAGGTTCAGAATTGTTTGGAATATTTATTGAAAATATTTTCCTCAATTTGTTGACACTTGGCATATTTTACCCTTGGGCAAAAGCCAGGCAGCTTCGTTACTATTACAGCTCCACACACATTTATGACAGCAATTTCCAGTTTAGCGGCACCGGCAAGGAAATGTTCTTTGGCCTGGCAAAAGCGCTTGCTCTATTGTTTTTATTAAATTTTGCCTACGAGACACTGCTTGCTGGTATGGTACTGGACTGGATGCTGATATTGTCCGGACTGCTGTATTTCCTGTTTTTTTGGTTATTGATTGTGATTGCCTCTGTGGGAGCCAGGCGGTACCGCATGAGCCGTACTTCATGGAGAGGTATCCGCTTTCGTTTTGAGGGTACTTTCAAAGAAACTTCTGTTTTGATCGCCAAAGGCTGGCTGCTGACCTTGCTCAGCCTTGGTCTTTACTATCCGTATTATCGTAACCGTTTCCAGGCATACTGGACTTCAAAAAGCAGTTTTGGAAACATTGCCTTTAGCTATGATGGACAAGGCAAAGAAGTTTTCCGTATTTGGCTTTGGGGGATACTGCTTTCAATACTTACATTGGGCATCTATATGTTCTGGTTAAAAGCAAATCTGCAGCGCTATTTCTGGAACCACACTGCTTACAGTGATTCAAGAATTATTTCCAGTCTGTACGGAGGAAAGTTGCTGAAAGAAACCATGATTTATATGCTGCTGGTTATTTTCACCTTTGGATTTGGTCTGGCCTGGGCCGCAGTGCGTTACAAAAGGTTTTACCTGGGAACATTAAGCCTTGAAGGAAAAATTGACCTTGCCGCAATCAAACAGTCTGAAGCCAAACTGACGGGTGCAACAGGCGAGGGGATGGCAGATTTATTTGATCTGGAAATGTAAGAAATGGCCAAACAATGGAAGGCAGATTATTATGACGGCAAAACAGCAGCCCGCCAAATGGTGGAAGTTCGGACAGTTTCTCAAGGAGTTCATATTAAGTTTACTGACGGCAGAATTCGTTTTTGGTATCGTCATGAATTTCGTGTGCTGCAGGATCACCCACAGGGGCCAGTCAGGCTGGAGTATGGAGAATATCCTCCGGAAATACTTGAAATCCAAGACCCTTCATTCCGGGATGTGCTAAAAGGCAGACACTTGAAAAGGCCACGGTATTTAGCGTTGTGGCTGGCCCTTTTGGCTGTGATGATAATTCCGGCGATAATTTACTGGGGCATTCCCAATGCTTCCGGATGGTTCGCGCGATTCGTGCCTGTTTCCGTTGAGGAACAGCTGGGGAATTACGTCAAAAACGAATTGTTCCCAAACCGCCGGATTTGTCAGGCTGATGCAGGCAGACAAGCCTTGGATGAACTGGTCAGGCGTTTAGCCCCCGAAGAATATGAATACAATTTTAAGGTTGAAGTTGTGGACTCAGACTGGGTTAATGCCGTCGCTTTTCCAGGCGGAAACATCCTGATCTTCCGCGGATTGCTTGAAAAAAGTCCCTCCACGGATGCCCTTGCTGGAGTGCTGGCTCATGAGATGCAGCATATTCTGCAGCGGCATGGTACGGAAAACTTAATAAGCCAGACTGCCCTCTCAGGGCTTTTCAAACTGATTTCCGGAGACGCAGGATCGTGGGCCAATACATTATTTGATGGTGTACAGATTCTTTCTATTCTCAAATATACCCGTGAACTTGAAACCGAAGCAGATGAATCTGCTCTGAATCTTCTGTTACAAAGGGGAGTGGATCCAACGGAAATGATTAAGATGTATCAGGTATTAAATAAACACTCCTCCTCATTTCCGGAAGCAATATCAACACACCCGGATATGTCCTCAAGAATGGAAAGATTGAAAATCCTGATTTCACAAAATCCGAAATTTGTGAGCGAACCTGTCCTGTCAGAAAAAAATTGGGAATCCCTGAAAAATATTTGTCAAACATTAGAGAATAAATGAGTTTGGAATCTTTATCCTCTATGCAGAATACTGTTCGATTTTCGACTTTTTGGCAGCCCGTGCTAAATCCAAATCTAGTGTTGCTAATGCAATATTCTGTCGTATTGCCAATTCAAGGTATGAAGCATCATAAGCATTAATTCGGTATTTTCTGGCCAAACCAAGAGTTTGCTCCATATTCTGTTCCAAAGGTACAGAAATGACAATGGAAATTAAAGCAGTTAATCTTGTATTTTTAAAGAGTCATTTTATATTGATGCTATGGCATCAAATATTTACTCTGAAACTTTTTCAATAGATAAATATGCGTACTACACTTAATTTAGATAATGATGTACTTGAACAAGCACGTTTGCTTGCACATAATTTGAGACAGCCTTTTAAATTTATTGTAAACGAAGCTTTGCGCACCGGGCTCAAACAAATTGAAAAGCCTTTACTGCAAAAAAAATACCGGACTGTTCCACAAAACATGAAATTAAGGCAAGGTGTGAGCCTGGACAGTATTCCAAAACTTCTCTCAGAAATTGAAGATGAGGATCATTTATGATTATTGTTGATGCAAACCTTTTACTCTATGCAGAAAATAGCTCAAGTCAACTACATGATAAAGCTCGTTTATGGTGGGATGAACAACTTTCCGGGAAGTTTCCAGTTTACTTGAGTTGGACTGTATTAAATGCTTTTTTAAGTATCAGTACAAATAAGCGAGTGATTAAAAATCCATTAACAATGAAGAAAGCATCTAACCGAATACAAAGTTGGTTAGATCAACCATGTACACGACTGGTTAATCCCACTAATAACCATTGGACATTATTTAAGCAAATTCTTTTAGAATGTAATATAAAAGGACGTTTGGTAATGGATGCTCACTTAGCTGCATTAGCAATGGAGCATGGATGTACATTGTACTCTACAGATTCCGATTTTGCTCTCTTCCCGAAATTGAAATGGAACAATCCGCTAATATAATTGCAGAATTAAAGGTTTAACTTCCCTCAACTGCTTCCAGCACAATTTCTGCCACATCTTTTGTTTTCACGGTTTCGCTTTTGCCTTTTGCTGTAATTCCGTCGCTGATCATTGTCATGCAAAACGGACATGCCGTGGCTACAGTAGAAGCGCCGGTACTTAATGCTTCCTCCGCACGTGTTTCATTGATGCGTGAGCCGATTGTTTCCTCCATCCACATTCTTGCTCCGCCTGCTCCACAGCATAAGCTTTCAATGCCATGCCGCTCCATTTCACGGAGGGACTCATTTCCGGATTTATTGAGCAGCTTACGTGGTGCTTCATATTCCTGGTTGTAGCGTCCCAGATAGCAGGAATCGTGGTAAGTGATAGTGTCTTTCAAATTGCTTCCGATTGGCAAACGGCCTTCATCAACAAGCTGTTGGATGAACTGTGAATGATGAAAAACCTCATATTCTCCGCCAAGCTGTGGATATTCGTTTTTAATGGTGTTCAGGCAATGTGGACAGGATGTAACAATTTTTTTGATATTGTAGTTATTTAGTGTTTCAACATTTTCTCCAGCCAGCATCTGGAACAGCATTTCGTTTCCTGAACGACGTGCCAGGTCCCCTGTACACTTTTCTTCACTGCCCAGAATCGCAAATTTAACTCCGGCTTTCTGGTAGAGTGACGCTGTTGCTCGGGCAATTTTCTGGTTTCTGCTGTCAAAGGCACCAGCGCAGCCAACCCACATCAACACATCAATTTCCCCGGACTGACCTTCGGTTTCAGTATTTGTTTCTGACATCAAAGGAATTTCCAAGCCTTCAGCCCAGTCTGCTCTCTGGTCGTAACCTATGCCCCATGGATTGAAGTTGCGCTCCAGTCCTTTGAAAGTATTTGCCATTTCCGGAGGATAAGCCTCTTCCATCATGGTCTGGTTTTGACGCATTCCTATAATACGCGGGACATGTTCAATGGAAACCGGACAGGCTTCTTCACAGGCACGACAGGTTGTGCATGCCCAAAGAGTATCCGGATGAATAATGTCTCCAACAAGTGTTTTCTCCTCATCTGTTGATCCTTTCAGGAAAAGAGTGCTTTCTTCATTTCGTAAATGGTAAAGCAGGGACTGGTTAAAGCGTTTGAGCGTGAGTGGTTTATCTGTCAAGTATGTGGGACATACATCATGACAGCGTCCGCATTCAGTACAGGAAAAGAGGTCAAGGCCCTGTTTCCATGTCAGGTGTTCCAGCTTATTGACGCCAATACGTCCCTCTTCCCACAAAGTCTCATCCTCCAAATCTGTCAACGGTGTAATGGCGTGTGGATAATCCAGCGAACCTAAAAACACGTTTGGCAGCGCGGTTATTTCATGAAACTGTTTTGTGTGAATCAGCACATTCAGGAATAAGAACATTGAGGCTACATGTCCCCAGTAACCGAAATGATAAAAAAAGGCGTTCCCGCCTTCTCCAAAAACATTTAATACCGTGGCCACCAAAATACTGAACGGAGCCCATTGCCATTCCGCACCATATTCAGTGCTGTTTAAATAATGCAGATTGTGACCGTAATTTTCCACCAGGTTAAGGCGTGCCGCGTCAAATAATATATCGGTCAGCATGATGGAACCGATAAAAAGCAAAACATAAATTCCTTCCCAGTTAAGTTCCAGCCGCTCCGGCTTTGGCCATATTCTCCTGTAAAGTGCTACCAAAACCATGGACAGCACCAAAACTTCAGCAATGTTGTAAACAGAAATGTAAATGTACCCCAGTATAGAATCTGAACCAAGCAGCGGCAGATATTCCTGGAATCCACTGATAAAACCTTCCCCCATTAAAGTAAGCTCCCTCACACCTATCAGCAGGGCGCCCCAAAAAATAAAGGCGTGCATTATTCCGCTGCCACGTTCTCTGCTGCGGCCGATCAGTTTTTCCTGTCCGAAACCTGTTTTGAACAGTCTGCCGATCCTCCGGCCAATATCGTTAAAACGGTTTTCCGGTGCCATTTTGGTGAGCGCGCCAAACTTGACGGTAATTTGCAGAGCAAAAACACCCCAGGCGATAATCATCACCAAAATCATTAACCAGGGATTCATCTTTTCTCCTTATAATAAATTGTTGTTACGGCACATTCTGCTCATTGTGTAGATGTACACGAATGATATTTTTGTATATTCGTTAAAAAATAGAACTTCTTTAATTTTTTGGCAAGGCAATTACTATCCTCGTTTCTTTTTTGGAATTACTGCTGTAATGTTGATTTCTCACCATTTTGTTTCAAATTATTCAATCATCAATTTATTATAATTCTAAATATTACACGCACGGAAACAAACTGTTACATCTTGTATTGGCTCAAACAAACTTTTTTACTATATAATTCAAAGCATGAAACTGGACATTTACCTTGAACATCAGCAATGCAAACCCGTATGCCGCGACTAATAAAATTATTTTTGCTTTTCTCAGGACTGCTGTTTTTCATTACAGGCTGCAACACTGGAAAAATGTTTTATGACTATGGAGATGAATTAGTCTCTTGGCAGCTCGACCATTATTTTGATCTGACGTCTCAACAGGAAGAATGGATTGAGGAACGTATGAAGTTGCATCTTGAATGGCATCGTAAAGAGGAGCTTCCCCGCTACATGCGCTTTTTAATTGATGTGCAAAACAGCGCCCGAGACGGCCTGACTATGAGTGAACTGGATGAAGGTTATGCCCGAATTGATCAGAAAAGGATGCGTACGCTGAATCGTTTGATTCCGGACGCGGCATCATTTCTGGCAACAGTAAGCCCGGAACAGATCAATACTCTGGAAAAAAGAATGATTGAAGAAAATGAAGATATGAAAGAAGAACTGGATTCTCCGGAAAAGCATTCAAGGAAGAGAAGGGAAAGGTTCTGGGAGCAGATGGAAGACTGGTTTGGAGATTTCAGTGAAGAACAGCGGCAGAAGATTAATCGCCTGCAGACGAAATGGTTCGCGGGTGCAGCCGATCCCCTGACCGTGAGAATGGAACGTCGACTTAAAACACAGCCACAGTTTTTAGCTTTGCTGCGTTCTTCTCCGAAAAAGAAAGATCTTGAAAATTGGCTCAGCCGGTCAGTCAACAACTGGGGAGGAGAAACTGATGCAGAGAAACAGGCTCGAATTCTACGCAATAAAAAGAGGATTTTAGATGTTGATAAAGTTTTAACACCAGAACAGCGTCATCACGCGGTTAGAGAATTGGACGAATGGATAGAATTTCTGGATAAAACAATCAAACAAGAGTGATGCTGTATATGCCTAATAATCTAAACTGTTCTTGAAATTTGGCTGATTCTGGGTTCTAATGTAATTCCTTGAAATCAACTTATAATCTTAAAAAATCTATGAACGAAATGTTATTTACTTCCGAAAGTGTAACGGAAGGTCATCCGGATAAAATATCTGATCAAATCTCAGATTCCATTCTTGACGCGCTGCTTGAGCTGGACCCTTCAAGCAGAGTTGCCTGTGAAACGCTGGTTACCACAGGTATGGTTGTTGTGGCAGGAGAGGTCACAACTAAAGCCTGGGTTGACATGCAGAAAGTGGTACGAAATACCGTAGAAGAAATCGGCTATGTTGACTCTAACATGGGCTTCGATTTTAACACATGCGCGGTACTGATCAGCCTGGATAAGCAGTCGCCAAACATTGCCCAGGGTGTCAACGAGGGAGAAGGCGCGCATACCGAACAAGGCGCTGGAGACCAGGGATTGATGTTTGGATATGCCTGTGAAGAAACACCTGAATTAATGCCTCTTCCAATACAGCTTGCACACAGGCTCACTGAAAGACTTTCAAAAGTCCGAAAGGATGGAACAATGGATTACCTGCGTCCGGATGGTAAATCTCAGGTTACAGTGCGTTATGTGAATGGAGAACCAAAATCCATAGACGCGGTCGTAATCAGTACACAGCACGCGGAGGATGTGAGCCAGGAGAAGCTGCATCAGGATATTATTAACAATGTGATTAATGAAGTTATTCCTGATCAATACCTGAATGGTTCTCCAAAATTTCACATCAATCCTACCGGACTTTTTGTTATTGGCGGACCACAGGGAGACTGCGGGCTCACAGGACGCAAAATAATTGTGGATACTTATGGCGGCATGGGCAGACATGGCGGGGGCGCATTTTCCGGAAAGGATCCCTCAAAGGTTGACCGTTCAGCAGCGTATGCCGCGCGACATGTGGCAAAGAACGTGGTTGCTGCAGGACTGGCATCACGCTGCGAGGTACAGCTGGCATACGCAATTGGTGTAGCCGAACCTGTTTCTGTTTCGGTGGATACCTTCGGCACAAACAAAATTGAAGAAAAAGCAATCATTAATTTGATTCGCAATAATTTTGAACTTAAACCGGCCGGGCTGATTCGAGCTCTAAACCTGCTGCGTCCGATCTACCGCAAAACTTCTGTTTATGGCCACTTCGGCCGCGAGGTTCCGGAATTCACCTGGGAAGCAACGGATAAGGCTAATGATCTGAGAATTCAGGCAGGATTATAAAGGATGCTCAGCCAGGAGATTACCATCATAAATCGTCTCGGGCTGCATGCTCGTGCGGCAGCGCAGCTGGTGCGTATGGCAAATGAATATCCCTGTGATATTCACCTTGATAAAGATGGTCAGGTCTCCAACGCAAAATCTGTGATGGAGGTTCTGATGCTAGGCGCGACAGCTGGAACTTCCATCAAAGTGAGAGCTGACGGTGACAAAGAGGACGAAGCTCTAAAGGCTATAGTAAACCTGTTTGACGCACGTTTTCACGAATTGGAATGACGGAATCAATCAGCGGAGCAACCTTAATATATGGTGTAATCGGTGATCCTGTGCGACACTCATTTTCTCCACGGATGATGAATGCCGCATTTGCTTCTTTAGATATGGATGCCCGTTATCTGGCATTCCCTGTAAAGTCAGAAAATATTCAGGATGCCTTAGCTGGAATCAGGGCTTTGAATGTTTCCGGAGTAAATGTCACGGTTCCGCATAAAAGTTCTGTAATTCCTCACCTGGATGAAGTCACTCCTTTGGCGGAAAAGATAGGCGCTGTCAACACAATCAGCAATGTTCAAGGATGTCTCACCGGAACTAATACAGATTATTCCGGATTTATCCGCTCACTGAAAACTCTAAATTGTTCTCCACAGAACAAAACGATCGCGCTTCTCGGCGCCGGTGGTTCAGCGCGGGCATTGCTTGCCGGACTTGCTGACGCTGGCGCTTCACGCGTGCTTGTTCATAACCGTACTGCTGAGCGTGCAGAAAAACTGGTGTCAGATATTTCTCAATATTTTCCAGAGACAAAGCTGGAGTCAGTGTCATTGCAGTCCATACACGAAACACCACTGGATCTGCTGGTGAATACCACCACAGTCGGCATGGTTTCAACTGAAAGCCCGCTTGATTTAGCTCAATGTCAAAACATAGGACTGCTGGTTGATATCATTTACAGCCCAAATCAAACACCGCTTCTCAGGCAGGCTGAAGAGCTTGGTATTGCCTCAGCTAATGGTGTTGGCATGCTGCTTTACCAGGGCTGTGACGCATTCACTTTCTGGACTGGGAAACAGGCTCCGGAACAGGTGATGCGGGAGCAGCTGCTCAGCCTGATTGAGTGATCGAAAAGGTTATTGCCATGCAGATTCCTTTCGAAGTTGATCCTCCCAAAAAAGACGAAGATTCCCCTTTAAAAACAAAAGACGCAATCCAGTCTGATACTGAAGCAACCAAACCTTTCCAGCCCCCTAAGCCGCTGACAGTCACTCAGCTGACGAAACGGATTGCTCTGCTGCTGGAGGGGGAGTTTCGTTCGCTGACAGTTGAGGGAGAGCTTTCAAACGTCAGCAGGGCTGCTTCAGGACATTGGTATTGCAGTCTCAAAGATAATCAGTCACAGATACGCTGCGTGATTTTTCGGAATATCGCGGAAGGGTTGCGCTTTGATCCGGAAGATGGTTTGGAAGTGGTTGTTCGCGGACACCTCAGTGTTTATCAGCCGCGTGGTGAATATCAAATCACGGTTTCCTATCTGGAGCCAAAAGGTCTGGGCGCGCTTCAGCTGGCCTTTGAACAGCTGAAAGCAAAGCTTGAAAAGGAAGGATTGTTTGATCAGCAGCATAAACGCCGGATTCCTTTCTTGCCGGGGAGTATAGGCATTGTTACTTCACCAAAGGGTGCTGTGATTCACGATATGCTGACTGTGCTGGAGCGCCGTTTCTCCGGAATTCCGGTTCTGTTGTTTCCCACACAGGTGCAGGGGGATTCAGCTCCAGAGATGCTGGTTGAAGGCATTCGGCATTTGAACAGTCTTCGTGAATCGCACCAGCTTGATGTTTTGATCGTGGGCAGAGGAGGAGGTTCAATTGAGGATTTATGGGCTTTCAATGATGAACAGCTGGCAAGAGCGATTTTTTCCTCAGAAATTCCGGTCATTTCCGCAGTGGGTCATGAAACTGATTTTACTATTGCTGATTTTGTAAGTGATGTGCGGGCTCCGACACCATCCGCGGCGATGGAAATGGCTGTTCCCAATAAAGTTGATTTGAAATACACTGTTAATCAAAAAGAGGAGCAGCTGCAGCGCATTATGTTTAATCTGCTTGAGCGGCTCAGTCAGTATGTTGAAGCAATCCGCCAGAGACTGTCGTCACCAGCCGCGGTTGTTCAGCAGTATGTGCAGCAGGTGGATGATCTTGATTCATTGCTTCGTGAAAGAACCAGGCATCTGTTGGATAATGTAAACAATCGTGTTTCCGGTATTTCTGAAAAACTTTTGCTGCTTAATCCCGGACGTGAGCTGGCTTCACAAAAACACGGCGTTGAGCAGCTAAACGACCGTTTGGTTCGTGCCATTCAACTTTTACAGGAAAAGCTGGAAGATTCGGTGCAGCAGCAGACTGATTTGCTTGACAGTCTCAGCCCGCTTTCTGTGCTGCATCGGGGCTACAGTGTTGCAATGGACAGCGCAGGTAAATCACTGCGCTCAGTGAAGCAGGTTCAGTCAGGAGAAGAATTGCAGGTGCGTCTTGAAGATGGTACTCTTCAGACAAAAGTTAAGTCAGTCAAACCTCAACAATAAACCAGGTTTAATAAATGGAAATCATTACTATTCCCTGTCTGCAGGACAATTTCGCCTACTTGCTGATCTGCCCGAAAACAGGTGATGCCGCAGTTGTGGATCCTTCTGAAGCAATACCAGTTAAAAAAGAAATAAAACACAGGAATGTGAAATTGACAACCATTCTGAATACTCATCACCACTGGGATCATGTGGGAGGAAATAAAGAACTAAAGGCTGATTATCCGGAATTGAAAATCTATGGACATGCCTCTGACCGTGGAAGAATTCCGGAACAAACTGAGTTCCTGGAAGACGGGGATGATATACGGTTTGGCGGGCAGTCCGGATCATTTTTGCACAATCCCGGACACACTTCCGGCGCGATTACTTATGTGTTCGGAAAAAGTGCCTTTACAGGAGACACGCTGTTTGCGGCAGGCTGCGGACGGCTTTTTGAAGGGACACCGGCACAAATGCATGATTCACTTAATCAGCGTATCGGTCAGCTTCCGGATCAGACTGAACTGTATTTCGGACATGAATATACTGAAACTAACCTGCGTTTTGCCCTGAGCGTTGAGTCTGGAAACACTGAGATCTCTAATAAACTGGCGGATGTTAAAGCACTGCGCGCATCCGGAGCATTTTCCACTCCTACAACAATTGTGGAGGAGAAGCAGACAAATCCATTTATGCGCTGCACCTCGTCTGAAATCCAAGCTTCAGTCAAATCCAGTGATCCGGGCAATGATCTCTCCGAAAAAGAAGTATTTCGGACATTACGTGAATTGAAAGACGTTTTTTAGCAAATGCATACAATTGATCTCACAGAAAAACATGCTTTGAGCGTCACCTGGCTTGGTTTGCTGGCAAACCTGATTTTGGCTGTCGCGAAAGGTTTTGTAGGCACCATCGCTCATTCATCCGCTTTAATCGCGGACGCCGGACATTCTGTTTCGGACCTGCTTTCAGACCTTATAACACTGTGGGCAGTGCGAATGGCCGGCATCCCAAAAGATGAAAACCATCCTTACGGACACGGGAAATTTGAAACCGTCGGGACCTTCATTGTCGCCCTAATGCTTGTTTTAACAGGGATTGCTGTGGCCTGGCATGTTCTGAACAAAATGGATGCTCCGGAAGTCCCCGGAGAAGCCGCGCTATGGATGGCTGCAATCGCGATAGTAGTCAAAGAGGCTTTGTTTCATCTAACACGTATGGTCAGCAGGCGCAGCGGAAGCCGTGTTTTGCTGGCAAATGCCTGGCATCACCGATCAGACGCGATTTCTTCTGTGGCGGCGCTGGTGGGAATAGCGGGGGCGCAATGGGGTGTTCCGCTGATGGATCCGATCGCGGGAGTGCTGGTTGCAGGACTTATTGTAAAAACCGGAATCGATATTGGTTATGGAAGTCTGCGGGAGTTGACCGATGAGACCGCGGAAGATGAAGTCATTAGTGAACTGAATAAAATCCTGACTGATGTTGAAGGAGTGGATCATTATCATGAAATGCGTGCCCGCAGAATGGGACCGCATTTGCTGGTGGATCTGCATATTGAAGTGGACAGCATGATGAGTATTTCTGCCGCGCATCAAGTAGCGGAAAGGGTGCGTTTACGTATTCTGGAAAAACTGCCTGCTGTTAATGAGGTGCTGGTGCATGTGGACGCCGAGGATGATTTTGTGGAAGAAGAAGGAGGCGATGCCGCAAAGGATATTGTACTTATGCGTCCGCAAAGCGAAATAGAAGCTGATGTAAAAAATGTTCTAAACAAGATTCCGGAAATTCTTGGCACAACTCATATTTACTGCCACTATCTGAATCAGCAGCTGACCGTTCAGGTAAACATCATGCTTGATGCTGAAATGCGCATAAGTGATGCTCAAAAAATCGCCTCAAATGCACGCATCAAAATTGAACAGATCAAAGACATCGATGATGCTGATCTGCATCTTGAATTAGATGATTCTTTGCATTTGGTATAATAGTAACTGTCACTTACCACAATAATTCAGTTCAATAACCACTTCCCTGTACAAATTAATACCTCGGTAATCTCATCTTTACTAAAGCCACTTTTTAAGACGATTCCTATTGTCACTATGAGAGTATATTGGTTGGCCTTTATAAGTGCGATTCATCTATCTTCATAACAAACATTTTTGTGCTTTTTTATATTTTTGTTGACAAATAAAAAAGATTAATATATGCTTCCCCCTAGTATCAACTAATGATCCAGTCATTCCAATCTTAAAGAACCCAGCCAAAGGAGACATCATGATACCACCTCCCTATGAATACCTTAATCCAAATCAATTATCTGAAGCAATTTCTCTGCTTCAAAAGCATGGTGAAGAAGCAAAAATACTCGCTGGAGGTCACAGTCTGATTCCAGCCATGAAACTCAGATTTGCACTGCCGGAATATCTTATTGACATCAGCGGCATAGAAGGAATGGATTTCCTTCGTGAAGAAGAAGGTCAACTAAGAATAGGTGCCATGTCTCGTGAATCTTCCCTTGAAGAATCTGAGTTAATTAGCGAAAAATATCCTTTGCTATTGGATACGGCAAAGATGATTGCTGATCCGCAAGTAAGAAACATGGCCACTGTTGGTGGCAACCTTGCACATGGTGATCCTGCAAACGATCATCCCGCGGCTATGATTGCACTGAGGGCCAGGGTGGTTGTGGAAGGTCCAAATGGCAGTCGTGAGATTGGAATTGATGATTTTTTCACTGATTTTTTCACTACGGCATTACAGAACAATGAAATTCTCACAGAAATCAAGATACCTGCAGCACCTCCAAATAGTGGTGGGTCTTATCAGAAAATAGAGAGAAAAGTCGGAGATTACGCTGCTGCTGCTGTTGCTTGTCAACTTAGTTTTGATGCAGGCGGTACAATACAGCAAATTGGAATTGGTCTTACCAATGTTGGGCCTATTCCTCTTCGTTCGAACAGTGCGGAAGACCATCTGAGAGGGCAAATCCCAGATGACAGCCTGATCCGGGAATCTGGGCGTCTGGCTGCAGAGGACTGTGATCCGGTTGATGATCTGCGCGGCAGTGCCGAATATAAAAGAGACCTTGTGAATGAACTTACACAAAGGGCAATAAAGATTTCAATTGAACGTTCAGAAAGGGGTAGTTGATTATGTCAAAACATACAGTAACTATTGAGATAAATGGTTCCAGTATCACCAGAGAGGTAGACTCACGTTTACTTTTGGTTCATTTTCTCCGTGAAGAACTGGTAATGACAGGTACTCACATCGGTTGCGACACATCACACTGTGGTGCCTGCACGGTGCTCATTGATGGGCGTTCCGTAAAAAGTTGTACACTCTTTACAATGCAGGCTAATGGTAAATCATTGACAACAATTGAGGGTATGGAAACAGAAGGTAAACTACATCCTTTACAGGAGGGTTTTCATCAGGAACATGGTTTGCAGTGTGGTTTCTGCACTCCCGGGATGATTATGAGGGCTGCGGAGCTTCTGGATAAAAATCCCAATCCCACTGAAGAGGAAATTCGTTGGGGAATTTCCGGCAACCTTTGCCGTTGCACAGGCTATGTTAACATCATAAAGGCGGTCCAGTACGCCGCGGAAAAAATACAAAAGGAGGCAACATGAATGGACCGAAAACAAGTGTTGAAGTCGGAGGAATGGGCCACAACATAAAACGCAAGGAAGATGCACGTTTTATTCGAGGACAAGGAAAATACACAGATGATGTAGTTCTTCCAGGAATGCTGCATATGGACATTGTAAGAAGTCCGTATGCCTATGCAAAAATTAAAAGTATAAACACAGACAATGCCATGGCTATTCCAGGTGTACATGCAGTGATTACCGGTGAAGTATTGGAAGGATACAACCTTCACTGGATGCCAACACTGATGTCTGATACTCAGATGGTACTTCCAACAGACACTGTCATGTACCAGTCACAGGAAGTTGCGGCTGTGATCGCAGATGACCGTTACATCGCAGCAGATGGGGTTGAAGCCGTCGAAGTTGAGTATGAACCAATGCAGGCGGTTGTGGATCCGTTCAAGGCAATGGAAGCTGATGCACCGGTTCTACGTACAGACAAGGAAGGTAAAACAGATAATCACATATGGCACTGGGAAACCGGTGATGCAGAAAAAACTGAAGAAGCTTTTCAGGCAGCAGATGTGGTAGTGAAAGAAAAAGTTTACCTACCTCGAATTCACGTTGCATCCATTGAAACATGTGGCTGTGTTGCCTCTTTTGACCCTGTGGAAGGCAAACTTACGGTCTGGATGACTACACAGGCACCACATGCAATACGTACCGTGGTGGCTTTGGTTGCAGGGCACGTTGGACTTTCTGAAGAAAAAATTCGTATTATTTCTCCTGATATTGGCGGGGGCTTTGGAGGCAAGGTCCCAGTTTATCCCGGATATGTGATCGCCATTGCATCTTCGGTGGTGATCGGTAAACCGGTAAAATGGGTTGAAGACCGCTCAGAAAACCTGCAAGCTGATTCTTTTGCCAGGGACTATCATATGGACGTCGAGCTGGCCGCAAGCAACAGTGGCAAGATGGAAGCCTTGCGGATTAAGACAGTTGCAGATCATGGCTATACTGATGCTGCAGCAAATCCATCCAAGTACCCTGCAGGTATGTTTTCAATTTGCACAGGATCCTATGATATCAAGAATGCGTTTACTGAGATGGACGCATACTACACAAATAAGCCGCCTGGAGGTATTGCGTACCGCTGTTCATTCAGAGTAACAGAGGCAGTACACGCAATTGAACGCATCGTTGACGTGTTGGCTCTGAAACTTGGACGGGATCCTGCCGATTTAAGAATGCAGAACTTCATACAACCGGAAGATTTTCCTTATCAGTCAGCGCTAGGCTGGGAATACGACAGTGGGAATTATCCAAGGGCTCTTAAACTGGCCATGGAAAAAATAGGGTATGAAGAACTTCGGCGTGAACAGAAAGAAAAAAGAGAACGTGGTGAACTGATGGGCATTGGTATTTCCAGCTTTACCGAGATTGTTGGGGCAGGTCCCTCAAAAGATTTCGATATTCTGGGAATAAAAATGTTTGACAGCTGTGAACTTCGCATTCATCCGACAGGGAAAGCTATAGCTCGCTTTGGTACCAAATCACAGGGACAGGGGCATGAAACAACTTATGCTCAGATCCTTGCTGAAGAACTGGGAATACCGTCTTCTCAAATTCAAATTGAAGAAGGTGACACTGATACTGCCCCTTATGGGCTTGGGACATACGCCAGCCGCAGTACACCGACTGCGGGTGCCGCAGCGGCTAAGGCAGCACACAAAATTCGTGAAAAAGCCCGTAAGATTGCTGCGCACTTGTTGGAGGCTAGTGAAGAAGATCTGGAGTGGGAAGTTGGAAAATTCTTCGTTAAAGGCTCTCCGGAACAGGCCAAGACTATTCAGGAAATCGCCTTTGCCGCTTACACCAATCATCCACAGGGACTTGAACCTGGATTAGAGGCGACTCATTATTATGATCCGCCAAACATGACATTCCCGTTTGGATCTTACATTTGCGTTGTCGATATTGACCGTAAAACAGGTGAAATCAAAATTCGTCGATTCGTTGCGATTGATGACTGCGGAAACATCATCAATCCTATGATAGTAGAAGGTCAAATCCATGGAGGACTGACACAGGGACTGGCACCTGCTATGTATGAAGAATTGATCTATGATGAGCAGGGTAACATCCTGAATGGATCGTTCATGGACTATCTGCTTCCTACTTCAGTTGAGACACCCAACTGGGAAACAGAGCAAACTATAACACCTTCTCCACATCATCCTCTTGGGGCTAAGGGCGTAGCCGAATCTCCAACAGTGGGCGCTCCTCCAGCAATTGCTAATGCCGTGGTTGATGCCCTTTCTCACCTGGGTGTTGAAAATATAGACATTCCGATCACCCCCTTTAAGGTTTGGCAAGTATTTCAGGAAAAGGGAGCAGCAGCCTGATGGAAATTATTCCCGGAAATGAAAAAATCGTTTCCGGGAATCCAGACATTTTTTCTTCAATTCAATGCACAGTTCCAAATTATTTCTATGACCGAAATATTTTTTCGGGAATACCTGAAGTTAATGGCAAAGCGCGAGTCATTTGCCACAGCCATTGTTGTTCAGCATGGTACACCCATTTCCGGCAAAGCAGGTGATAAAGCCATAATACGAAATGATGGGCAACTGTATGGTTGGATTGGGGGAGGCTGTACTAATGGCATAGTGATCGAAGAGGGCATGGCTGCAATGAGTTCAGGGGAATCAAAATTGATTGTAATTGATCCTGAAGAGCAGAAAGCTGAAATTGCAGGTGTAAAACATTTTAATATGAACTGTCATAGTGGAGGATCATTGAGTGTATACATTGAACCGGTTTTTCCACGACCACTTATTGTAGTGATGGGAAATTCACCTGTTGCTAAAAGCCTTCTCAGGTTCTCATCAGAACTGGGTTACCAAACCATCTGGGCAGTAGATTCTCTATTAAAAGATAAAAAATTTGCAGTTGATAAGGTAATGGAAGGTTTTGATCTGAAAGATATCAATCTCTCTTCTCCATGTTTCATCATTATCTGTACTCAAGGGGAAAGTGACATGGAAGCCCTTGAAGCTGCTTTAGAGACTTCGGTTGATTATCTGGCTTTTGTTGGCAGCCGTCGAAAAACGAATTTTTTGAAAAATGAACTTTCAGAAATTGGGATTTCTCAGGAAAAGTTGGAAAAGGTGGTCAATCCTGCAGGAATGGACCTCAATGCAAGAACCCCTGCAGAAATCGCATTGAGCATTCTTGCGGAAATTGTAAAAATTCACAGAAATGAAAAACCCTCAATTAATGAATTTCATCCTGAACAAAAATTGGATTTTATCGATCCAATTTGCGGTATGAAAGTAAATACTGATGACACAAAACATTTCATAAAATATAAAGAAAAGGATTATTATTTTTGCTGCAAAGGCTGCAAAACCAAATTTGAAAAAAATCCTGAACACTATCTGATCACCAGCAGAATCTGAATCCCTGGGGTTGAATTCAAAATCCAATATTAACTCTGTTTTCAGAAAAACTTTCCTGCCTTAAAAAATTGCTTTTGTCTCGTAAACTGATTACCCAATAAATATAAATATATTGCTTGCATTTTTATCTAATCTTATGTAACAGTACAGGTTGATTGATTCGAATGATTTTTTAGACATTTCTTCAGAAGGTCTGGTCATGCAACTCTACTCAACTCAACATTTGGGCCAGAGATAAATTTTGGTTTCCAAAATTCAAGTTTTTTCCTTCCTTTCTCCGCACTCTTCTTAACCTTTTCCATTCCTCAAGGGATTTTTCGTTTTCCTGTTTTTGTGGATGGATTCCCACTGCCGGTTCAGTCATTAGATGGGGAATGCTTAATTTTCTGATTATATTTTTGCCAGCAGTATTTCAGTCAGGAAATTCACTACTTTATGCGGTGCCAAAACTAGAGATAAGGCAGGAGCTGAAACAAACTTCAGTGATTACAGGAGAGGAACTGCTGGGCTCAATCTTCATAAAATATTCTGGTGATCAGCCGCTGAAAATACTTGGCGTCAGTTCAAGCTGCGGATGCACCACACTTCGTTTGAAAAAACGACTCGTTCCGCCTGAAGAAGAAATTGAATTGCGATTCATTGTTGATACAAGGGGCAAGCTGGGACAAATAGAATAAACTGTGACACTTCACATCAATACTCCAGAGTCACCACACACTGAAACAATAACTTTTCACGCCCTTCCTTCCGGTATGGGCGGCGCTGACACTCAGCTGTTTTTGAACCGCCATGCGCCGAATGTCATATTGAAAATGCAGTCGGCAAATCCGGAAGAGGGCTATTTGAGGCGGTTTGCGCCATGTGCCATTCGGTTGTGAAGTTTCACACAAAATATCCCGAAGCATTCAATACAATGATTTCCTCCGGGAACGCCCATATCGGAATGCCTGCTTTTGGGGAATATTTAACTGAGAAACAAATTCATTCTTTAATTCAATTTTTGTCCAAAATAGAGGATTTACAATGAAACAATTAATGAAGAATTTCACAATTATATTCTCACTTTGTCTTTTGCTCAGTTCAAGCTCATTTTCTTTTGTCTCTCAATTAGTGGTGTTTACCATTCGCGATGAAAATGTTCGTCTCATCGGATTACGAAAAGCTAATACTAGAGAGGTAAAACAATATGAAAAAAAAACCTAAAAATATTTCTCAAAAAGATTGGAATGAAGCAGAAATTCCTGAATTGACAACTAGTGAAATGTCAAAGCTGCGTCCTGCCAAAGAAGTATTGCCCGAAGTGGTTGCCGCTTATAATTCCGGAACATTAAAAAGAAAACAGGGGCAGCGTGGTTCGCAAAAGTCCCCAACAAAGCAAGCTGTTTCCATTCGTCTTTCTACCGAAGTTGTTGATTTTTTCAAGAAAGGTGGTAAAGGCTGGCAAACAAGAGTGGACGATGTTTTACGGGAATATGTTGGTTC
>LUQO01000005.1 GCA_001627865.1 SAR324 cluster bacterium REDSEA-S27_B3
GACATAAGGCATTCCTTTCAATTGGTTTTTTGCTACATAACCAATTATAAACGATATGCCAATTTTTCGTATTTCTAGTGAACCAAGACAATTACCTTAATACCAAAAGTAAAACACTACTATTTGTATCAGGAGAACCCAATACATAACATTTATTGGTTTGTTTTACAAGAAATGGGATTTTTACTTGGATTGTCATCTAACTGCGAAGAATTAGTGGGAGTTACTCACAGGAGATTATATTTAATTTAAAGAAATTTCATGCGAGTTGACTTCACTTGCGGCAGCAACCATAGTATATGAAATCATTAACCTGCTGGCACGATCACCCGGAAAAGAATCTTGAAATGTTCGGGGATTCGGCTTTAATCGATTAAAAACTAAATTGCTGATTTAATTACTCAAATGAACTGCTTCTTGCTCAAATGACTTTTTCAGGTGGAACAAATTCATAACCAAATGCTTCAGAAACACCTTTGCAGGTAACTTTGCCCGCATGGGTATTCAAACCCAAGGCTAGGGCTGGATCTTCTTTACAGGCCGTTTCCCAGCCTTTGTTGGCCAATTGAATTGCATAAGGCAGAGTGGCATTTGTCAATGCTAATGTGGATGTCCGCGCAACTGCTCCCGGCATGTTTCCGACAGAATAGTGGACAACACCATGTCGCTCATAAACCGGATTGTTATGATAAGTAACACGGTCAATTGTTTCAATGCAGCCTCCCTGATCAATTGCAACATCAACGATAACAGAGCCGTTCTTCATAGTTTTCACCATTTCTTCCGTTACAAGATGGGGGGCTTTTGTTCCCGGAATTAACACACCACCAATCAATAAATCGGCACCTTCCACGGCTTTGGCGATATTGTAGCTGTTTGACATGATCAGTTGAACGCGTCCGTTAAAAACATCATCAAGGTAGCGCAATCTGTCCAGACTGATATCAAGAATTGTGACTTTCGCGCCTAAACCAATCGCCATTTTAGCAGAATTGATTCCAACTACACCTCCTCCGATGATCACGACATCCGCAGGTTCAACACCGGGCACGCCCCCAAGCAAAACACCCTGCCCTCCCTGGGGTTTTTCCAGAAAACGAGCCCCGACCTGCACCGCCATGCGGCCCGCGACTTCACTCATAGGCGTAAGCAACGGCAGGCTGCGATCCGCAAGCTGCACTGTTTCGTAAGCAATAGATGTGGTTTTTGAGTCCATCAACGCTTTGGTCAATGGTCCTTCAGCGGCTAAATGCAGATAAGTGAACAATAACAGATCCTCACGAAAATAATCATACTCCTCAGCAAGTGGCTCTTTGACTTTGTAAACCATCTCGCAAGCCCACACATCAGAAGCAGCATCAACTATGATGGCGCCGGCTTCCTGATATTCTTCATTGCTGAAGCCGCTTCCAACTCCAGCATTGGTTTCAATACATACTTGATGTCCGTTTCTTACAAGTTCAGACACACCTGCCGGAGTAACACCGACACGATTTTCCATTTCCTTAATTTCTGTTGGTACGCCTAATCTCATTTATTATTCCTTTTGATCTGATAATAATTCTTGCAGGATTAAGCTCCTTCATGATTGTTATAAATAATGGATGAAACCATCCGTTAAAATTTTAATTCAATGCCTGGTTTAATGATTTCCCAATAGCATCTACAATCTGATCGGCTTCGCTTTCCTGTAGAATCAAAGGCGGAGCCATGATCAGTACATTCCCCAGTCCAGGGACAGTATTGCCGTTACGCATGACTAAGACGCCTTCTTTAAGACAATTTTGCACAATTCCATTTGCCTGAGCCAATGTTACAGGGGTTTTCTTTTCTTTGTCTGAAACCAGTTCAACTCCGAGCAGTAATCCCTTGCCCCTGACCTCACCTACAAGTGGATGATCAGAAAATTCATTCAATCTTTCTTGCAGATAATTCCCCATTTTAGCAGCATTATCTGACAGATTTTCCTCTAAAACAATATCAATATTCCTCATACTCACAGCGGTCGCAACAGGATGGCCTCCATAAGTATTGACATGCCTGAAATGCTTAAGTTCTGATGCATCTCCATAAAATGCTTCAAAGATATGTTCCTTTACAACTGTGGCCGCCACTGGCATATAACCACTGGCCATACCTTTGGCAAAGGTGAAAATATCAGCCTTGATACCCCAATGTTCATGTCCGAACATTTTTCCTGTTCTTCCAAATCCTGATACAACTTCATCCAGTATCAACAGGACATTGTATTGATCACAAACTTCTCGAATTCGTGTCAAATAATTGTCCGGAGGTATAAGCACTCCTCCTCCGGAAATCATTGGTTCCATGATAAACGCAGCCACTGTTTCTTCACCTTCATAAATGATAGTGTCTTCAAGAAACTTTGCGCATTCTTCGCCATGCTCCTCCTCAGTCAATTTTGGATGTCGGCGATACGGATAAGGGGGAGGAACATGAAGGAATCCGGGAGCAAGAGGTTCATAGCCGATTTTACGCTCGGCTTGTCCCGTAGCAGTCATCGTGGCAAGTGTGTTACCGTGATAAGCCCTGTGGCGTGAAATTATTTTATGTTTGCGTGGATTCCCTGCCTGTAAATGGTACTGTCTGACAATCTTGAAAGCAGCTTCATTGGCCTCTGATCCACTGCTTGTGAAATAAACATGGCCTTTTTCCATGCCCAGCATTTCCAGCATTTTAGCAGACAATTCCACAGCAGGATCACTGGTCATAACAGGAATCACGTAAGCCAGTTTTTCCATTTGTTCCTTAGCCACTGCCGCCAGTTCTTCTCTTCCGTGGCCTACATTCACACACCATAATCCTGCAGTACCATCAAGAATTCGGTCGCCATCTTCATTAATGATATAACAACCTTCTCCTTTCACGATGTGTTTTGGACGGTTGCTCAACAATGGTTTGTGTTGTGTCATGGGACGCCAAAGTGCGTCAGGGGAATATAAATTTTGTGTTTCCATTTTTTCTCCTGCTCTTATATAAGTTTTTGATGGTATTAACCGAAAATATTTACAAAGTTATTTCTACTTTCTGATAGTTTCAGTACCGTTAATTAACAAACCTGCTTAACCCTGCTGTACGCACATATCATCTTTGTTTATTCCTGCAACAGGAACCGGTGTTTTCATTGCATCACGGCGGAACGGTTCACCTAGTTCCTGATTTAATACTGCCTCAATAAAAGTAGTTTCGCCCTGCTCCATTTGAGCCTTGATTGCTGTTTCCAATTGCTCAGTAAGTTCGTTCATCGACTTTGCTTTCACACCTTTGACACCGCAAGCTACCGCTATTTCAGCGAACGAAACCTGTAAATCAAGCTCAGTACCGACAAAGTTGTCATCGTACCAGAGAGTGGTGTTACGCTTTTCTGCCCCCCACTGATAGTTCCTGAAGATTACCATTGTGATCGCCGGCCAGTCATTACGTCCAACTGCAGTCATCTCATTCATTGAAATACCAAATGCTCCATCTCCTGCGAAGCCCACTACAGGTGTATCAGGATTACCTATCTTTGCGCCAATTATCGTAGGGAATCCATAGCCACATGGGCCAAATAACCCCGGGGCCAGATACTTACGTCCTTGTTCAAAAGTCGGGTAAGCATTACCGATAGCGCAGTTGTTACCGATGTCTGAAGAAATGATTGCTTCTTTAGGAAGCGCTTCCATAATTGCACGCCATGCCATGCGAGGAGACATATGGTCGGGCTGCCGTTTACGTGTACGCTCGTTCCATGAAGTGCCGTCGTCATCGTCTTCGTGATTCATCGAGGCCAGTGTTTCGGCCCATGCAGATTTAGTTGTTGCAATCCTGTTGCGGCGCTCCTCGCGTCCAGCATCTCCGGCACTCCCAGAAAGCTGTGCCAGAATCTGCTCAGCCACTTGTTTCGCGTCTCCTACAATACCCACTGAAACAGGCTTGGTCAGCCCTATGCGATCCGGATTGATATCTACCTGAATCAGTTTAGCGTCATTGGGCCAGTAATCCATTCCATAACCTGGTAGTGTTGAAAATGGATTCAGTCTTGTCCCCAGTGCCAACACTACGTCCGCCTGCTTGATTAATTCCATTCCTGCTTTAGATCCGTTATATCCAAGCGGCCCTGCAAACAGTGGGTGTGAACCTGGAAATGCGTCGTTGTGCTGGTAATTGCAGCACACAGGGGCATCAAGTCTTTCAGCCAAAGCCTGTGATGCCGAAATCGCGTCCCCTAGTACCACGCCAGCACCGTTGAGAATCACAGGAAATTTCGCGTTTGACAACAGTTCCGCGGCCGCAGCAATTGCGCCCACCCCTCCGGATGGCCGTTCAAAATTCACAATCGGCGGTAGTTCTATGTCAATCACCTGAGTCCATAAATCTCGAGGCACGTTGACCTGTGTCGGTGCAGACATGCGTTTGGCCTTTGTAATCAGACGGTTGAGCACTTCCGCGACCCTGGAAGGATCACGAATCTCTTCCTGATAGGCCACCATGTCCTTGAAGGCAGCCATCTGCTCTACTTCCTGAAAACCGCCCTGCCCTATGGTCTTGTTAGCCGCCTGTGGTGTTACCAGCAGCATTGGGGTGTGATTCCAATATGCTGTCTTGACGCAGGTGACGAAGTTAGTAATCCCAGGCCCGTTCTGCGCTATAATCATGGCCATTTTACCTGTTGATCGCGTGAATCCATCAGCCATATAACCACCATTGCATTCATGTGCACAGTCCCAAAAAGTGATCCCGGCCTTGGGGAAGTAGTCTGAGATGGGCATGAAAGCTGAGCCAATAATACCAAAAGTATGCTCGATGCCGTGCATTTGCAAAACTTTGACAAATGCTTCTTCTGTGGTCATTTTCATATTCTTACTCTTTTAATGGGTGTTTTTTAAAATCAAGGAATAAATTCTTTGCGAAGTAAAAAACAATTTGCACTTTGTTTTTCCAGCCAACTAATCATCATCCTGAAGATTAACCAAGTTATTTGGCAAAGTGTTCTTCTAAGGTAATTTATCCTGAAATATGATGTACTAAAAGAAAAAACTGAATACTGAATGTTTTCAATAAATGAAAAAGAATTCTAAACAATGAGAATAACGCTTCTCATAAAGAACTTAAACCCCACACTTGTATTTAATTTTTTGAATCAAGTCAATTCAAAACTTAATCAATTACTTTTTTGAATGTACTGGTGGACATGTCAAATATCCTCTTGCACTAAACCTTCACCAAAATTAATTGCCTAAAGTTGTAGCTTGCACTTGAACTATGATAGGCTAATATCTTTGGTCATTAAGTTGATAGACAGATTCTGAAATGCTGTAAATTCAGCTGACAGTCCAATGATTATGTCTATAAATATAAAGAATTTGCACCTTTAGATTTGTATTAAGTTCGAAAAAAAATATTTTTTTTAACCTCGCTATGCGGAGTCACTTATGGTTTTCAATCATTTTGTAAATGTTTCCATTGAAATTCTGCTTTACTTCATTGTCAGCATCGTTTGCCTGTTCATCGGAAGGAAGGTGCTGGACTGGATTACTCCCTATGATCTTAGTAAGCAGACTTCAGTTGAGAAGAACCTTGCTTCAGGAATAACTGAAGCCGGATTTTTCATAGCAATGGCAATCATTGTCCACGCCTCAGTTTCAGGAGTTGTTGACTATGAAATGTTTCCTTTCATTGACAATGATGAGCCTGGTCGATTCGCACTGCTCAGCGCAGAGTTGATCACTACAGCAGTTTACCTGGTGTTAGGCTTGATTTGTCTCAGTCTTGGACGTCGTGCGCTTGACTGGATTACACCATTTGACTTGAATAAGGAAATACAAACCGAACGCAATGTTGGAGTTGGGGCCATTGAGGCTTCAATATACATTTCCATTGCAGTCATTATTCACGGCATCATAGTCTGAGTAAAATCAGGATTCTAATCTTTTCCGGATTTAAGTCAGTTTCAGCCTAAACACCTGCACAGAAACACATCCCAAGACAAATGCTTGCAGATAGTTTTTATCTGATTTTTCAAGCAATTCCCATTTTTTCTCCAATATCAACATTCAATGAGCAATTACGAAAATTATCAACATGTAAGCCGGTTTTATGACAATACACGAACCGCAGTCGGTGCTGAAATAATCCGGGTACAGCTTGAAGCAAGCGAACTGCCAATAAATCAACAATTACTTGTGGATGCGGGTTGCGGAACAGGACTGTATTCTGCTGCGTTTGTGCGAGAGGTCGGAAAAATAGAAGCCGTAGATATGAATTCTGAAATGCTGGATATTGCCAGGAAAAAGATGAAAACAGAAGAAAAAAACGGCCGAATCAATTTTCATATTACATCAATTGATTCACTGCCTCTTGACGACAAATCTGCCGATGCTGTGATGATAAATCAGGTGCTGCATCATCTTCCGGACAATTCATCCAATGGTTGGGTGCATCACAAACAAGTCTTCAGCGAATTTTGGCGTGTGCTAAAACCGGGAGGAAAGTTGATTGTAAACAGCTGCAGTCCGGAACAAATCGAGCACGGATTTTGGTTTTACCACTTAATTCCGGATGCTTTGCAGGTAATGAAGAAAAAAGTGATTGGTCTTAGTGATATGCATAATTTGCTTGCGGAGTGTGGATTTACTTCCACACACCAGGTTGTACCGGCAGATTTGATTCTTCAGGGTGATGCTTACTCTTATGCTGATGGGATCTTCGATCCTGACTGGCGAAGCGGTGACTCCATCTGGAGTTTAGTCTCTGAGGATTTTCTGGAAACTGTTTTGGATGTGGTAACTAATTTACGCAAATCCGGAAAACTCGAAGCATTTGTCAATCACCATGACCAGAAAAGGGCAACTACAGGACAGGTGACTTTCAGCATTTCCCATAAAATACCCTGAACTTTGCGACTCATCCTTTTCCAAACCATGGAATAGTTTTAGCTATTATTTTTCTAAGAGTTTTATCAAATAAAAGTCCCAGCATTCCCATTACAAAAATAGTAATCCAGATGACTTCATATTGCATATATTTTCTTGCTGCATTTTCAACAAATCCAATACCAGTAGTTCCTGCCAAAAATTCGGCTGCAACCAATGTCCCCCAACACATACCAACCGCAACTCTTATTCCCGTGAGTATTTCAGGTAATGAATTAGGAAAAATCACATGTCTTAATATTTGCCATCTGGATGCTCCCAGTGAGTGTGCAGCATGAATTTTTGATAATTGTGTTCCCGAAGCACCTGCTCTTGCAGAAATTATCATTTTTGAAAATGAGACCATAAATAATAAAAATACTTTTCCAAGGTTATCAATTCCAAAAACAGTAATTACTAATGGAGCCCAGGCAAGTGGAGGCACGGGTCTATACAATTCACGCTGAACCAATACAACTTGACCTTGATTACCGATCCTGGTGACAATTAAATAGCTTCAGTCAGTTACAAACATATACCTCACCAAAATTGAACTGTGTCTGATTCTCAGATCTGAGTTTCAAATCCTTAGTACATTGTTGGAAAATGAATGAACACTATGGTGCAATTCTGCTGGCAGGAGGACGATCATCACGAATGGGACGGGATAAAGCCTTTCTTGAAATTTCAGGCAAAACAATGCTTGAGAGACTGTTGCTGAGCTTATATCCAATTGTGGCTGAAACGGTAGTGATTCGCGCACCAGGGCAGAAAATGCCCCGATTGCCTCAGGAATTACAGGAATGGATTCGGGTGGGGCAGGATTCCGTGGAAGGCCGCGGACCATTGCAGGGAATTGTTGATGCTCTTCCTTTGTTGAGTTCAGCAATAGACAAGGTATTTCTGATTACATGTGATTTACCAAGTTTATCCACCAATTGGCTGCAAACATTAAGTGACATTATGACTGATGAATATGATCTTGTCTGTACGGAAGAAAACAACATTGCCAATCCACTTCTGGCACTATACAGGAGACCTGTTCTTGAGCCAGCTTCAAAACTGCTGGCTGAAGGAATACGCCGCCCAATTTCCCTTTGGGAAGGATGGCGTGTTGCACGACTCTCGGCACCACTTGAAACACCCTGGATTTGCCGGGATGTAAATACACCTGAAGAATTTCAGGAAGCACAAACCTATTTAAGTAAAAATGAAAAATGATTGATTTTTATACAAGTCATACTCCAAATGGATACAAAGTCTCAATCATGCTGGAAGAAATTAATCTTCCTTACAATGTGATTGCAGTTGATCTTGGGAAAAAAGAACAAAAAAAATCTCAGTATATGAAGCTTAACCCGAACGGCAGGATTCCAACAATAGTTGATCATGATAACGATGATTTCGCCGTTTTTGAGTCCGGAGCAATTCTGATTTACCTGGCAGAAAAAACAGGACAGTTACTTCCGGATGATCCAAAACAGCGTTCAGTTGCACTACAGTGGCTGATGTTTCAGATGGGAGGAATAGGACCAATGCAAGGTCAGGCCCATGTATTTTATCGCTATGCTCCGGAAAAAATTGAATATGCAATCAATCGCTACCAAAATGAAACACTGCGTCTTTACAAAGTTCTGGACAAACAACTAAAACAGCATGAATATCTTGCAGATGATTTTTCTATTGCGGACATTGCCACGTGGCCCTGGGTCAGGCGTTATCGCTGGGCTGGAATAGAAATTGAGAAATTGAAGCATTTGCATCGATGGATGGATTTGTTAGCCCAACGCTCTGCTTTCCAGAAAGGTATTGAAGTTCCTTACAAACTTGAACGAAGTAAAATGACTGCAGATAAGGCACTTAAAATGGGAGAAAAAATTCTGATCTAAATAATTCTACCCTCATGCCTCTACCTATACTTTCCATAAAAAATTTATCAGTTGATTTCAGTCAGGGAAAGCGTGTAACCCACGCTGTACGTGATGCCACGCTGGATTTATACAAAGGTGAGACACTTGCTTTAGTCGGAGAAAGCGGCTCCGGAAAATCTGTCACTGCACATTCAATCCTTCGTCTTTTACCAGGTTCAGCATCCCATCCTAACGGAGAAATTATTTTTGAAGGTGAAAACCTGCTTCAAGTGTCTGAAGCAAAAATAAGGGGAATCCGCGGAAACAGAATAGGCATGATTTTTCAGGAACCGATGAGTTCTTTGAATCCGTTACACACAATTGAAAAACAAATTAAGGAAGTTTTATTTATCCATCAGGGATTGCGTCAAAAAAAAGCACGAGAGAGAGTACTTGAACTGCTGGAAATGGTGGAAATACAAAATGCTGAAAAACGCATGGGAGCATTCCCTCACGAGTTAAGCGGAGGACAAAGACAGAGAGTGGTGATCGCAATGGCTCTCGCAAATAACCCTGATGTATTAATTGCAGATGAGCCTACTACCGCATTAGATGTAACCGTGCAAGCCCAGGTGCTCAAACTTCTGGGACAGCTTCAGCAACAATTTAAGATGGCGATTATATTAATCACACATGATCTTGGACTTGTTCGTCACCATGCAAACAGGGTTGCAGTGATGACACAGGGCCAGATAATTGAAAGCGGCAAAATTGAAGCTGTATTTCAAAACCCAAAACACTCATACACTAAAAAACTATTGGAATCAGAGCCAAGTGGATTTCCTGTTGAAATCTCAGCTTCAAGATCAGCTTTAATCTCAACTCAGAATTTAAAAGTCTGGTTCCCAATTCAAAAAGGTATTTTAAAGAGGACAGTCGATCATGTAAAAGCAGTTGATGGTGTCAGCTTACAGATCAGAATGGGTCACAGTCTTGGTATAGTTGGAGAAAGCGGTTCAGGAAAAACAACACTTGGACTCGCTTTGCTGAGGCTTGTTAAAAGCGAGGGAAAAATACAGTATGGAGATATCTTCCTCAACGGTTTAAACCACAAACAAATAACTCCTGTGCGTAAGTCAATGCAAATTGTTTTTCAGGATCCTTTCGGAAGTTTAAGTCCCCGGATGACTGTGGAACAAATAGTGGCAGAGGGACTTGAAATACATTATCTTAACAATGCACAAAATCACCAGGAGCAGATAGTGCAGGCACTTAAGGAAGTTGATCTAGATCCGGAATTGAGACACCGATATCCCCATGAGTTTTCCGGAGGACAGCGACAACGTATTGCAATTGCACGTGCACTGGTGTTAAAACCAAGTTTTCTGGTATTGGATGAACCCACTTCTTCACTGGACCGTACGGTTCAAAGCCAGGTACTGAAACTGCTGCGCAATTTGCAAATAAAGCATAATCTGACTTATCTTTTCATCAGCCATGATTTAAAAATAATTCAGGCACTTTGTCATGATATCATTGTGATGAAAGACGGTATTGCCGTAGAAGCAGGACCTGCAGAGAAAATCCTGCAACAACCTCAGAATACATATACAAAAACGCTGTTGGATGCAGCGTTTTAACTCCTTCCTTTTATCTGCCTGGATTTATATGTGACAGTTGGTCCATCCCTGCCCCTGAGATATGGTATGCTTTTCCAAATCCTTTGACGAAACGTCCTGATAAAGGAATTAAACGAATCAATTGAAAATCAGAAAGTGAACGTAAAGTTTGCATCAGTTCACCATCAAGCTGATCAAACAGAGTCATGATTTTCTGCCAGTCTTCAGTGTCTCTAGGAACCAACTCAACTACACATTCAAAAGTAACCCTCTTCCTGGCAAAGATATTTTCAGCCTGTTCTTCAGGTTCAATGAACATGATTCCCGCACGACCATCTATCATCAAATTCTTTGTATGAGCAGCCAGATTACTCACATAAATATAAAATTGCCTTTTATCATCTTTAACAAAAGGGGCATAACTGCATACAGGATGACCGTTTTCTCCAATTGAAGAAAGATGCAGGCTTCGAAATTTTTTTAAAAAATTTAGATATTCTGAATTTATTTTTTTTAGTATTGATGAACCCTGTTTCATTTTAACTTTATGTAAAATAATTTTTCTGAAATTCAGAATATCACGAAAAATAATTATTAAAATTTATTTTTTTTGTAACCCATATATCACTAAAATTGAACAACTTTTTTTAGTCTTTGATTTTGTATATATAATAAAATGAGAAAATATTTTAATTTTTATTTTCATTTATTATCAGTTAGTTATGAGTAAATAATTCATCTTTTTGTGATTCTTTTTTGTTGATCTTTCATAACAGTTTGCAATAAACTGTTCAGGCCAGTCTGGCACAGCAGCCATTCCATGGACAGGAAAAATTCCCCTCAAATTAATAATGATTATGAAAGATTAAGTGATGATACTAATAGCAAATGGATTTGAAATATAAGCAAGATGGAGCTTGATCAAAAACAATCCCAGGAATTTATAAACAGTGTACGAAGTTCTTTGCCAGCACATGCAAGTCAGTCATGGTTAAATACTCTTCAGCTGCAAAAAATTACACCCACAAAAGTTTTCATATCCGGAATTCCCCACAAAGTATATCTTTACGAAATTAAGACGAATCATGAATCACTGCTTAAAAAAGTCCTCGAAGAGCATTTTCCGGAAAGAGCCCCTTTTGCTGAAAAACGTTTTGTCTATAAAGTTGGCTGCAATGCTGCACGCAATAAAGCAGTCCAGACAGAATTTGATCTGAATCAAGAAGAATTTGCAGCCAAAATTGACAATCCTGCAATAGAAACTACTTCATCTTCAATGCGGATAGAACCTGCTGAATGCAAAACCAGCTTAACATTGCTGGATTCCTACATTCCCGGCAAACGAAACCTGCTGGCCATCAGGGCTTGTAAAGCTGTTGTTGATATGCCGGGAATTGCCTTCAATCCTTTTGTGATTTACGGTGAATCCGGTGCAGGCAAATCACATCTTCTGGAAGGTATAAACAATGAACTGCAGCTAAGCACACCTAATAAAAACACCATACTTGTTTGCGCAGAAGATTTTTTGAATAATTTTGTCACTCATCTTAGATTGAACAAAATGAAAGAATTTCGTGACATGTACCGAAAGGTTGATGCATTTCTGCTGGATGATTTACATGCTTTAGCTCCATCGACAAAATGCCAAACTGAACTGCTATACACGATAAATGCCCTGCGCAAGAAAAAAGCACAGATTGTAATTGCTTGTAAGGAGCCGCCAGCACAAATGAAGAATCTGAGCGCAGGACTGTGTACGAAGCTGGAATCAGGATTGACAGTTGACATCGGAATTCCAGACATCTTTACAAAGATTACAATTCTGGAAAGCAAAGCTAATGAACGCGGTATCCCATTGAACAATGAACTTGCTGAATTTATTGTAAAGCATATAAATGGAGGAATCGGACGCCTGGAAGGTGCACTGATCCGACTTGGAGTTCATGCTTCTCTGTTAAATGAAGAACTTACAATTGAATTAGCACAATATGCTTTAAAAGACTGGCTGGACAAATCTGTTCAAAAAGCAAATCAAGAAAAAATCTTTTCAGAACATTTTACAGAAGAAACAGCAATCAAGATTATGCAACGGGTTTGTACTATGTTCCAGATTTCAAAGGAAGGGCTTCATTCGTTTCGACGTGACAGAAAACACACCAAAGCAAGACAGGCGGCGGTATTTCTGCTGAAAGAACTTACCACTCTTTCACTTAATGAAATTGGTATAATTGTTGGCCGCAATCATTCTACAGTCCATGCAACATTAAAAAAAGTCAGGCAAAGGATGTCTGAAGATGATTTCTTTCTAAAACAAATGCAGTCATTTCAGCAGGAGTTTGATAATAAGACTGTTACCCAAAAATCGTCTGGCCAAAAACATTATTACGGATTTTGAGTTTTCTTTCAATACTCCGTGAAAGGAATTTGATTTCCTTTTCTCCCCCTATTGTCTTTCCCCATAAATTAGGCTAATTTAACAGCAGGATTCATGAATCCTGAAAATTATCATACAGTTTAATGTTGACATGTGTTTAAGGTCTTTGTTGAGTTTTTGCAGTCTGTTAATTTTTTGGATATTGTTCATCACCGGATGTTCCAGCCCACAGAAAAAAGTCTATACGAGGACTCCGGACAACTTAAACAAACAAGCAGTAATAATCTGTTCCAACATAGATGCCTCACATTTTGTAGTTAGAGCTACAAAGGTGTGGGTGAAGCTTAAGGACGATCAGGAAGTTGTGTTGAATCATTATAAATCATACCTTCCGAATGGATATTATTTCTGCAGTGGCCAGGAAAAGGAATCGAAGATCCTGGAGTAAAATCTCAAATGCCTGAATCAGTCCCAAAAAAAATTCTAATTCGCACGCCTAACTGGCTTGGTGATCTTGTGATGTCAACCGGATTTTTGCGAGCCGTTCTTGAGAGTTATCCGGATTCACAAATTGATATCATTGTAAAATCCGGATTAGAATCCTTACCACTTCCACACCAGGGTAAAATAATTATATTTGACAAAAACAAAGATTCCGCAGGAGGATTTGGAAAATCGCTGCGTTTTGAAAATTACGATTGTTTTTTTGTTTTACCTCCGAGTTTTTCATCAGCATGGATGGCCTTCAGAAGTAAAATACCTAAACGAATAGGTTACGCTGGCGAGTTCAGAAGTTTTCTGCTGAGCTCCGTAAAAAAACAGGATGGACCACGAGGCAGCCAGCACTTGCTCAAACAATACCTTAAATTACTTTCTACCGACCTTACTGTTGAGAAATACCCTCCGCGGCTTGAAGTGAACCCTGATTGGGTGGATAAACATTTAATTTCATGTCAATTTACAATCCCTGAAACTTTTATAGTTTTCACACCTGGTGCCATTTATGGCCCAGCCAAACAATGGCCGATTAAGCACTTTCGAGAGTTGGCCACACAGCTTCACCAAGCTTTTGGATTCCCAATTTTAATTTTGGGCACCCTTGATGATATTGAAGCAGGGGGAACAATCAGTCAGGGACATGAATGGATATTTAATTATTGTGGTAAAACATCTCTTGCTCAATTGCTTGCTATTTTAACAAAAGCCAAATTGCTGGTAGGAAATGACTCCGGGAGCATGCATCTTATGGGCGCATTGCAGCGTCCGCAAATTGCGATTTTCGGTTCAACCTCTCCCTCATGGACAGCTCCAATTAATAAACACGCGTCTGTTCTAAGCCGCGACTTATTTTGCTCTCCCTGTTTCGCAAGAACATGCCGTTACGGGCACTATGACTGCCTGAATCAAATTAAGCCGGGAATGGTTCTTACAGAGGCACAAAAATTACTTTCTAGCTGAAATAGCTGTTTTAAACCAGATTATTATGTGAAGAGGAAAATGCTTTTAGGAGGTCAACAGGAAGATTTTCACAGCTATGCTGATTAACGAAATAACAGCATCAATCAGGTTCACGCATTGCGCTTGAAAGAGATTTTAAAATAGGATTTGTAAAGTATGTAATTAATCGTCTTTTGCCTACCTTTAAATCAGCCGAAGCAAGCATGCCTGGCGTTAAATCGAAGTCTTCTGGTAAACCAAGAATTTCTGAATCTGTAACCTCAACTCGTCCTCGATAATACGCACCTGATTCTCCTTGAAGAGATTCTTCAACAGTGTCATCCGATACGTAAACCAGTGTCCCCTGTATATCCCCAAATTGCTGAAAGGGAAGTGCATCAATTTTAACCGAAACAGGATCGCCAATGAATACATCACTTGCATCTTTGGGATCAATATCAATTTCTAACACCAGAGGTAATCCGGTTCGGACTAATGTAACTATAGATTCTCCTTTATTCAACAGTGACCCAACAGTTACAGTTGGTAAGTTTAATACAACTCCTTCAACGGGTGACTTCACATGCAAATTGCTTTTTTCAAGTTCATTTTTAATTAATTCTTCGTTTAATTGCAGCAACTGATCATTAAATGAAGACAGCTCTTCTGCAAGAGAAGACAATTGCTCAGACAAATAAGAATTCATTTGGTCAACAATAGCTGTTTTTTGTGATTTCAATTTTTCTATATTGCTGACGGTTGACTGTAACTGACGATTTAGAGCAATCCTTTGATCAGTTGAATTCAGAACATCCATTAATGAACCAACATTTCTTTCAAATAATTTCTTTTTGCCGTCTTCAATTTTAATTTTAATTTCTAACTGATCACGCAGTAACTTATGATCTTTTTTCATTGAAACAATTTCATTCTCCAACTTTATGATATCAAAAGAAAAAGTTTTCATTTTGATCATAAATTCATCAAACTTCTTTTCAAGTATTTCTTTATTAATATCGTCCAATTTATCTAATCCATCTTCCTTAAGTTTTTTGTTTATGATGGAATTTTTTTGAAGTTTCAGTCGCAATATTTTATTTTTTACAGCATTTATTTTGTCTTCAACAATTTTCAGATTTGCATTTACGACAGTACCATCAAGTTTTGCTATCGTCTGACCTTTTTTAATGTGTTGTCCGCGTTCCAAATTTAATTCCTTAATGAACGAACTACCAGTAGACTGAATTTCAATATTCGGTGCAGTATTGGTGAATTTACCACGAGCAGAGACTGTTTTATCCACAAAAGAAAAAGAGGACCACAGTGTCATCACAACAATAAATATCAATAAACTGACTGCACTGATAATTACAGGTCTGGAAGGTGGCCTTGAATAAATTGATTCTGTATCTTCAATATTATTTACTGCAGCTTTATCTGTTTGATCATTCTGATTTTCTTTGACTGATTCATCATCCGTTTTTTTATGGTCAAGCATGGTTCCAATAGCCCTTTTATCAGCAGCTCTTACATAACCAGACAGCCTTACCATCATATTAAAGGCTGCTTCAGGTTTTTGAGATAAGTATTTTATAAATGCTTTCTTATCTACTTCCTGAACTTTGCAGTCAATCAATGCACGGGCTGAAGCACTTCGTGGTGAACCATCAATGATTGCCATTTCGCCAAAAATAGTACCTTTCTGTACCTTGCCCAGAACCTGTTCTCCTTCAGGTGCATCACGTACTATCTCAATTTGACCCTCGTTAAGGACATAAGCAAAATGGGCTACATGGCCCTCTTCAAATATATATTCTCCTTTGCTTAATTCCAGTAATTTAGGTCCCCTCGCGGTATTTTCAGCCATTTAATTATTTTTACTAACAATTATTGATGCCCGTTACTTCATGCTGATCCGGAATCGCTTTAACATTTATTGGATTTAATTTTTCTTCTTTACTCAACATCTGTTGGTATAATTCACATGTATTTATTAATTGCTCATGAGTACCTTGCCCGACTATTTCTCCTTCATTCAAAACGATAATTTTGTCATAGCCTTCAATTGCATCTATTTCATGACGAATTACGTTTTGAGCGTCAAAAACTGTTCTGTCAGTGCAAATAGATGAAAAATTTTCCTGTAGTTTTAGACGGGTATTTATATCAAGTGAGTCAGCAAATTCATCCAGCAACAATACTTTAGGTTTTGCAAGCAAAGCCCTTGAGAGTGCCAGTAGGCTTGAACCCGCTCCTGCCAGCTGGCTGGCATTCTCATCAATTGTTGTGTGGATGCCATCAGGCAGTTTCATCAAGTGTTCATCAAAACCTGTTAATGAAAAAATACTATCCAGTTCACGGTGTCCTGTCCTCTGGGAAACACGGAAAAGGTTCTCTTCAATTGTCCCTTTAAAAAAACCAGGGTTTTTACTCAAAAGCATTACCTGTGTTCGGTAATATGAAAGGTCATATTGTGTGATACGTATTCCATCAATATCCATTTTACCTTCTGTTGGGGTGTATACACCTGCAATAAGATTCAACAAGGTTGTTTTACCTGCGCCAGTAGGTCCAATGATTCCAATTTTTGATTTAGGATTAATTTGAAAAGAAATATTTTTTAATGCCTTTACTTCCCCAAAGTTCATTCCAACATTTGCTAAAGCATACTTACCGCGAATAGTGGAATGAATACCTGCTCCCAAACGCTCTTTTTCCTTATTCCAAATATCTCCGATATGTGAAACAAGACCTAAAAGCTGATTTCTTTCTCCCATTAATGTGATCGCTGCAATAACAGGCGCAACCAGTCTGCCAGCAACCATATTAATCGCAATGATTGAACCTGCAGACAATTCTTCCATGAAGACCAATTGAACTCCTGTAAAAATAATTACAATAGTCATTGCTTGTTGCAGGAAGCCGGAAAACTCAGTGGAAGTGCTGGTAATTTGATTTTTCTTAGCCCTCACTTCAATGGAAGCAGCCGCAAGTTCTCGCCAGTTTTTTCTTTGTATCTCTTCTTCCCCTAATTCCTTAAGCATGTGCATGCCGCTTAAGGTTTCACGAATTAGACTGTTTTTATGGCTTTCTATTCCTGCAAGATGTTCGGAGGTTTTTTTACCGATATTATTAAATATTATTTTGCTTAATCCCATCGCAATGGCAAATGCCAGCACAATAGTTCCCATCAACAAATTATAGGCAAATAAAACTGGAACATAGACGATAACTGCGGTCAAATCAAAAATTCCATGAAAGACTTTTGTTACTAAACTGTTTCTTAATGATGTAACTGACTGAATAGAAAGCCCATATTTGCCAATGTTTTCTCCTTGAACAGACATCAAAGGCAAGCCTAACAATTTATCGAAGATATCACTTGAAATTCTTGATTCAATTTTGTCGCCAATATAATTAAAGATGTATTCTCTGATGAACCCCATTACGGCATTAAAAAATAATGCAACTACAACCCCCCCTGTTAACACATATAAAGTGGATACAGCCTTATATCCCACAACTTTATCTAATGCTATCTGAATGAATATAATAGGAGTAAAAGCTAAAATGTTAAGTATGATTGAAATCAGAAAGGCACAAATTAATACAAACCGACAATTCCATAATTCAGGCAGGAACCAGTTGACATTAAAACTTCGATCTTTACTTTCAGTTCCTCGAATTACATTTAGAGCAATGAAAATATTTTTCCATAGTTTTTCAAATTCACTTAATTCCAGGTCCTGCTGTTTACCTTCTGTATCAAGGGGATCAAGATATTTAACGATATAATCATCGTCTTTCTTTTGTAAATTCAAGACGATTATTGACCCGCCATTCTGCAGGGGGACAGCGCAAGGAAAAACAAAATCTTTACTCTTTAAATCATTGAGTGAAATATTGATTGCCTTTGCCTCAAGTTTTTTCTCTACAAGGAAATCATTTAAATCTTTGATTGATTTTGGAGAACTTTTTTCAGGGAAGTGTTTTTCTATTTCTTCACGATTGACATAGACTCCATGTCTTCTGGTGGTTAATGAGATACAGTAAGCCAACCAGTGGTCAACAAGAATGTTATTCTCTTTCTTGCCAAACATCACTTAATAGTACTTGAAGATTGAATAATTATTAATTACGAAGAATATATTGTAAAGAGAGAGGAATCTCTTGATGGAATCAGGAAAATTTATTCGGTTTTTCCCCAAACCAGATTTGTAAGTGGTGCACTTATAAAAAATTAGTGCACCACTTTTTAACATACCAGTATTAACCCACGTCATCAAATGTTGGCGCATCTGGGGCATCTTCCGGCATATCAGTGCCAGGTTCTGCTGGAGGACCTTCTCCCGCAGGTGGACCTTCTGGTGGTGGTCCTTCCTGTTGCTGGGCAAGAGCTCCATCCATAGCTCCTCCCATAGGATCATCTTCTGGAGGAGGCATATCGCCGCCTGCGGGATCACCGCCAAGTGCCCCGTCAAGTGCGTCCATTCCTCCAAATTCCCCTTCAGGTTCAGGTCCCGGGCCCATTCCTGGTTCACCGTCCATCATTCCTGGAGGAGGTTCTCCAAAAGCTTCTACCGCCTCAGGTGAATTAGCAATCTCTCCCATGTCTGGAAGTGCTTCCATGCCGGGAAGATCTGAAGGCGGCTCATCGCCTGCTTCCCAGGTTGTAGTTTCACCATCCGAACCGGTCCATGAGCCTGAACCATCAGGATTCATTTCTCCGGATATTCCAGAACCTTCCGGACCTTGGAATGATGCAGAACCATCTGCACCCATTTCACCATGTGAGCCGTCAGCTCCATCAAAGCTCATGTTTCCTTCACCATCTGAAGACAGAGTGTTTCCGTCAACCTGAACTTCACCAGCTGGTGGTGGGCCTGCTTCACCTTCGGGTGGTTTACCGTCATCATGATCTGCTTCTCCACCTGGTGGTGGACCTGCTTCTGGTCCCGGTTCTCCACCTGGAGGTGGACCTGCTTCTGGTCCAGGTTCTCCGCCTGGAGGCGGGCCTGCTTCTGGACCCGGTTCTCCGCCTGGAGGCGGACCTGCTTCTGGTCCCGGTTCTCCTCCTGGAGGCCTCCTGGAGGCGGGCCTGCTTCTGGTCCCGGTTCTCCGCCTGGTGGCGGGCCTGCTTCTGGTCCAGGTTCTCCGCCTGGGGGTGGACCTGCTTCTGGTCCAGGTTCTCCGCCTGGTGGCGGGCCTGCTTCTGGTCCTTGTCCTGCTGTTGGATCTTGTGCCATTTTTATTCTCCTATATTTGGGTTATATGAGATAACTAGCTTTAGTTTGTTTACTTAATTTCTCTGAGTTAATTATCTATTGATATTGTGAAATGAAATTGTTTTAGTGAAACTTTATTAAACTAGCATAATCACTTTCAAACTGATCATTTTTTTATCAATACTAAAATCAAGAATGATCCTCATGCAGATCACGGAACACTAAAATTAAATTTTCCAGATCAGCCGTGAAGAACAAAATATCCAGAGAAAACAAACCTGAATGTCCCATCGTTAATAATTGAGAGATTCAGTATAAGTTGAAGGTACCATAGTTATATACTATGTCAAGCTTATATTTGGCAAAAAATTAACTGTTGTTTAAAAGAGTTATGTATATAAAATTCAAATATTTCGATTTAGATAAAATCTGATGTATTATCAATTATTTCAGTGTATTAATATATCATGTATTCACAGATTGATTATTCATTCAGTACTAAGGATAATTGTTCACAAGATTTTTTTATTACAAAAATAAAATATATTCAATCCTGCCAAGGAATTAAAGAAAACTCAAACTTCAGATTTTCAGGAATTTTCTTCTTATTTTAAAAAAAAGTATTATACATAATCTCCTATACAATCATTTTTTTCCACTTGACAATTTATGGATTGGATACAGTCCCTTGTGCTGGGGATAGTTCAGGGATTAACTGAATTTTTACCGATCAGCAGCACAGCTCATTTGCGAATTGTTCCCCATCTGCTGGACTGGGATGATCCCGGAACAGAATTTTCTGCAGTTATTCAACTTGGTACTCTAATGGCGGTAATGCTTTATTTCCGGAGTGATGTTGTAGTGCTCTCGCGTGCAGCAGTAAAAAGCTGCTGGAATCGAAATTTCTTTGAATCCACGGATTCACGCATGGCCTGGAGCATTGCGGCAGGAACAATGCCTGTGGTTGTATTTGGTCTTGTCTTTAAAGATATGATAAAAACTGACGCACGTGAACTTTGGGTAACCGGTACTGCGTTGATAGTACTAGGAATATTTCTATATTTAGCAGAAAGGCTTTCAAATTCCAACAGACAGATTGGTCAATTAAAATTTATACATATCCAATGGATTGGCCTGACTCAGGCCCTTGCTCTGATTCCGGGCTGTTCACGTTCCGGTTCCACCATAATGGGGGGATTGATGGTTGGATTGAACAGAGTAGAAGCGGCGCGGTTTTCCTTTTTGCTCGGTTTACCAGCAATATTCGGAAGCGGTCTCTTTGAGTTTATGGAACTGATTGAAAACGGAATCAATATTGATGATTATCTGAACATAATCGTGGGTATTGCAGCCGCATTTGTTGTAGGCTACCTTTCAATTGAATTCTTACTGCGCTTCCTGCGTAAACACGGTACTCTTGTTTTTGTTGTTTACCGCATAGTTTTAGGCACAGGAATTTTGATCTTTTTAGCATAAATATGCTTTTTATCTGTAAAAAGAATAATTTCCATTAATTTTTCTTCTATGTTTAATATCTCAGCTTTTTTCCCAATTTTTTTATGAAAAAAACTAAATCCATAATTTTCATTGCCATTTTATGTCTTTGTATCAACTTGGCAAAACATGGATTTGCCGCAACAGATTACATTGAGCAATCCGTTTTCCGAATCACCAATTTCCAACAAAGACCGGATTGGAAGTCACCATGGAAAATGAAGCCAATGAGCAAAGACCAGGGAAGTGGATTTTTAATACATGATGGTTTGATATTGACAAACGCTCATGTGGTAAGCGACTCACGAATGCTGCTGGTAAATAAAATTTCAAGTCCAAAGCCGTTTTTGGCTGAAGTTGTGGCAATTGCACACGATTCTGATCTGGCTCTGCTTAAAGTACGTGATCCTGAGTTTTATACAAACTTGGTACCACTGGAATTGGGTGGAGTTCCGGAATTACGCAGCAGAGTCCGGGCATACGGTTATCCGGTAGGAGGACATGAGTTATCCCGCACTGAAGGAGTTGTGTCACGTATTGAATTTGGTACATATATCCATCCAGGCATTGATTCACACCTTTTGATCCAAACTGATTCTGCAATCAATCCCGGAAACAGTGGTGGTCCAGTCACCCAGTCCGGACAAGCTATAGGTGTTGCTTTCCAATCAAATTTACGCCTTAACGATGTGGGATATTTTATTCCTGTTCCGTTAATTAAACGTTTTCTTGTTGACATCAAGGATGGAAATTATGACGGAGTTCCTGAAATCGGAATTGAAACCAGTTCCCTTATAAATCAACATCACCGCCGATATTTAAGTCTTCCGGAAAACTCCGGAGGTATTTTAGTGGAACGTATTGTACCTTACTCCTCAGCAGATGGAGTTCTTGAAAAGGGAGATGTGCTTACAAAAATTGAGGAATTAAAAATTGACTCAGCGGGCATGGTGAACTATCGAGAACAACAGGTGGCATTTTTCATTGAAGCAGAAAACCTGCAAATCGGTGATTCGCTTAAATTACAGGTTTGGAGAAATGGAAGATTTCGAAACCTGACTCTGACTCTGAAAGAACCCCCATTTAGTGTAGAAATGCGTAACAGTTATGACAGGCTACCAGAATATCTGATTTTCGGTGGACTGGTTTTTATTGCATTGAATCGCAATTATATCCATTCCTCGGGGAACCTGATACCTCGTTTGGCATACGAACATTGGTACCGAGAAGTTGAACGACCGAGGACTCGCCGTCAGCAGGTTGTGCTGATTACCCACGTTTTACCTGCTTCAGTAAACAGTGGCTACACCAATGTAAAAAACTTCACAGTTAACAGCTTAAACGGTGAACCGGTTAATTCGCTATCCCATTTAGATAACATGCTGAAAAACATGCCTGAGGAAACATCTCATATTGTTTTTGAAAGCGAATGGCAGAACATGCCTTTGGTACTGGATTATAAAGAGAGTTTAGAAGAACATCATGCTGTTCTGAAACGTTATGGAATTAAAGACAGCTCGTTTATTGTTACTGATGGTGAAAAGGACTTATGATTTTGAAAAAATATAAGTTTTATTATTATGTCGGATTGAACTTTATTTTGACAATTATTGCCGGTCCTGCCCAATTAACGGCTGAACCACCAGACATAGATCAGTGGTTTCATAAAGCAGTTATTCTGAAAACATATAAACAGTCTTATGATTGGCACATTCCCTGGGAAAAAGGTGAAATTACCACACAAACCGGTATGGCAATGGTTGTCCATTTGCCTGAACCACCAAATAGCCCGGCTTCTGAAAATGCTTCAAGAAAAAACCTTTACCTTTTGACAACCACGGAAATGGTTGCTGACGCAACTCTAATTGAGGCCACACTTAAAGATATAAGAACCCCATTTCAAGCTGAACTCATGCTGATGGACTATGCGGCAAACCTGGCTCTGCTTCATATTGAAAAAGAAAAATTCTGGGATGATCTCAAACCTGTACAATTTTATCCTGTTAAAGAAACTTCTAATTCTGATACAAAATCAGTTAAATCACTGACAATTAAATCTCTTGATGAATGGGAGTTTGAGTCCGGAACAATAGAAAGAATGGCAGTAGGATACCGTGAAAAGAGTGACGCCTTTTTTCCAGTGCTGAAACTCAGCGGCCTGTCAAAAAGTGAGCACGGATATCCAGTTCTACAGGACAACAAAACTGTCGGCATGATTATAGACTCAGGTGGTGTTGAAGGGGTAAAAGCTATTCCTGCCGGAATGCTGCTTGAATTTTTACTGCACGCAGGTAGTGATCTGTACCAAAGTTTATCGCACCGTGGTTTTAGATGGAAACGTCTTCCCCAGAGAAGCATGGCAGATTATTACGGAATTCCTCTTGATAAATCCGGAATTTGGATCAGTCAGGTTTTACCATACGGAACAGGATCTGATGTTTTACAACATGGAGATTATTTAACAAAAATAGGCAGGTGGGAACTTTCACACGATGGGAAAATCATGCATCCTAAATGGGGACTTTCACTGTTTGATTTGCTTTTCCTGGATCAATTGAAAGTTGGTGATTCGGTGGAACTTAGTTTAATCCGTGATCGAAAACTAATAGCCAGTCAAACAAAAATTGCAACCTATGAAAATGATAGACGTCTTATACCTTTGAAAAGTGTAGGGCATTCCCCAAGGTATATCATACAAGGAGGATTGTTATTTCAGGAATTGACCATGAACTACCTCTCAATGTGGGGCAAGAACTGGAAATCAAGGGCGCCTTTACGACTTCGTATGTACTTAGAGCAGAACAATTCTGTTTTGATTCAAAGCGAAGAAAAATCCACAGAATTAACATCCGTAAAGTCAAACATGTCTAAGAAACAACCTCATGTTGTTTTGGTGACACAAGTAATTCCTGATGAACTGAATATAGGATACCAAAAACTTTCAAATGCCATTGTAATGAAGGTCAATGGACGGTCTATACAAAGTTTGGATGATGTTTCAGAAGCATTTGCAAACCCGAAATCTGAATTTCATAAAATTGATTTTATTCCCGGCTCAGAACGCATGAGTGTAGTAATGCCTGTTAATAAACTGGAAGAATCCAATCAAAGAATAAAAGCCAATTATCGTATTCCGGAGCTGTACTCTCTTTAAATACCACAAAATAATCTGTACAGGAATAGTAAATAAATACAACATAGAAAAATGGTAAAGTGAAAATATTTTCAAATGATCATGAAAATCTAAATTCATATCTCAGCTCTGCCAGCAAGTGGATCGAAGAAGAAACTCTGCGATATATTCCGGATGGTGAACCAAAGGAGTATCTTTATGATTTGATGCGAGATTATCCTCAAAGGGGAGGAAAAAGATTTCGTCCAGCACTGGTTTTGCTTAGCTGTGAATTATTTGGTGGAGATCCACAGAAGGCTTTAACTTCTGCCATCGCCTTTGAGTTATTTCATAATTTTGCCCTTGTTCATGATGATATCGAGGATGAATCTTTACTCAGGCGTGGAGAAGCTACATTGCATCGCAAACACGGAACAGCCCTGGCTATAAACGCTGGTGACGCATTGATGTGCATTGTTCATGAAATTCTGCTGGACAATTATTCAATATTAGACAGCAATCTGGCTTTGCATATCCATAAATATTTGAACAATGTCATGCAGTCAACTTTTGAGGGGCAGGCTCTTGATATCGGCTGGGTAGTAAATCAGAAATTCCCAGACAGGAATGAGTACCGAAAAATGATTATCAGAAAAACAGGTTGGTATTCTGGACGAGGACCATGTCAGTGTGGAGCAATGATTGCGGGTGCTTCCGAGTCAGATTTGGAAAATATTGGCAGTTTTGGTGAAGCTATAGGGATTGGTTTTCAGGTGCGTGATGATTTGCTGAATTTGATTGAAGAAAGTGAAACTGAAGCTCCGCTAGCAGGTTCGGGTGGTTACGGAAAAGAACGTGGCGGTGACATTGCCGAAGGCAAGCGTACACTAATTACAATTGAATTACTTGAGAGGCTTGTTGAAAAAGACTCAACAAGAGCAAGAAGTATTCTATTACAATCTCGTGAAAAGGTTTCAAAATCTGATATAGACTGGTGTATTGATCAAGCTGAAATCACTGGTGCTCTGGATGCTGCTTCTAAATACTGTCATGAACAGGTTGAATCAGCATCTTCTGAGTTAAGAAAACTTCCTGATAATTCTTGTAGAACAAAGTTAGCAGAAATTGTCAACTATTTGACACTAGACCGTAAAGCATAAAAACGCTAAAAAATAAATCGACATCATATAAGGATAATGTTAGTATGAAATGTTAACTATCAAACAAACATTAAGTTTATCTTAATATATTATCCCCCGTGATTCAGAAAGAAGAAAAGTTGTTTAATATGTTAGCTGAACCAATCAAAAACAAAGGATATGAACTTTTTGATATTGAATTTAAACGGCAAAACTCACAGCAAATAATCCAGTTATATATTGACAGCCCAAATGGAATCGGAATTGAAGATTGTGTAACAGTAAATCAAGTCGCACAAGAGATACTGGAAGACACTGATCCAAATTTTGAAGATTTCACATTGGAAGTCTCTTCACCAGGAATTTTCAGAAAACTTAAAACACCTGAACATTTTAAATCTTCCACAGGAAAACGTGTCAAAGTACATTTGCAGGAAAAAATACATGGAATCAGCAATGCAACAGGCGATTTACAAGAATGTACTACTGAGAAAATTTGCATCAAACTGGAGTCAGATGGTTCAAATTTAACAATTCCATTTTCACTAATAGCTAAAGCCAATCTTGCACCAATATTAAAATTCTAAAGATATAATTTTTGAAAGCAAAACTATAAATAGAAGGTAAATTTTGAAAGAAAATTTGTATGAAATAATCAAGGACTTCTCAAAAGAGAAGGGCTTAGACCACGAGGTAGTGAAAAAGCTGGTAGAACAGTCTCTTATACAGGCTGCTCAACGTAAACTTCCCTATCGTGAGATTGAAGGTCAAATAAACGAGAAAACCGGCAATATAAACTTATACCATTTTAAAGAAGTAGTTGATCTGGTGGAAGATCCGAACAATGAAATTTCGGTGGAGGATGTATTCGAAATAGACCCTGATGCAGGAATTGGTGATGAGGTTGAATATGAAATCAGTGATCGGGAATTTCAGCGAATTGCTCATTCAACACGACCTATTATTTTCGGCAGTTTAAAAGAGGCGGAACGTCAAATGGTCGTTTCCACTTTCACAGAAAAAATTGGAGACGTATTAACCGGTACAGTCTTGCGAGTCGAACCCAACGGTCGTGTAGCATTGAGTTTTCAAAATAAAGTTGAAGCATACTTGTTCCGCAGAGAACAAATTTACGGTGAAAACTTTACATTTGGTGACCATGTCAGAGTGTTGCTGCTGGATGTTAATGACAACCCACACAAAGATTCTCAACTGACAATATCAAGGACCCATCCCGGATTGCTGATAAAGTTGTTCGAAATGGAAGTCCCGGAAATTTATGACGGAATAGTTAAAATAGTCAGTGCTTCAAGAGAACCAGGTCGAAGGGCAAAAATTTCAGTATATTCCACAGATGAAGAGGTCGATCCCGTAGGTTCATGTGTGGGAATGCGTGGAAGCAGAGTACAGACCATTGTCAATGATTTGCATGGAGAAAAAATTGATATTGTGCGCTGGAGCGAAGATATTGACGTATATACCTGCAATGCACTTGCACCTGCAGAAATTGACAGTCTTGAAATTGATGAAGAAGCACAACAAATTGATGTTGTAGTTGCTCCAAATCAACTTTCATTAGCAATCGGACACAAAGGGCAAAATGTACGTCTGGCCTCAAAATTGATCGGTTACAAAATCAACATTGTTGCATCTGAAGAAGAAGACCTTTCTATTGATGAGCAGCTGGAAAAAGAGTTTGCAAAATCAAAGGATAATGGAGAAGAGAATGCAGAAGTTACAGAGAACCTGTCAGAAGACAGTAATAGTGAATCAGCTGAAATTACAGCTGAAATTGAGCAACATGATAATATTCTGGATGCATCCTCTGAAACAGCTGAAGAAACAGTAGTTGAAGGTGAGAAAGAGGAACCGGCAACATTAAAAGAAGATCTTGTTGCAGAAAATATTCCGGCTGAAGAAACGAATGAAATCATTGATGCTGATGAAACATCTGCATCAGACAATGAAACAGAGTCTAATGCTAATAATAAGACTGAGACTGAGACTGAGAATGAAACAGAAGTAGAAACAGAAACAACAGGTACAGCCTGATAAAACCTGCTGACAAATCATTCTTGTAAATTCGTTTAAACATCAATTGTAACCACATGTCTGAAGTAAGAGTATTTGAACTGGCAAAAGAATTAAAAATGCCTGCAAAGCAGTTGCTCACCAAAATGCGCAAAGCAGGAATTCCTGTTACAGGGAATTTCTCTGAAATGTCTGTTGAGCAAGCCGAGATAGTCAGGAAAATGGCTAAGAGTACTACAGGCATAGTTTTACCAGAGTCTGTAAAAAGATCCGGTCTGCGTCCGGTCAAACCCACTGAAAAAACAATTGAAGCAACTGATGATTCTAAAAAGAGAAAAATTTCAAAAACAGCAAAAATTGTCACAATCTCCACCAAATCTAAATTAGATGAGGATGAGGTTGAAGAATCACCAAAAAGGAGAGTACGCAGGAAACTAAAAGATAGTCCCTCAATAAATGATGCTGAATTGAGTACTGAATCAAAAAACAAACTTGATTCAGAAGCAATTGAGACTGAAACCAAGGAAGCAGAAACATCCCCACAAATATCATCAGTAGAAGATAAGAAATCAAAAAAGGATGAAACTGCCCAAGTTATACTACACGACGAAAACACTTTATCAGGGGCTGAAAAACTCAGTGATGACAGTGTAAAAGAGTTACATGTTGAAAAAATTTCCCCTTCCAAAGCATCTGAAGATAATACAAATTACAAAGCTGCTGAAGCAGGTACAGATTCAGATGATTCGGCTCTCATCAAGACAGTTAAAAAATCAAAGAAAACCAAATATATCTTTAAGCACACTCAAACAGATGGAGAAGATGTACCGGCAAAAAGGAAGAATTTTCGTCGACCAGAGTCAGATATAAAACGCAGAGGCGGAGGAGGACAAAGAGATTATTATAATATTCGTGAGAGAAGACCACGCCGTCAAAGGAAAGCTGTCACTAAGGATCAGGTTTTAGCAAAAGGGTTGGAAAAAACACCAGAAACCGCAGCACCAAAGCATGTATTCAATCCAAGGAAAAAAAACATCCGTATAGGTAATCAGGTTGGTGTTGCTGAACTGGCAGGACTGATAGGGATTAAAGTACCTGAAATCTTAAAGAAACTTATGTCCTTAGGCATAATGGCAACTATTAACCAAACAATATCTGGTGATACTGCAGAACTGATTGCTGCAGATTTCGATGTAACAGTTGAAGTTGAAACATTCGAATTATCTGATCTGCTTAAAGAAGAAGAACTGGATGTTTCCCAACTTGAAGAACGTGCGCCAATTGTAACAATAATGGGACATGTAGATCATGGTAAAACGTCTCTTCTTGACAAAATTCGTGAAACTCGTATTGCTTCCGGAGAGGCAGGTGGCATAACACAGCACATTGGCGCATATCATCTGAAGGTCGGTGGAAATAGAATCACTTTTCTGGACACACCTGGCCATGAAGCTTTTACATCAATGCGTGCAAGAGGTGCGAACATAACAGACATAGTAATTCTGGTTGTTGCAGCAGATGATAAAGTCCAACCTCAAACAATTGAAGCAATCCAGCATGCTCGCGCAGCAGACGTACCAATCATTGTTGCTGTAAACAAAGTTGACCGCCCGGAAGCTGATCCAACAAGAATCCAACAGGAACTGCTTAGCCACGAACTGATACCGGAAGATTTGGGAGGAAATACCATTTTCGTCAAAGTTTCCGCAAAAACAGGCGAAGGAATTGATGAACTGCTGGAAATGATACATTTACAGGCAGAGATACTGGAACTCAAATCAACACCCAAGGGGATGGCACGTGGAACCATCATTGAATCACGCGTGCGTAAAGGACAAGGTCCCGTTGGTACTGTTTTAGTTCAACGAGGAACAATAAAGATTGGCGATTATTTTGTAATGGGCAGCATCCATGGACGAATCAGGGCAATGTTCAATGAAAGCGGAAGCACAATGGATGAAGCAGGACCATCAATTCCTGTTGAAATATCCGGATTAAGCAACGTACCTGAAGTAGGAGAATTGTTTGTTGTTCTTGAAGATGAAAAGAATGCACGTCTAATTGCAGAGGAACAGGAATATAAATTAAGAGCTGAAACTATCAGAGAACATCAAAAAACAAGTCTGGATAATCTTTTCAACAAAATTGAAGAAGGTGAGGCTACAGAACTACGGCTTATATTAAAAGGGGATGTACAGGGTTCAGTTGAGGCTCTCAGAACCTCAATAGAACAAATAGGCGATGAACGGATTTCTCCGCGATTTCTGCTGTGTTCAGTAGGCAATGTCACAGAAACTGATATTACTTTAGCTTCCGCATCAGATGCGATTATTGTTGGCTTCAACGTACAGATGGATGCAAAAGCCAGAGAGATACGTGCAAATGAAGGAGTTGATGTACGGCTTTATGATGTTATTTACAACGCATTGGATGATATCAAGGCAGCAATGGAAGGTCTCCTTAAACCAGAAATGCGTGAAGAAATTATTGGACATTTGGAAATTAGACAGGTCTTCTCTTCCGGAAAGAATGGTATTGTAGTTGGAGGACTTGTCACAGACGGTAAGATGTCCCGGAATAGTATGATTCGTGTGCTTCGAGATGAAAAAAACATTTTCGAGGGTTCAATTATTTCCTTAAAACGCTTTAAAGATGATGTACAGGAAGTATCACAAAATTATGAGTGCGGCATGATTTTGGATTTTGCGGAAATTGAAAATGGCGACATAATTGAAGCCTTTGAGCAAATTGAGGAGAGCGCACGGTTATAAAAAAGATGAACAAAGCAGGAAAAAGTAATCTGAGTACTTTGGTACATCGTCGCCTATCAGAAGTACTGCTATTTGAAAGTAATGATCCCCGTTTCAGAAATGTTACAATAAGCCGAGTAGAGGCATCGGCAAATTTGAGCTTCGCGAAAGTCTATGTTTCTATTTTCCCTCCAGAAGGACACGAGGAGCTCATCAAATCATTAAATCATGCATCAGGGTTTTTCAGTCGACAACTTGGACAGATTCTAAAAACTCGTAATACACCTCAGTTACTCTTTAAATATGATGCCGGATATGACCATAGTGATGAAATTGAAACTTTGTTGAGGGATGTTATTCCAGATGAAACAGATAGCAGTCAAAAAAACCGATTTTAACCATAAATTAACAGGTTCCGTTATACATTCATTTTGGTTTATGGTTAACCTATAAAGGTTTCTTGAAGATCATCAACATTGATAAGCCTAAGGGTTGGACATCTTACGATGTTGTTCATTTTATTAAACGTCAATTTAATGAAAAAAAAGTAGGCCATCTCGGTACTTTAGATCCTCTTGCAACTGGTGTTTTGCCTGTATTCTTAGGTAAAGCAACTCGTCTTATTCCTCTTTTCAATGAATCAGATAAAACTTACCGTGCCGTATGCAAGTTGGGTGAGTCAACCGACACATACGATGCGGAAGGCACTGTAACAAACTGCGGTGATATCAGCTCCTTAAATCCACTGGACATAATAAAAACAGTTAATTCATTTCATGGGAATCAAATACAAAAAACACCTGCATTTTCCGCAGCAAAAGTAAAAGGGGTTCCAGCTTATAAACTGGCCCGGCAAGGCCTGAAGGTTCCAGACAAAACAAGGTCTGTGATATTCCATGAATTAGTAGTTGAATCCATTGAACTTCCTTATGTCCAGATTTGGATACATTGCTCGAAAGGCACCTACATAAGGTCTCTGGCAAATGATCTGGGGCAAGTATTGAATGTTGGTGCATACCTGACTTCTCTGGAAAGATTAGCTTGTGGGAAATGGTTCAATAGTGAAAATTCAGTCACAGTTGAGAAACTGAAAATGTTTGACAACGAAAATGAGGTCCCCTGGATTAGTCCATTAGAAGTTCTTGATCACCTTTACACTGTTGTTTCCAATAACCGGATGGTTAGCTTAATAAAACATGGAAGAACTGTTGAACTTACAAATGTGCCCTATGGTGATGATAATGGTGTGAAAGCTGAAAAAACAGATTTTGTTGAAGGTAAATCAGACAAACAAGCCAAAGTTATAGATACTTGCCAAAATTTAGTTGCCATAGGCCGAATTATATGGGAGAATGGCGGAAGTTATTTTAAACCTACAAAAGTTTTCGTTTAGATTATAATAAACTATAAATGCTATCAAAAAAAAGAAAGGTTGAAATCGTAGAAAAGTTCGGTAAAAACATTGCCGATACGGGCTCTACCGAAGTACAGGTCGCATTATTAACTGAGAGGATAAACTCATTGACTGATCATTTACGCAAGCAACCGAAGGATTTTAGTTCCAGACGTGGATTATTAAAACTGGTTGGACAGCGAAGAAATTTCATGAATTATCTCAAAAACAGAAGTAGTGATAGTCATGCATCTGTTTCAAAACAGCTCAAAATACGTATCAAGTGACTCACATTAAGCATCACAGAGGACTTAACCACGGGGGGTGGTCTTCTTTGAGTATGGAATTATTTGGCTGATGCGTCAATATTCCATTTCAATTCCCCCGCATTATGTATTACACATTCTGCATTCCCTTTTCCTGCTTTCCATCAATTGCTTAAAACAAGTATCAAGGATTTTGCAAGAAGCATTATCTCATATATCTGCATAGCCTTCGGCTTTACAGGTACTTGAAGAGAATTAATGCAGAATGTTTCTTATGGTTAAGTGTAGTGAATAATCATCGTAAAATGGCATTGCCACATGTATGAATCGATAGAACGTTGAATATCAGGAGAATAATGAAAACAGTAGAAAGAGAATTTGGACCGGCAACTTTAAAGCTGGAAACAGGAAGAATGGCAAAACAGGCAAATGGGTCTGTTTTAGTAACATATGGTGACACAGTAGTACTTGTTGCTGCAACTGCAGCTAAAGGATCAGGGAGTGGATCAGATTTTTTCCCATTATCCGTGTTTTATGTAGAAAAAGCCTATGCCTCCGGACGAATCCCTGGAGGATTTCTAAAACGAGAAGCACGACTTTCCGATCATGAAACACTAATTTCCCGAATTATTGATCGTCCACTCAGACCAGCATTTGAAGACAATTATTTGGCGGACACATTAATTGTTGCAACCGTTTTGAGTCACGATTTAGTTCATCCATCGGATGTTGCCGCAATGAACGGGGCCTCAGCAGCATTGGCAATTTCAGACATTCCATTTTATAACCCTCTTGGAGGTGTAAGAGTGGGACGTATCGATGGGGAATTTACAATTAACCCAAGTCCGGAATTGCTTGAGAACAGTGACCTCAACATTTTTATGGCAGCATCTAAAGACGCAATACTGATGGTTGAAGGTGAGGCAAATAATGTCAGTGAATCTGTAATGCTGGATGCGCTTTGGTATGGTCATGAGCAAATTCAGCCCATAATTGCCATGCAGGAAGAATTGATGAAAAGTGTTGGCAAGAAAAAACGTGAGGTAGAAGTTCCCGAAGTTGATATTGAACTGAAAAATAAAGTTGAAGCAGTTACACCAGAACGTTTACGACAGGCATTAAGCATAAAAGAAAAGATGGAGCGCTATGAGAGCTTGGCTTCCTTACATGATGAAATGAGTAATGAAATTCTAGGTGAAACTCCTGAAGCTGATGTATCAAAAGAGTTCAGTCAAATATTTTCAGATATTAAAAAAGAGGAAATGCGATCGCGTCTGATTAAAGATAATATTCGCATTGACGGACGAAAACCTGAAGAAATCAGGCCTATCACCTGTGAAACAAAAGTATTGCCGAGGACTCATGGTTCCGCATTATTCACTCGTGGAGAAACACAAGCCCTTGCTGTTACAACATTGGGTGCTCGTGAAGATGAAAAAATGATAGACTCACTGGAAGGTGTTTCTTTCAAAAGATTCATGCTGCACTACAACTTCCCCAGTTTTAGTGTTGGAGAAACTAGTCCTCCACGAGGTCCTGGCCGAAGAGAAATCGGTCACGGGACTCTTGCCGAACGCGGCTTGACCCCAATTGTACCTACTAAAGCAGAATTTCCTTACACAATTCGACTTGTTTCAGAAATACTTGAATCAAACGGATCATCCTCAATGGCTACCGTTTGCGCGGTATCATTGGCAATGATGGATGCCGGAGTGCCGCTCAAAGAAGCCACTGCGGGAATTGCAATGGGATTGATCAGTGACGGAAAAAACCATGTTATTCTTTCAGATATTCTAGGCGATGAAGATCACCTTGGGGACATGGATTTTAAAGTTGTTGGTACTGAAAGTGGTATCACTGCACTACAGATGGATATAAAGATCAAGGGACTCAGTCGTGAAATTGTGGAAAAATCCTTGATGCAGGCACGTGAAGGGCGTTTGCATATCCTGGGAAAAATGGGGGAAGTCCTGAAAGAATCACGTGAAGGATTATCATCATACGCCCCACGATTTATAACGCATAAAATCTCACAAGACAAAATCGGGACTGTAATAGGCCCCGGAGGGAAAATGATCAAAAACATAGTTGATCAAACCGGAGTGAAAATAAATATTGATGATGACGGAATTGTTTCAATAATGTCCCGAAACCATAAAGCTGTTGATGAGGCTTTGGAAATAGTAAAAAATCTGACAAGAACAATTGAAATTGGAGAGACCTATACCGGACCTGTAAAGAAAGTGATGGACTTTGGCGCATTCGTGGAAGTTTTTCCAGGAACAGAAGGACTTGTTCACATCTCAAATTTGGCAGAAGGCAGAGTTGAAAAGGTGACAGATGTTTGCCGAGAAGGTGATGTTGTCACAGTTAAAGCAACCGGTGTTGACAGACGGGGGAAAATACAGCTCAGCATAAAAGACGTTTAAGTCCAAAAAGCTAAGTCAAATCAAATTATTGCACAGAATATAGTGCCTGTTGACATTTATCATTTCAAAATGTCAGCAGGCATTCCCTCCATATTCCTTTCTTCTATAAACAATTTTCACTCTCAGAATTGTTCTAAGATCAATCAGCAATTCTTAAGAATCAGGACAATATAGATTGAATTTGGACTGGTCACAGGATATGTTGAAATGATGTTTCAATCATTTCATCCACCTTTTATTACACTTAATGCATCTAGTCATCACTGATTCTGGTTTGGGAGGTTTATCAGTCTGTGCCAGGTTGATGTATCTCTTAGAGAATCACGCGCAATCCGGACTTTCTAATTTCCCACCTGAAAATATAAAAATCACTTATGTAAACTCTGTGCCGTCTGATGACCGCGGATACAATAGCATGTCCGGAAGGACCGAACAAATTGAGACATTTGATAAAATTATCCGCAACACAACTCGTTTGCTTTCACCCGACAGTATTTTTGTTGCCTGTGGTACACTCTCGGTATTATTGGAACATATGCTTCTTCCTGCGGAAAAAACAGTTAAAATAGAAGGAATTGTACCGCTTGGTGTCAGGATGCTATTGGGAAGCCTGAAAAAAAAACCGCGATCAACTGCTCTGATCTTTGGCACACCGACTACAATAAGTAATAAAACTTTTCAGCAAGAACTTCTCAGGAATGGAATCGCAGAAAAACAAATAATTGCACAATCATGTCCGGATTTGGCAAGTGAAATATCAAATGATCCGGAAGGTATAAAAGTATATGAAAGCATTCAGCACTGGGTTAAAAAAGCCCTGCTGCAGCTGCAACAAAATATCTCAGATCATTTAATAGTATTTCTAGGTTGCACCCATTATAGTTATCGTGAAAATTTGTTCCATCAGGCTTTTATTCAAGAGGGATTCAGCAATATTACTATGCTTAATCCAAATCATGCTGCAGCAGAAAAATTGCAAAAAAGCATAATGGATGCTAAGCAATCTGATCAGTCAAAAAAAAACAAATTTACAGTTGATTTTGTAACTCCTTATGAAATTCCAGAACAGGAAAGAATCACCCTCAAAAATTTGCTGAATCCAATTTCGCCTCAAACAAGTAATGCTTTCCAAAACGCCAGATTATTACCTGATCTTCTTGATGATTGACCCATGACTCCACAAACCCTGTCAAATCATGATTTGATTTCATGTGTAAAATCATCTCAAATGCTGGACTTTTTGCCTGAATCAAAAGTTTGGTTTACCCATCTCAATCTGCATAAATATCAGGGAAAAAAAATACCGGACAATGACATAATTGCGGAACAGCTAATTTCATATTATGACTTAGCTGATATTCAGCATTTCCTGTTATTGATTGATCATCACCAAATTGAACAATGGACAGAAGAAAATGAACCTGTCTCTTTTCAGGTATTAATAGAGATAGAACTTTGCAACAGAAAAAACGAATTACAAAACAATCTTCTGGAAATGAGGGGATGCGTCTGGAAAAACGTTATTGATCCGGAAACAATTCTGGAAATATTCAAGAATAATCCAAATTCATTACTGGATGCTGTGGCATTAAACAGACAGGCGGTTATTGTTGATTCAAAACAGCCTTTACGTCTTGAAGTGCTTAAAATTCCAAAGCCCTGGGGATACGAAGGCTGGTACACCGGAGTTGAAAAACGTGGTGTGGTAAAAGTTACAGACGATTTCGGGAAAACTGAACTGCCTTGTGCTTTAACTCTTTTTAAAAAACAGATGCTCGCTGGTCATTCTGAATCATTAATCTTGCTCAAAACACTTAATCCTGTTGCTGAGGAAGCAGTTGGAGATTTGTATTTTGAGTTGCACGAAAAAAAATGGGAAGTATATGTGGTTACAGAAATCGATAATACTGCCTGGCCTTCCGGAACAGGAATTATTAAAGCAGGATTATGTCCGGAAAAAATTGAAAAATATCAGCAAAATCATGGTAATGAGTGGACGACAAAGCTGCTTCATGATTTTAAATCAGCAGTCGGAGAATATGAAAAAATACGTCGCCAGATAGATGATTCCCAAGACCAAATCACAAAAGAAATGCTGGCACAGGAGTTGGAATTGAGAGAAAATGCCTCCGATTTTGTTGGCGATTTACCGGTAAAAGTAGGTGAAATTATCAGCTTTCCTGTGCTGCAAATACATTCTTTGCGTCATGGCATAAAAGTTATAGAATTTCAAACACCTCATTACGAACGTCTGATACTGATGTTCGCCCAAAAAGTTCTCACACAAAATCATTGGGACACAGAAGAAGCGATCAACAAAATGCAAGCGGATGTATATCATCCGCCTAAGCTTGAATGTATCCAAAAATCAACAGGCTTGGCAGTGGAGCGATTTAATGAATTCCCGCAATTCGCATTTGACAGAATTTGTCTGGAACCAAATAATTCTTTTAAGGACCAGCTAGACGGTAAATATCATCTGCTAATTGTCATCAGTGGTCAGGCTGAAGTATCACCTTTAAAAGGCAAACCGATTGTACTGAATGCTGAAGAATCTTTGTTTATGCCTGTAGCGATGGGAAGCTATCGACTGGAAAGCACTGGTGAGAGCCAACTGATTTGCTTAAAGGCAGCACCAAAATAAATGATGATCGTTGAAGTTGCTCTCAATTTACCCATGCGAAAGTGCTTTGATTATTGTTGGCCAAAGAAACTTGAAAAGACTCCGGAAGCAGGATTGCAGGTATTAGTTCCATTTGGGAGACAGAAAAAAGGCGGTGTAGTTGTAAGTGTAAAAGAGCATTCGAAATTTCCTGAACTAAAAAATATTGAATCTCTTGTTGATGAGAAACCATTATTTTCTGCAGAAATCCTAAAATTTACCAAGTGGACTTCCGAGTATTATTTTTGCGGATGGGGTGAAGTGCTTAATGCCGCAATCCCCGGCGGACTTTCCCTGCGTCTCTGTACGGCATATTTCCCTCAAACTAACCCTCTCCCTGAACTGGACAAACTAAACAAAAAGCTGACCGCTCTTATCTGCAGTCAGCAATCCTGGACTGAACAGGAATGGCAAAATTGTCGTCCTGATAAAAAAGATCAGCTGATAATGCAGCAATGGATTGAAAAACAGCATATTCACAAAAAGCAGGTTTTAGAGGGTCAAAAAACAAAACCTAAAATGGAGCGCTGGGTAAGACTACTCTCTGATGATAATACAAAAAAAACTGATAATCGAAGAAAAACTAAACGCCAGCAAATATTTGAAATTTTAAACGAAAGTCCTGAAATATGCTGGAGCGATATTCAAAGCAGAATCAACACTCCTGCACAAGCATTAAATAAGCTTAAACATGAAGGTCTGATTGAATTTTTTGAAAAACGTGTTTATCGCCGATTTTTAGATGGAGGACTGCCGGAGATTGAGCCTTTCCTGGAGTTGAATGCTCATCAAAATTCGGTATTTGAAGAGGTTTCACAATCAATAAAAAATGGATTATACCACACTTATTTACTGGAAGGCGTAACAGGAAGTGGAAAAACGGAAATCTATCTTCATGCAGCACAAACAACACGGGCAACAGGAAAATCATGTCTTGTTCTTGTTCCTGAAATATCACTTACACCACAGCTTGTCAACCGTTTTCGCTCTCGTTTCGGAGATCAGGTTGCGGTACTGCATAGTGGCATGGATGATGGTGAGCGGTTTGATGAATGGTCAAGAATACATCAGGGAATGGCATCAATTGTTATTGGAGCACGCAGCGCTGTATTTGCACCCATGAACAATTTAGGACTGATCGTGGTCGATGAAGAACACGATACTTCCTATAAGCAAAGTGAGAGCCCACGCTATCACGGACGTGATGTGGCTATTTATCGCGGATTTATTTCTGGTGCGACTGTTTTGCTTGGTTCCGCGACACCTTCTCTGGAATCCGCAAACAATGTAAATATTGGAAAATATAAACTTTTAAGCCTCCCTTCCCGTATCCATCAAGAATTTTTACCGGATGTCAGGCTCTTGGATATGAAAACTGTTACATGCCAAAAGGGTAGCCCTTATTTTGCCAGTGAATTGGTAGAAGCCCTGCGTCTCAGACTACGAAAAAAAGAACAAAGTATTCTATTTTTGAATCGCCGTGGTTTTGCTCCTTTGGTTTGCTGTCCAAAATGTGAAACTACTACTACCTGTCCAAATTGCAGCTTGAGTATGGTTTACCATCAAGGTGCAAATCAAATACGCTGCCATCAATGTGATTTGGTAAAACCTCTACACCAGATATGTCCGGATTGCGGAAGTGACCAGGAGCCACTGATTATCGGCACAGGAACAGAACAAGTTGAAGAGAATCTAAGAATGTTTTTTCCTGACGCGCGAATTTTAAGAATGGATCGTGACACGTTGCATGGCAAATATGCCCTTTCAAAAATGCATGAGCGAATTCGTAATCATGAGGTGGATATTGTTATCGGCACCCAATTAGTAACCAAAGGCCATGACTTTCCGGAAGTGACTCTGGTCGGTGTAATTTTATCCGATTTGTCGCTGAACATTCCGGATTTCCGAGCAAGTGAAAGGACTTTTCAATTATTGACTCAAGTTGCCGGTCGTGCGGGGAGAGGGCATAAACCTGGAGAGGTACTCATCCAAACACACAACCCTCGTCATCACAGCCTGCTTTGCTCAAAAGAGCACGACACAGTCCGGTTTCGTGAGCTGGAACTTGAACAGCGAAAAAATCTCAGTATGCCACCATTTAATTCATTAACACTGATTTTGTGCAGCAGCCCTCTAGAAGAACGTGCTGAAAAACTAGCAAGAGAAATAGATGAAAAAATCAAAGTGATTATTAAAAATCGCAGACAAACACCAATTGATAAAAACCCTGAACATGCTAGTTTCCTTCATGTTAAGATAATCGGCCCCGTAGAAGCGCCAATGAAAAAATTGCGAAACCGATTTCGCTGGCTGCTACTGCTAAAAGCTGACACTGCAAAACCAATTCTGCATTTATTACCTCAAATTTTTGAAAACCCTCCCAAAACAATGCGTAATGAACTGATACAGATTGATGTGGATCCACACAATTTGATGTAAAAAAGGTTTGGTGATGACAGAAATCAGAGAGGCAGTTAAAGAAGATTTTGACCAGATTTGGAAAATTTTTCACCAAATTGTATCTGCTGGTGAAACCTACCCATATCCAAGGAATACAAGCAAAGAGGAAGCATATCATCTATGGATAACTCTACCGAAAAAAACCTTTGTCTGTGTAGAAAATCAAATTGTGCTTGGAACGTATTACTTGAAACAAAACAATCCCGGTGGGGGAAGCCATGTCTGTAATTGCGGTTATATGGTTGGAAATGAAGCCAGAGGGAAAGGTGTGGGATCAATGATGTGTGAGCATTCTCAAAACATTGCCAGAGAACTTGGCTTTAAAGCAATGCAGTTTAACCTGGTAATATCCAGCAATAAACAGGCAATAAGGTTATGGAAAAAACATGGATTTGATACGGTTGGAAAAATCCCGAAAGCATTTGATCACCCAAAAAATGGTTTTGTTGACGCACTGGTGATGTATAAATGGCTATAAGATATTAATTGGAATGTACTCTGTCAGATTGATTTAAAATGAGAAACGAATACTACTGATTTTTTCAACTATTCATCAGTGCTCATGCAGTTATACTAACTGCATTTCCAGCGGTTGAAATGCTTCTTCATAATCCGCTATCAACTTCAACTCTTTCCCTGTCCAATTGTAATTATTCCATTTGATCCGAAAAGTTTTACATAAACATTCAAGCAGCAGCCTGCACAATTCGACTCTGGAATGTTTTGGATAAATCCCAACAGATTCAAGCGAATGTATCTCACGACGCAGGTTTTTCTCACGAGCGTATGGGAATATTTGCATAATCTGGGGAATAGAATCTTTGAGTAAAATAGAACCATGCTGCAAAAACACTCGCGTTGACTGTGCCTTTTTTCGCCGTATAATTCTTACTCGTTGTGCGCTGCCGATTATTTTTCGGCCTTCAATTAAGATTTCATAAGCTGATGGTTCAGCAAAACAAATATGAGGTTCCTGATTTTTCTTCAGTGAGGATTTTTTGTGTAATTCCGGATTCAGTCCCAACTCCTTAAAAAAAAGCATAAATCCATTGGCAAGGTATTGATAATTATCGAGTACACCTCCAGGGAATTGCTTGTCCAGAACTCCTGCAGTTAAAGAATATGTAAGATCAAATCCATGTAAAACTGCTTTTCCACCTGTCATTCTCCGGACAACAGGTATTGCAAGACTCTGACAAGCCTGCAAATCAATTAATGAATCAAGCTGTTCATTTCGACCAAGTGAAAGAGTCAGGCATTCCCAATCATATAGTCTGAAAATCGGCTGTTCATCATGAGAAAAATTGTCCAGCAGTACCTGATCCGCAGCCATATTAAAACTTCCGGAACATGGAACATCTTCGATCAGGCGCCAACTATACATCTTTACAATTGACGAGTCATGACTTTGGATTCAGTAAGCTTGAAAAATCCATACCTCCAGTCATTTTCCCAATTTGCTGGCCAAGCGAATTCTGCATATTCTGCTGACTTTTCCTTAGTCCTTCATTGACAGCAGAAAGGATCAAATCCTGGAGTGTTTCAATATCATCCACATCAACAACTTCAGGATCAATTTCTATACTTTTTGCCTCCTGTTTTCCATTGAAAGTCATCTTAACCATCTCACCGCCAACAGAGACATCAAAAGTCTGTTTAGCCAGTTCTTCCTGCTGCTGTTTCATTGTTTCAGAAAGTTCCTGCGCCTTTTTCATAATTTCATTCATATCAATCATTTCGTACTCCGTTTTAATTGTTCACATTATTTAATCAAGCAAATTATTTTGATTTCCTCAAGCATCTGATAGTTCAATACTTGTTATTTTACTGTTTTTAAATACAGAAAGAATATCTTGTACTAATGGAAATTCCATGGCATTTTTGCGCTTTTCTTCTTTCTCATGCTCTAAAAGAATTTGTTCATATTCAGCAATTGTGTGCCGCGATGTCTCAGCGATAGTATCCTCACATTTAATTGTGACAGAATGTCCTGTAATTTCTGATACAGCTTTTTCCAATAACTCTATGTGTTGCTGAGTCAGCATTTTCGCGTAGTTTTCACTTTTAAAAACCAGTTTCAAATCGGAACCATCCAATTTCTGTGGGACAGCATTTCTCACATAACTTGCCAGTATTGACGAATATTTTTGAACCGCCTCGGAAAACTGATACCATTCCTCCGGAGGTTTTTCACTTAACTGTGCTGTATTTTGTAATGCGTCCGAACTCCTCTTTTCTTCGGTTGGGGAATACGAACTCTCCGTATCACCTTCTATTTGCTGATGAGAATCTTCAGCAACTTTGTCATCTGCCTGAGGAGCCGGTGGTTCCATCACATTAACCATTTCCTGATCAACTTGTGAATCGTTTAGTTGCTCCGGATTATAATCACTTAATTCCGCAATCTGCGGTTCGGAAACATTAAAATCCGTTGCGCCCTGTATTTCTCCAGCAGATTCTTTCTTCCCTGACTGCAACAAGTTTTTGATCATTGATGCGTCAGCTTGAGGTGTGTTTACTGATGGTTCATCTGTAGATATTTGCTGCTGTAATGATTCTGAATTTGCCTTTTCATTTTCTGTCTGATCCGTTTTATCCTTTTTTTCTGCTTCTGACCGCGGTGTAAACCTGTCGGCAACTGGTTTACCTCCGCGTATGTTCTGTATTTCTCTGATCATCTCCGGAAGTCCTACCAGAGGTACAATTGAGGCTATTTGCAAAATAGCCATTTCAAAACATATTTTGGTATGCGCGCTGCGTTTCATCTGCTCTTCAAGATCAAGCAACACATGAAAAATCTGTTGCAATTCATCTGCACTTACTAATTTTCCCAAAGAAGCAAATGCCTCCAGATCATCAGAGGAAAGTTCCTGAAACAACGCTGGATTTGTTCCAAGCGTCCGCACAAGTGAAACAGTTTTAATTGTTTGCAATAAATCTGACAAAATATCATGTACATCATGTCCATGTTCCTGAAGTTTTTGAAAATATTGCAGAGCCTCAGCAGCATTTTTTTTCAGAATTGCCTCTATGAAGGCAAAGCGGGACTCACTATCTAAAATCCCAAGAATCTGGGCTACTTTCTGGTCAGTGGCAGATGTACCGGTAAAACTGAGAATTTGATCAATTGCAGTAAGCGCGTCCCTCATTCCTCCGACAGAGTTACGTGCAATCATTTCCAGAGCCTTTCTTGAGAGCTCCAGACTTTCATCCGCCACAACTTTCTCCAGAAAATCTGCCATTTTTTTTATCGGTATTCGTAAAAAATCATAGCGCTGACAACGAGAAATAATGGTCGCGGGAACTTTATAGGGATCGGTGGTTGCGAAGATAAATTTAACGTGTGCAGGCGGTTCCTCCAGAGTTTTTAAGAGCGCGTTAAAAGACTCAAGGGTCAGCATGTGTGCTTCATCAATTATGTAAACTTTATAACGGCATCTTGCCGGCACATAATTCACATTTTCTCGCAGTTCGCGTATATTTTCTATCCCACGGTTGGACGCGGCATCAATTTCATACACGTCAGGAGACGCGTTCTGATTGATCTCAAGGCAGTTTTCACAAGTATTACACGGATCCCCATTGTCAGGATTTAGGCAATTTAGTGCACGTGTCAATATCCTTGCCGCACTGGTTTTGCCAACTCCACGTGATCCTGCGAACAAAAAAGCATGAGCCACTCTGTCAGAGATTACTGCGTTGCGCAGGGTTTGAGCTGCTGTTTCCTGACCAATCAGATCGTCAAAGCGTGAGGGTCGCAGCTTTCGCGCAAGAACTACATAAGACATGAAGGGAATCCCTTTTTTTAGAAGAGTGGCTGAGGAATGCGGCACATCTCCGAAATCTTAGTGCTGCTTCCGCTAGGATCTGACACGGTTCGAAATTTTCGATTGCGCACCCCCAGCCATAAGAAGTGTTTTGCAGTAACAATCTCAGCATGTGTCAGGAAAGAACTAAATTCTAATGTATTTCTTGTATATTGGCAATTTGTTTTTCAGCTATTAAAACTATCATCCAACTCATTTCAGCAAATTGTATCCAAATATCGATCACAGATTAATTTTATCAGTACTGATTATTCACAAATTTTGCAAATATTGTTAAAATGTGTTTCCGAATAACTATTTTTTTCTACCTGTTTGTTGGAGTTAGTAATGGCTAAATGGTTGATGGTATCAGATGTAGTTCAATTGCTGCATGTTCCGGAGGCAACCATTTATCGCTGGATACGCCAGGGGGACATCCCTTGTATCGTTCGCCGTGGGAAATATTACTTCAAACAGTCCACTCTTTTTTCCTGGGCAGAATCAAAGCACATCCACCTTGAAGAACATTTACTTAATAAGCAAAAGAGAAAACAGGATGTTAAAACCTCACAGTTCCTGCTGGTGGAAGCTCTCAAGGCAGGAAAAGTTTTTCATGATGTTCCTGCCGATTCTATTGAAATACTGTTTCAGGAAGTTTCTTCCCGCATGGAATTGTCTCGTTCTGTTTCAGACTCATTAGCCGAACAACTGCTGCAACGAGAAAAAATTTCTTCTACCGGAATTGGCAACGGTTTTGCTATACCTCATCCAAAAACACCTCTGGGTCAGCAAATAACGCAATCAATGGTTGGAGCATTTTTTTTGCGGACTCCATTGGATTTTAAAGCTCCGGACGGGCTGCCTGTCTTTACGGCATTTGTGCTTTTGAGCACAGATTCCCATCATCACCTGCTGTTGCTTTCTCAACTGGCTCGTTTGCTTGGCAATTCAAAACTGAATGAATTACTCAACAACTCACCTTCATTAGAAATTTTAGTTGAACAATTTGAAAAAACTCTGGCAGAAACAGCTTAAGCTTTTCCTTCCAAAAAGTTTTGCTGGATCTGACACTGATCTGCTGTCACGCTTCCAGGCAGTCTCAGCGAGAGAATCTCTGGTAATGATGACTGCGGCTCTTGTTATCGGCCTGATCTGTGGTATTTTCGCGGTTGCACTTAACTGGAGTGTCCATTCATTAAGACTGTTTATCACAGAATTAGAATTAGGTTGGCGTGCTATTTTTTTCCCTGCTTTAGGGGCAGGCATTGCGGTTTTTTTGGTGCGCTCAATAATACGTGATTCTGCAGCTCATGGTGTTTCTGATGTGATCAAGGCAATTGCAATGGGTTCAGAAACTTTGAAGAGACGCATGATTCATTCACGTTTCATCGGCAGTTTACTGACAGTAGGCAGTGGAGGATCAACAGGCTTGGAGGGTCCTATTGTGAGTATCGGCGGCGCCATTGGTTCAGCCCTTGGGCGATATATAGACATGAATGAGCGTCACAAAAAACTGCTTGTGGGTTATGGTGCAGCAGGCGCGGTTGCGGGTATTTTTAATGCGCCGCTTACGGGATTAATTTTTTCATTGGAAATAATAATTGGTGAATGGACATATTTAACCATTTTGCCTACTATCATTGCCGCAGTTTCAGCGACAGAAATCAGCCGCTTTTTAATGGGAAATAAAATCGCCTTTTATCAGGAAATTGCCGGTTTTTCCATCACCTCCCTGCTTGCCTGCTTTGTTCTTGGCGCCTTAACAGGAGTTATCTCAATTTTGTTTGCAAGGAGCCTTCAATTCTGGGAAAAAACTTTTTCAAAAATATCTCATATTTTTTGGTTACGAGCGGCAATCGGCGGTTTAGCCGTTGGTACAATTGGATTTTTTATGCCGGAAGTTTTGTCTGAAGGATATGCAACCACACAGTCATTTCTAACTGACATCATTCGACCGGAACTGGGCTTTGTACTGTTGTTTGTGCTGCTCAAGTTCCTTGCCTGTGGTATTACTCTGGGCAGCGGCGGAATAGGAGGTGTGTTTGCGCCAAGCCTTGTGATTGGAAGCGGTGTAGGTTTGGCTTTTGGCATGATATTGCATTTGCTGCCGCTGGATGGTGTCGCAGAGGATGCTGCTTTTGCTTTGGCAGGCATGGCTGGAATGGTCGCGGGAGTCATGCATGGCCCATTGACCGGTATATTTCTGGTTATGGAATCAACACGTGGATATTCAATGATTTTACCGCTAATGCTGACTGCCAGCAGCGCCATGGTTATAAGTTCATTTTTTGAAAAAGGATCTGTTTACACACAGGCTTTGATTAAACAGGGAAGTTTAATCCGGCGTGGTACGGATAGATACCTGCTGCATCATCTGAATATTGTGGACATACTGGATAAAGATTTCATCACAATTCGTGAAGATTTGCTTCTCAAGGATTTTGTTGACGAATTTAAGAAATCACATCGCAACTATTTCCCTGTGCTGAACAATGAGCAGCAATGTGTTGGAGTAGTATTTCTTGATGACATACGTCCTCACCTTTTTGACACAAGTTTGTACGAACTGGTCACGATGGGCTCTGTCATGCGATCATTGCCTGTGATAAATCTTCATGAGCCGATCAGTGCGGCATTAAACAAGTTTGAAACTTCTAAAGCCTGGTCATTACCTGTTGTGGAGGGAGAAAAATTTTTAGGAATGCTTTCCAAGTCAACACTCTTTGATCATTACAGAAGGGAGTTGCAAATTCAGGAAATTTAAAAAAAATTCATGAATCACTTGAAATTTTTTCCTGTTAACCTAACTTTACATAACCCTGTTTGTTTGCATAGAAGAATTGGGATTGATACATATCTATAGTACAACTTATAATTTTCAACCCTAAACCGAGTTTAAAGGGAGTTATGAACAAATCAGAATTGATCGAAGAACTGGCGGAACGTACCGGTCATAGCCCGAAGTTAACGGACAAGATTGTGCGCATCTTTTTTGACCGCATCAAATATGCTCTCAAAGTCAATGATAAAGTGGAAATCCGAGGATTTGGTTCTTTTAATTTGAAGAAATATAAGGGTTACACCGGAAGGAATCCTAAAACTGGAGAAACAGTGGAAGTAAATCAAAAACAACTTCCTGTGTTCCGGACCGGCAAAGATTTACGCATCCGTGTAAATAAGTAACACGGGGAAATCAGGAATCCTGATCAGAATCTTCTGTCGGCTGATCCAGTAAATCAGAGAATCTTTGTGGAGGTTCAATAATCTCTGTGATCTGAACTGCGTTCTTTCCTTTGTAAGCACCTTGAGTAGCCAGATATTTTAGTTTGTCCTGTACAAGCACCTTTAGAGGTTTTTCCTGATCCTGATCAAGTAGTATTCGATCACCTGATTTCAAGCTTAGAAAATGCCGAAGTGTCATGCGGGCTTCTCCAAGAGCAACTTTGACATTAATTTTTGAGTTGCGCAGATTTTCCTCAAGTCGACTAACATTGATGGCATTTACCTCCTCATCATAACTTGATTTTCCTGCCTCAAGTCTTGTGCGTACAGGATCGAGCATTGAATAAGGAAGACAAAAACTCATTGTATAAGGGACACGGTTGATTTCAACATCAAATGTTGTACTTGCCACCACTTCTTCCTGTGGAACAATGGCCGTAAATTTCGGATTGACCTCAATACGTTCAAAATATGGTTCCAGGGGAGTCAATCTTTTCCAGGCTTTACCGAGATCATCGAGTGCGCTGTACACAACTTTGGTAAGCATCCTTATTTCAATACCTGTAAATTCACGTTTCGGAGGTGGATTTTCAAACCAGCCGTTTCCCCCAAATAACAGATCGATCAGGATGTGAACCAGATGATGTTCAAAAACAAACAAGGAATGTCCCTGCAGAGGATTCATTCCAAAAATTGTCATTGAAGCCGGAGTTGAAATTGCTTCAAGATAATCCCGGAAACTGACCAACTCAGTCGCACGTCTTGTAATGGTTACATGGCGTCTGACATGATGTGAAAAAGTCTGTCCAAAAGTTCGAGCAAAGCGGTCATACACAGCTTCCAGCCCGGGCATTCGTCCGCGAATAACAGGTGCTTGATGCCCCAGCTCGTATGGCAAAACAGCCGTTTCATCGTTTTCATAGAGGTTCAGTCTGTTGTCTTGATCATTCGAAATGCGTTTCAAAATCGTATTCAATTCATTATTTGTCTGAATCATAATTGTTGAGTTAATGCTGTGAAATTAGGTGTACTTGTTTACATTGAAAACGATCAGGAGCAAGTGCTGATGATCCACCGTGACAAGCAGGATGAACATCAGGGGCTCTGGTTAGCCCCTGGCGGAAAAGTTGAACCAAATGAAGCTCCTTATGAAACCGCAATCAGGGAAATGCTGGAAGAAACTGGTCTGCAAATAAAGGACCATGAACTGAAGGCTGTACTTTCTTTTCCTGACAATGGTGACTCACCATTTGGTGATGAGTGGCATGTCTTTGTTTTTTACTCAACCAGCTTTTCCGGAACACTATCAGCACACTGTCCTGAAGGAAAACTTGAATGGGTTCCAAAAAACTCACTGACTGAGCTGGCAACATGGGAAGGCGACAGGTTATTTACTCCAATGATTTTTAAGTCCGGATGTTTTTCAGCAAAGTTTCTTTATTCCGGTGAATCACTACTTGACCACACGTTTTTTGAAAATACTGAATAAAATTAAATTATTCATAATAGAAATTACTGAAATGATCCGTACACAATTTCTTTTTTACTTCCTCGTTTTAATTATGATTATACTCCTTTCCGCCTGCAAAGTTCAGGTACGTTATCCTTCAGAATTCCCCTCAAAAACAGTCATCACAAATGAAGAGATATTTTGGTTTTGGGGGCTGGTTGGTGAAAAAAAATACGAAGTTTATGATCTCTGTCCTCAAGGCCGAGTTTACGAAGTTCGAGTGTACAACACAATGATGCAAAGCACTTACACAGCTTTATCACTTGGAATCTTTAGTCCCCGCACAGTCACCATCGTCTGTTCAATTCGAGGTGAATAAACTACTGTAAAACTGAGACCCCACGAATTATACTTTAGTTTTTTCAGTTATTCCCTTCAATTCAATATATTCCTATCCTCCTGGATTTATTGTTTTCTCAATGCTGCATCAGGAACTAAAAGCAGTAGTATAGTATACTATTTCCAGATCATGACATGAATTATCATAAGCATAACTTATCAAACTTATAAAAACTGTTTACTGTTTTTATATTGCAAATTCTTATAAAATGAAGCATTAAAGTAATGGATCGTCTCAATATAAAATCCTGAGAAATGACTGAAATTCAAAGTTATATCATTTAATAATCTTCATCAATCCCTTCTTTACACTAAATCCAGATCATCATTCATCTTTCCTGTAGAAATTAAATTCCTCTTATGAAATCTCATTTTCGGGCAGTCATCATCGGCGGTGGAGTGGTGGGCTGCAGTGTAATGTATCATCTGACCAAACTGGGCTGGAAAGACCTGGTGCTTCTGGAGCGTTCTGAATTAACAAGCGGTTCAACATGGCATGCCGCGGGCGGAATGCACACTATAAACGGCGACCCAAATGTAGCAACACTGCAGTTGTACACCATAAATATTTACAAGGAAATTGAAGAAATTTCAGGACAGGACATTGGTATGCACATGACCGGCGGTATCATGCTGGCAGCAACACAGGAACGTTTTGACTGGCTTAAAAGCATGCATGCCAAGGGTAAATATCTAGGCATGGAAACAGAAATTATCAGTCCCATAGAAGCAGCCGAAATAATGCCCTTGATCAATCCGGATCATTTTGTGGGAGCAATGCACGATGTAAATGAAGGTCATCTGGATCCAAGCGGAACAACATGGGCTTATGCCAAAGCCGCGAAAAAACAGGGCGCTGAAATACATGAACAAACAAAAGTAACTAAAATCCAAGTGGATCAGCAGGGAGGCTGGCTTGTAACCATGGAATCAGGAAGCTCCGGACAAAAACACGAAATTCATGCTGAACATGTGGTCAATGCCGGAGGACTATGGGCACGTGAAGTTGGGCGAATGGTCGGTCTGGAGTTGCCTGTTCTGGCAATGGAACACATGTACTTGATGACTGAAGATATGCCGGAGGTGATTGATTTTAATCAGCAAAATGGGCACGAGATTCCTCATGCCGTGGATTTTGACGGTGAACTATATCTGCGTCAGGAACAAAACGGGATGCTGATGGGAACTTATGAAAATGCCTGTAAACCATGGTCACCCAAAGAAACTCCGTGGGATTTCGGACTGGATTTACTGCCTCCGGATTTGGAACGCATTGCACCTTCGCTTGAAGTGGGTTTCCAGCATTTTCCCGCGTTTGAAAATGCCGGAATAAAAAAAGTGATAAACGGCCCTTTCACTTTTGCTCCGGACGGGAATCCTCTGATAGGGCCAGTTCGAGGACTTCCGGGATTCTGGTGCGCGTGTGGTGTGATGGCCGGATTCAGCCAGGGTGGCGGTGTAGGTCTGGCACTGGCCAACTGGATGATCGAAGGCGATCCGGGATTTGATGTTTGGGGAATGGATGTCAGCCGTTTTGGTGATTGGGCAACGTTATCTTACACAAATGCCAAAGTACGGGAAAACTACTCCCGTCGCTTTTCTATACGCTTTCCCAATGAAGAACTTACAGCCGGAAGACCGCTTCGGACAACTCCTGTTTATGACCGCATGATGGCGGAAGGCGCGCAAATGGGTGAAGCTTTCGGTTTGGAAGTGCCGCTGTGGTTTGCTCCCGAAGGTGTGCAGGAAGAGTTTTCATGGCGTCGCTCCACTGATTTTGCACATGTTTCAGAGGAAGTACGTGCTGTACGTGAAAGTGTCGGATTAATGGAAATATCCGGTTTTGCTAAATATTCAGTTGTCGGAGAGGGAGCTCATGACTGGCTAGACTATCTGCTGGCATGCCGTATTCCAAAACCTGGACGAATGACACTTGCTCCCATGCTTAACCAGAATGGCAAACTGATTGGAGATTTTACCCTCACAAATCTTGGTCCAGGAAAGTCCGGAGAAAGTGATGAATTTTTTATTGCAGGTTCAGGAATTGCTGAGGAATTTCATTTACGCTGGTTTGAGGAACATCTTCCCCAAAATGATCCTAATAAAGATGCCGCAAAAGTTGAAATAAAAGCTCTTGGAACAAGCATAGTGGGCTTGGCGATTGCCGGTCCGGATTCACGTAAATTGCTTTCAAAAATAACAGACACCGATGTAAGCGCTGAGGCATTCCGTTTTATGGACATCCGCAAATTAAACATCAGCATGGCTGCCTGTCTGGTGGGACGAGTTAGTTTCACCGGAGATCTGGGCTATGAACTGTGGATGTCTGCGGAAAGTCAGCGTTATGTGATGAGACTTCTGCAGGAAGAAGGTAAAGAATTTCGGATTCGTTTGTTTGGACTGCGTGCTTTAAATTCTTTGCGTCTGGAAAAAAACTATGGTTCATGGGCAACAGAATATCGCCCTGTTTACGGTCCTTTGGAGGCGGGATTGAACCCATTTGTGGCCTTCAACAAAGAAGTTGATTTTATCGGCAAAAACGCTGCATTTCAGGAAAAACAAGACGGAGGAGATTTGCGACTGCGTACTTTTTTGGTTAAGGCGAATGACGCTGATGTGATACGTGATGAGCCGATATGGTTCAGAGATAAAGTAACAGGAATGGTAACATCCGGAGGTTATGCTCACAATTCCGGAGTATCTGTTGCAATGGGATATGTGCCGAAGGAAATAGCGAACGAAGTAAACGGCTGGTCGATTGAAATTCTCGGTGAACGCTGTTCTGCCACTTTACAGGAAAAACCCCTGTTTGATCCAAAAGGCGAATACATGCGTCAATAAGCATGGTTGGTTACGGAAAAGAATATCAAAAAGGACTGAATATCTTTGGAGAACAATTTTCTGAAATTGTTGAATTCTTCGAGAATTATCTTAAAGACCGCTCGGCTGTTCTGGATTTAGGTTGTGGGCAAGGCAGGGACACTTTGTTTTTTGCCCGAAAAGGACATACAGTTCTGGGTATAGATGCAGCAAACAAAAAATAGGGCTTCGTGTTTGCCCACAAACTAAAAAACTAACATGAACGCGAACATACTAAACGGCAAAGAGATCGCCCAGGATATTTTTAACGAAGTAACAGGCAAAGTTGCTGACTTGAAAAAAAGCGGATGGGAACCAAAGCTGCTCTCCTTAAAAGTTGGAGAAAATCCCGCTGTTGATCTTTACATCAGGAATCAACGCATGAAAGCTGAGCAGGTAGGGATTTTATTTGAAGAAAAGCAATTTCCGGATGAAATTTCGTTGAATGAACTGCTTGCGGCAATCGCAAATTTCAATGTTGATCCAAAGGTAACCGGTATTATTCTGCAGCGTCCTATCCCCGAACACATTCCTATAAAATCGCTGCAGAAAGCAATTCATCCGCTTAAGGATGTGGAAGGCTTACACCCCGCTTCCATCGGCAACATTGTTTACAATGAACTGGAACTTGGTCCATGCACCGCCATGGCTTCAGTGGAATTATTAAGACGCACCGGTCAGGACCTCGAAGGTTTGGAGGTAGTAGTAATAGGTCACTCCGAAATTGTCGGCAAACCTATTGCCTTCCTTTTAATGGCTGAGGGGGCCACAGTAACGGTTTGCCATCACATGACAAAAGATGTCGCGGTACATTCCAGAAGCGCTGACGCAGTATTTGTGGCGGTTGGCAAACCAAATCTTATCACAGGCAGTATGCTTAAATCAGGCGCCACATTGATTGACATTGGTATCAACAGAGTCACGGATGATCAGGGAAAAAGCAAAATTGTTGGAGACAGCGATTTTGAATCGTGCTCCAAGACTGCCGGATGGATCACACCTGTCCCCGGGGGAGTAGGCCCGGTAACAGTTTCCTGTCTGATGCGCAACACCGTTTCTGCAGCAAACCGGCTAAAAAAACATTATGAGGCACAATTTCAGTCAACTGTTGAATCTCCGTTTGAGGAAAATTGAAAAGAGCCAATGAATTCATTTAATCAACAAAGACTTCCAACCGAATCTTTTACCAAACCGGAAACATACAATCTGAGCCGCTTGCCTGTTGATCAGGCTTCAACTTTAATTCCGGATGCTTATACTGCACCAGATTTCTTTGCACTGGAGCAGGAAAAAGTTTTTGCCATGGGTTGGGTTGCAGTAGGCTGTCTGCCCCAGGTAAGCAAACCTGGTGATATTCTTGTTACTGATGTGGCCGGTCGTTCAATTTTGGTCGTACGCGACAAAAAAAGCAAACTGGGGGCGTTTTATAATGTATGCCGTCATCGTGGTTCAAAACTTCTGTTTGAAAGCTGCAATAGCAAAAGCATTCGTTGTCCTTATCATGCCTGGGTCTATGGGCTGGACGGCAAATGTCTGGGGACACCAATGTTTAAAAACGAGAAAACCGTCGGCGCTGTCACTGAGATGCTGGACGCTGGCCAATTTGACAAAAGGGATTACGGACTATATCCGATAGCGGTGCGCAGTTGGGGATTTTTAGTTTTCGTAAATTTAAGCGCGGAAGCTGCTGATGACGCTACAGAAACTGACGTTTCAAGCGGTTTTGAAGAATGGCTTGGTGATTTGCCGGAAAAATTTCAATCTCACGGTCTGGAACATTGGACAATAGCCAGTCAGAAAAATTATGACGTTGCTTCAAATTACAAGTTGGTGGCAGAAAATTTCATGGAATATTATCACCTGCCTTTTGTACATCCGGAACTTTCAAATGTCTCCCGGATTGAAGATCATCACCGCTGCCAGGGTCCGGGAATGTATACAGGAATGCTGACAACTCCTATCTCAAGGGATGTGGATTCAGTCTGGTTGAATCTTCCAGCGGCAGAAGGATTGGAGGAACAACATCAGCAAGCCGCGTATCACATTTGGATTTTTCCCAATGTAGCAATCACATTGCTGCCGAACCATGCCTTTTGTTTGATTACCGATCCTATTAATGCTGATCAAACTTTGGAACGGACATTCCTGTTGATACCTCCGGGAACATTGGACAACGAATGGCATCAAGCCATGTTTGGTGAGTTGGTGACATTCTGGGACATGGTCAATACTCAGGATTTGGGTATCGTCGAGCGGGTGCAGGCCGGCCTGAGCAACACAGCCTTTCAGGGCGGGCGCATGTGCTACCATTTCGAAGAACCTTTGCATCGCTACCATAATTGGGTGGCTGACAGAATGTGTGGCATACATCGGGTTCCTCCCGGAGATGAGGACTTGCCACAAACTAACTAAATGAGGAATCAATTGAATCAGGTAATCAATAAATTGTGTGGTTACTGAAACCTGTAGATGTGAATGATTAATGATGAAGTTGAAAAAAGTCAAAATAACGACCTCATTAGTTATCTACACGAGAGAGAATTCCATTATTTCAGATACTTACGAGTTTTTGGATTCCCGCATTCGCGGGAATGACATCTATTCTTTTTATTGAACCATCATTCTTAGAAAAACATGACATTAAATTCCGTTCAAGCAGTAAAGGCAAAACAGGAAGCACGTCAGCATGGCGCAATGGAATTTTCCCAGGCGCCGGTTGATCTGGATGTTGTGCGGCGTTATCGCTTACAACGCCTGCGCAAAAAAATGGAAGAACATGATGTTGCCGGCTTACTGCTCTTTAATCAAATCAACACACGTTATGCTGTGGATGCCACCAATATGCAGGTCTGGTGCTCTCACTACGAAACCCGTTGCGTATTTGTCTCACTGGACGGACCGGTAATTCTGTTTGATTATGCAAACCATCCGCATCTGGCAGAGGATATACCAACCATTGACGAATACCGTTCGATGCCATCATTCTATTTTTTTGGTGCTGGAACTCGTGCAGAGGATTTTGTCAAAGAGTTCTCCGCGCAAATTGTGGATTTGATGAAAAATCATGGTGGTGGGAATCGGCGACTTGCAATAGACTGTCTTTCACATATTGGATGTGACGCTCTACGAGAATGTGGTCTGGAACTTGTCGAAGGTGAACAAATCACAGAAACAGCACGTGCAGTTAAATCTGAAGAAGAACTGGTACTGATGCAGGCCTCGATGGATGTCTGTGAAGCCAGTGTTCAAGCCATGCGAGACGCACTCCAACCGGGAATTACCGAAAACGCGCTTTGGGCTAAATTGCATGAAACCAACATCCGACTTGGGGGAGAATGGATCGAAACCCGTCTGCTTTCTTCCGGGCCCCGCACCAATCCCTGGTTTCGGGAATGTTCGATGCGGACGATTGAAAAAAATGATATGGTCAGTTTTGACACCGACCTGATCGGACCTTATGGTTACTGCTCAGATTTTTCCCGTGCATGGGTTTGCGGAGACAAGCCCAGTGACGAACAGCGCCGTCTTTTTTCAAAAGCATACGAACAGATTCAACACAATATCTCTGTGCTGAAAGCAGGAATGAGCTTCCGTGAAGTTTCAGAAAAATGCTGGCCGATTCCAGATGAATTTCTCTCTCATCGATATTCCAGCCTGATTCACGGTGTAGGACTGGCAGACGAATACCCCAACATTAAGCACTGGCAGGAATTTGAATCAAAAGGATATGACGGCATCATCGAACCCGGGATGGTGCTATGTGTGGAATCCTTCATCGGCGCAGAAGGAGGACGTGAAGGTGTTAAACTGGAAGAACAGGTTGTGGTAACAGAGAAAGGCGTGGAACGGCAATCCAGTTATCCTTATGAGATGGAAATGTTATGATTTAAAATGCTCACATAAAATCTCTTTTTAATTTTAATGAACAACAATGAATTTTGACTTATGACTTCAGTTACATCTTTACCTGAACAATTTGACAGTATTGAACAAGATCAGGCATTAATGAAATCATGGCTGGCTGAAAATCGAGTGACTGACACTGTAGCCGGATTTTTTCCAGGACCGGGAATTCAAAAATTGAAGATCAGTTTTGACATTATAAAGTTACAAGAAGCTTTTGAAGATGCTAAAAAACATATTCTCGATGTTGGAGATGGTTTTATGTCGATCCCAATAACACGTCGTCCCGGTGTAAATACACCTACAGAGACAGATTTGATTGGCCGATACTATTTACGTCCGGATGAAACATACGAGGAAGTGGTACGTGATGAACTTGTTGACGAATTCGCGTTTTCAGAGCTGTGTCCGGAGATTGAGGGAACTTATTTTGAAACTCTCCATCAACAGCTTAGCCGGCGTTTTCCGATTGGACGTATGCGTGCCTTAGTGCTAAACACTTACAAAAATAATTCATGGCACCGTGATCCTGAGCCACGACTTCACATTCCGATCATTACTAATCCGGGATCGCTATTTGTTGTGAATCATCATGTCACGCATTTGCCGGCAGACGGTTCAGTTTATTTCACAGACACTCGCGGCTACCACACTGCAATGAATGGCGGAGAACAACCCCGTGTACACATTGTCGCCGCTTTGCCTTTGAAACATTAGCTGCTTTGCGGAAAAAAGCAGTATTTCCAGGATAATAAAATCCAAACCGTTGGCAGAAAAACGGCAGTCTTGACTCCTTTCAGCGCGCCAACAAAATCTGGAAACAGGCCCTTGCTGATTATCAGCTGCCTCCGTTGGAACACTCAAGAAAGGAAGAATTGCTGGCATTTGTGGAAAAATGGAAGGAAAATCCGGGAATTGCAATATGACTGAAATGACTTTTCCGTATGCGACACTGCCGCTGTATGATTTACCGGAAACAAAAACTCAGACGGACTCATTGTGGAATGGGTTGGCTGATTCTTTCCGGAAGGAAGGTATTAATGATGTCCCGAACTCATTATTTCGAGGAGAGTGGATTTATCAAAAGGAATTATTATTCGGGCAAATCTGTGGTTATCCACTGACACATGAGTATGCTGGACGCTTCACGGTGATTGCCACACCGCTATACCGGACTCCATACTTCAAAGGTCCGGAATATCTGAGCGTGATTGTGGTGCATCAGCAATGCAAATGGCAAAAACTTGAAGATGCCCGAGGCAGCAAAGTAGTAATTAACGCCAAATCATCGCACTCCGGATTTAACATTCTACGTTCAATGGTAACCCCATTGACAAATGAAACACCGTTTTTCAGCGAAGTTTCAGTCAGCGGTGGACATCGGGAAAGTATATCGTACATTGCGCAGAAACAAGCGGACCTGGCTTCAATTGACGGATTGACCTGGAGTTTGCTGGAAAAGTATGCTCCGGATACGTTGAAGGATTGCCGAATTTTAACCTTATCTCCTCCGGCTCCGTCCCCGGCTTTTGTGACGGAAAAAGAAACTTCGACTGAATCGCTGGAACTCTTCCGGAATGCTTTAAAGAATGGATTTGAGGAACCGGAATTCAAATTATTGGGAGAAGAATTGTTTCTTGAAGATATACAGATTCTTTCGGAAAATGCTTATGATTGTATAATGGATATGGAACGAGAATCGATTGAGGATTTATGATTTCACGCCTGAAGCCTGAATGGCTCACCATTTTGTTGGCTGTTTTGATTTACGCTTTATTTGGTGTTGCCACCTGGTTTTATCACAGTTTGCCGGGATGGTTTGTTTTTGTCATTGGAGGTTACGTTGTGGCCTGGCACGGCTCATTGCGGCATGAAGCAGTTCACATGCACCCAACTACTTCTGCACAACTCAATGAACTGCTTGTGCTGCCCAGTCTGGATTTGTATCTGCCTTTTCGACTTTATGCGCAAACTCATACCCAACATCATATCAACCAAAATTTAACTGATCCTGAACTTGATCCGGAATCGTACTATTTGTCTGAACAGCGCTGGCATACCTTGCCTCGTGCAAGGCAGTGGAGTTATTGGATTTTTCACACCCTTGCCGGACGGTTGCTGCTGTATCCATTCTGGATAATTCCATATTTCTGGTATGAAGAAGCACAACGTCTTGTGCGCGGAGATCATAGAAATCTGCAAGCTTGGATCCGGCATCTTCTGGGAATCGCGCTGACAATGAGCTGGATTATCGGAGTATGCGGCATCCCATTCTGGGAATATCTTTTGCTGTTCGTCTATCCCGGAACATCGCTTACACTGCTGCGTTCTTTCGCCGAACACAGAAGTCATCCGGATTGGCAGGGCCGCAGCGCTATACTCGAAGCAGAACACTTATTTGGTATTTTGTACCTTTACAACAATTATCACGCTTTGCATCATAACAAACCGGATGTGCCTTGGTACAAACTTCCCAAGCTGTTTCGAATAGAGCGAGAACAATTACTGCATAGAAATGATAATTATTTGATTCGTGGTTATCTAGAATTACTTTGGAAAAATTTATTCTATCCAAAAGGAATACCATATCTTTTTGAGCGCTAAAACCAGTAATATATCACAACTCAATATCACCAAATACGGAATATTGATCTGATCAGCACTTTTTTTACACACAGTGTTTTTTTGAAGAAATGCGGAATTGATGAGAGAAATGGTACTTTTACGAATAAACTGAAATCACACTAACGATATGTGCCGCTGCGAGCTGTGCCTACTTTTGGTTTGGCAACAGCTGCTATCAGCGCATCCAAACCGACTGAACCTACAGGCTTCTCATTTTCAGTGACTATTGCTTTTTTGGTGCCGGCTTTTGAAAGCACTTGAAGCGCGTCATCAACCACCACAAATCGATCAATCGTTGGACCGCTTTCCGGTTTTGTGTCATCCATTACAGATCCAACTTCCACGACTCTGCCCCGATTTATATCCTTTATAAAATCAGACACATATTCATCAGCAGGATTCAATATTATCTCTTGCGGAGTTCCTTTCTGAACAATTGCACCATCCCGCAGGATGGCGATGTTGTCACCGATGCGCAGAGCCTCGTCCAGATCATGTGTGATAAAAAGAATAGTCTTGTGCAGTTCATCCTGCAGTCCCAGCAGAATATCCTGCATATCTGTGCGGATCAATGGATCCAGAGCAGAGAATGCTTCATCCATCAACAGGATTTCGGCATCTGTGGCAAGAGCACGTGCCAGGCCAACTCGCTGCTGCATGCCGCCGGAAAGCTGATCAGGGTAATGGTTTTCATATCCTGCAAGTCCGACACGATCAATCCACCTGTGACTGCTCTCAAGCGCTTCATTCTTTGGAATATGCTGTATAGTCAGACCATAGGCAACATTATCAGCAACAGTGTGATGAGGAAGCAGTGCAAATCTTTGAAACACCATTGAAGCCCTGTGTCGCCGAAACTCCCTTAACTCATTCTGATTCATCTCCAGAACGTTTTGGCCATCGACTACGATCTCTCCTGTGGTAGGCTCGATTAACCGGTTGACGTGCCTGATCAGAGTGGATTTACCTGAACCTGAGAGGCCCATGATTACCTGAATTCTGCGGGGTGGAATATCTATATTTACATCCGTCAGCGCGAGTACATGACCGTGCTTTTCAAGCAGATCCTTCTTTGACATCCCCTTTTCGACTCGGTCCACCATTGCGGAAGGGTTGGAGCCGAAAATCTTGTACAGGTTCCGGATCGCGACCTTCGTGTCAAGCGTTGTGTCTTTATCTATTGTAGAAACATTGTTATCAGGCACCGTGCCCACTTTCCCGATGCTTTTGAAGTCGAGCACCGAATTTTTGTGAGACCCGGTCGAAAATGATGGCCAGTGCAACAATCGCAAGACCGTTCATCAAACCAAGCGCCAGATATTGATTATTAATCGCACGGAGTACAGGACGACCCAGGCCGGGCACACCTATCATGGAAGCTATAACCACCATCGCCAGAGCCATCATGATGGTCTGGTTCACACCGGCAAATATATTTGGCAACGCCAAAGGGATTTGAACACCGAACAGTTTCTGTCTGTCGCTTGCTCCAAAAGCTTCCGCGGCTTCAAGTACTTCCTTGTCCACCAGCCGAATCCCAAGATTTGTCAGGCGTACAATGGGCGGCATCGCGTAAATACATACCGCCAGCAGGCCCGGAACCTTTCCGATACCAAGCAGCATAATTATGGGAATCAGGTATACAAAACTCGGGATAGTCTGCATCACATCCAGAACAGGTGTCACAATGGCTTGCGCGCGACTAGAGCGCGACATCAATATCCCCAGCGGAATACCTACTGCGATACATAAAAGTGTCGCAACAGAGATGATGGCCAGTGTTGCCATTGTGTCTTCCCACATACCGAAATAGCCGATCACTAGGAAGCAGGCGATGGTTCCACCCACCACTATCCAGCTGCGAGCACCAATCCAGGCCAGGACGGCAACCACGAAAATTATTATAGGCCAAGGGGTATTGATCAGTAGTTTTTCCAGCCAGACGAGGAAATAGAGCAAGGGATCAAAAAAAGTCTCGATCCCATCGCCGTATGCGCGAGAAAATTCACGAAAGCTCAAATCAATTGCTTTTTTCAGATCACGCAAATCCTGACGGCCCAGTGTTGGAAATTCGTCCAGCCACTCCATTGCAATACCTATTGTTTTTGTAATAAAAAGTAACAGTTCACCATTCAGGTAAAACCGCAACCAATTAAAACACGGAACTGCTGAAACAGATTGTCAGCAGTTCCGTGTAAATATTCCCTCAAAAAATATAATCAGAGGGAGGCTTTTACCTTGGCAGCAACGCCTGAAGACACCCACTTTGTCCAGACATCTTCATGTTTTAACAGATACTCAATTGCCGCGTCTTCACCGCCAGCCTGGTTTTCAGACATATATACCAGCATACCGTTCATAATTGCGCCCGGGTATACTCGATCCCGCAAGTAGTCAATTGCAGCGCCACCTCTCTTGGCGAAACTGTCAGTTATTACGGTATTGACTTCAGACTTGGTCCAGGCTGAAGGCTTTGGATCAGCACAATCCTGCTCAGGTTTTACTATGCAGTTGTCCCAGTTATCACGACCCGCGAAAGGGATTCCGAAATCAACCGGAACCATTTTGTATTTACCAATCATAGAGGTTGGTGACCAGTAGTAGCCGAACCAGTTTTCACCACGCTCAACGGCTTTAGCCATAGAACCGTCCAGGCCTGCGGCTGAACCCGGATCAATCAGCAGCCAACCCTTCTTTTCCATCTCGAAAGCACGGAACAAGTTGGCATTGGCCAGTTGACAACCCCAACCGGAAGGACAGCCGACAAATCCACCTTTGGACGAATCTTCAGGATGCGGAAATAAATCTGGTCTTTCGAGAATATCCAAAGCTGTTTTCAGCTCTGGGTACTTTTTGGCTGTATGAGGCGGAATCCACCACCCCTCACCCAAACCAGTGATCGGAGCTTTGTTTACACGGTGCAATCGACCTTCCGCGACCGCCTGTTTCAGCGGTTCAAAAACAGCATTGGCCCACAGTTCACCTGCCACGTCAGGCTGGCCTTTTTCGTTCATTGAGGTGAAAGTTGGCATGGTGGAACCGGCGACCAACTCTACATCACAACCATAGCCTTTTTCGAGGATAATCTTATCCACATGAGCCATTAGTTCACCTGAAGCCCAGTTCCATTCCGCGATAGTTATGGAACCACAAGCCGCGTAAGAGGTAACTGAGATCACCATCGAGGCTGTGGCAGCAATTAATACCATCAGAGCACGTTGAATCATACGTTTCATAAAACTCTGTTTAACATGAGTTGTTAGATAGTCTATAGACATAAACATCTCCTTTTTTCAGTTAAAGAACAACTTTTTCAGTACCAAAGCAGTTCTATGGAATACTCAGAAAATCCTGATGATTCACTGATTAGTCTGCATATTTCCACCGCGAGTAATCGCAGTAATCACATAGTAACGTACTGAATGCTATGAGAGCAGAATTATGATTTCATCTAATATTCAAATAATAAATGCAATTCAATAAAATTACATTTATCAGGAATAGTGAAATGAAAATGAAGTTTAAAGTTTAGATACAACAATATAAATGTCAACATTTAATTATATTATTAAAGTATCGATTAGTGACTGAGCAAGTAATTATTAATTTTTGTAACATTATTTGTGTTCATGACAGAAGCATCGAATCTTGCAACTACTCTATTGTTGGTTTTTATGACCTGAATTTAAGTCATGAATTGCAGCAGTAACAGTTAATCGGAACTGTCTGTTCTTATTATCATTGATTAGGAACTGAAAGTTCCGTTTTAAATTCACTTTATTATTTTGCATTTTTCAGCAGTATTATGTTTTAACTAATTGATATTTAAACTATTTTGAATCCTGCATTGTAGTTGGATATTTTTTTGGGGCCAAACCTGCAATCTGAAACCCACATGAGTATTTAATAACGGAACTTGACGTTCTCATTTTATTTGTTTATTGAGAATTATTGAATAATATCAATTATTTATATAATGGCATTGTGTATGCAGAACAGCACTGGACTGAATTCCAAAGCAGACTTCTACAAACAGTGAACTTTAAAAAAAAAATGAGAACGGAAATGGATAAACTGAGTACCGGCAATCAATCTTATGAAGACGATTATTATATGGAACCAATTGACGATCTTCAAAAAAACGTTGAACATAAAACAAACTGGTCAATGGAAATACTTCCACACAATATTTCTGACATCAGTTTTATTCCGGATTTTGTAAAAGAAGTTTATATCACCATGATTCCGGGAGCAGGGTGCTGGGAAACCATCGAAGCTGCTCAACAAATTCATGCTGCCGGGAAACAGGCCGTGCCGCATATTTCCGCTAGGACCTTTCCGGGAACAGAAGAACTCCGGGCATGTCTCTCCGGACTTCAAGCAGTTGGAATTGAACGGGCCTTGCTGATCGGGGGAGGAGTTCCGCAGCCTTGTGGTAGTTTTTCTTCTGTGATGGATATGCTGAAAACCGGTTTGTTTGCTGAATACGGAATTAAATCCTTTGACTTTGCCGGACATCCGGAGGGTAACCCCGATGATCCAGACTCCGAGTTTCATCTTCTGGAAAAATTACACTGGGCAGAAGACCGTGGAATACCGGCACGCATCGTCACTCAATGGTCACTTGAGGCTGAAAAAACCAACAACTGGATTGACAGACTACGGAAAAAGGGCGTACAGAACCCGATTCACATTGGAATTCCCGGACCATCTACATTGAAAACTCTCATGCGATTTGCCAAAGTTTGTGGAGTTAAGGCTTCAACTCAGGTTTTACGCAAACAGGGTTTGAATCTCAGCAAATTGATGTTTGTCAATAAACCGGACAAAATCATTTCCGAACTCCACGGATACGATCAGCTCCATCTGTATCCCTTCGGAGGTATCGAAAAATCTGCTGCATGGCTGACTGAGTGGCAAAAAAAGTTTTGAAATTAAAATTTTGAGTTTTTTTGTTTAAACTCAACATTTGATATGTGATAGGCTCAACTTATCACTTCAGTCACCAGACTGATTTCAACGGTATTTGAAACCAAACTCGATATATGTCTCTTAGTACCACAGTTACAGACGCGAGAGTTGTTTTCACACCTTCCGGAAAGCGTGGTTATTTCCCGGTGGGAACACCTGTTTTGCAGGCCGCGCAGGCACTTGGTGTAGACGTTGATTCTGTCTGCGGTGGCCGTGGAATCTGCGGACGCTGTCAGGTTGTACAATCCACAGGTAACTTTCCCAAGCACTCAATAAACTCAAAATCTGAAAACATCTCACAACTCAGTGAAGTTGAAAAAGCTTACGCCGACCGTCCTAAAAAAAACCTGAAGGATGGCCGAAGACTAAGCTGCGCCACCCAGATTCTTGGCGATTGCGTCATAGACGTCCCTCCAGACAGTCAGGTACATCAGCAAATTGTCAGGAAAGAAGCCGATGCATTTGACATAGAAATCATTCCTCCGGTACAGCTGCATTACGTCGAAGTCTGGAAACCAAACATGCACGATCCATCCGGTGATTTACGCCGGCTGCGTGAGGCTCTGGAGCGTGAATGGCAGCTTACAGATTTACGCTTTGGTCCTGGAATGCTGCTTTCACTGCAAAGAGAGCTAAGGAAAGGAGACTGGAAAGTAACTGTCGCGGTAGATTACCTTGGTCAGGTAATCGCGGTCAATCCAGGCTTCAAAGAGTCATTGTGCGGTTTGGCAATTGATGTCGGTTCTACCACAGTTGCCGCACACCTCTGTAATCTCAGGACCGGTAAAGTACTGGCATCCGCAGGAATGATGAATCCTCAAATACGATTTGGTGAGGATTTGATGAGCCGTGTGTCATACGTGATGATGCATCCTGATGGTGATAAGGAAATGACAAAAGCAATTCGCGAGACTATCAATGAACTTGCTGAGAATGTTGCCAAACAAGCTAATCGTGAATTGGATGAAATCGTAGAAGTTACTTTTGTGGGCAATCCCATCATGCACCATCTTCTACTCGGCATTAATCCTGTTGAACTTGGGGGTGCGCCTTTCGCCCTGGCCACAGATGAAAGCGTAAGGATTCGCGCTCGTGATTTAAAATTATTACTGCACACCAACACACGCTGCTACGTTTTGCCTTGCATCGCCGGACATGTCGGCGCAGATACAGCAGGAATGATATTGTCAGAGGCACCGCACAAACGTGAAGCAATGTCATTGCTGGTTGATATCGGCACAAACGCAGAAATTGTTCTGGGCAACAATGAACGTCTTTTGGCAGCCTCAAGCCCTACGGGACCTGCCTTTGAAGGTGCACAAATTTCATCCGGACAACGTGCCGCCCCCGGAGCAATTGAACGGGTGCGCATTGATCGTCAGACTCTGGTGCCTAAATTCAAAATCATCGGCTGTGATTTATGGTCTGACGAGTCTGGATTTTCTGCAGAAAACAAAAAAATCGGCACTACAGGAATATGCGGTTCCGGAATTATAGAAGCTATTGCTGAAATGTATTTAGCAGGGATTCTGACTCCTGATGGTGTGATCAACGGAACTCTGGCAGAAAATAGTCAAAACATTGTAGCGGAGGGACGCACATTTTCCTATATTCTTCATGATGGCAGTCAGCACATAAACATCACTCAAAATGATGTAAGAGCTGTACAGCTGGCCAAAGCGGCACTCTACGCGGGAATCCGTCTGCTGATGGAGCGCATGGGAATTGAGACTGTTGATCGTATACGGCTGGCTGGAGCATTCGGTAATCATATTGAACCAAAATACGCAATGGTTCTGGGACTGATCCCAGACTGTGATTTGAAACAGGTCAGTTCCGCAGGTAACGCTGCCGGAACAGGCGCAAGAATCGCTTTGCTTAATCATGAATCCAGAAATGAGATTGAAGAAGTCGTACGTCAGGTTGAAAAAGTGGAAACTGCTGTTGAATCCAAATTTCAGCAGCATTTTGTGAGTGCCATGGCTTTTCCACACAAAACAGACAATTTCCCAAATCTGGCAAAAGAGGTTGATCTGCCTGTAGAAAATGTTCATCAGGACAGTTACGAAATTGCTTCTAACGCGGCGAAACGCAGACGTAGAAAGAAGTAATGTTTAAAGTTATCGGAATGTAGTCTAAAAGAAATTAATAATGCAACAAACTGTAAGTGGCCGCATGGGAGGAAGAAATGCCCGTAAAGCAAAACGGGCCGCGGCGCTTCCTGAAAATATGAAACCGGTACATCCAGGCGAGCAAGGAGGGCGCTTCAAGCCTTTGGATGAAAAAGATCTACCACGAATACATGAAACTGCCTTAAAAGCGCTGGAAACAATCGGACTGGCAAATGCTATTCCTTCCTGTATTGAAGCCTGCACATCCATAGGATGTACAATTAGCCCTGAGGGACGCCTTTTGATTCCTCCCTCAGTTGTCAATGAATGTCTGGAAAAGGCCGGACGAGACATAACATTGTATGGATCATCTCCGGAACACGATATCCACTTGAGTGGTGAAAAAGTCTATTTCGGCACAGCCGGAGCCGCGGTTCACATGCTTAATCCGATAAGCCGGGAATACCGTGAATCGACGGCTGCTGATCTTTTTGATATTGCCCGCGTCTGCGACACTTTAGAACATATCCATTTTTTTCAGCGGTCAATCGTTTGTCGAGATTTGGAAGACATAAGAGAGATGGATATCACCACTTGCTATGCCTCGATTGCCGGTACAAAGAAGCATGTGGGTACCAGTTTTTCCTTTGCTGATAATGTGAATGAAACCCTGCGAATGCTGCATTTGATTGCGGGCAGTGAAGAAGCATGGCGTAAGCGTCCTTTTGTAAGCATGTCCTGCTGTCATGTTGTACCGCCAATGAAATTTGCTGAAGACGCCAGCGCCTGCCTGGAAGCGGCAGTAAGAGGAGGAATGCCTGTTTTACTGCTTTCCGCGGGACAGGCTGGGGCAACATCACCCGCTACGCTTGCGTGCTGTGTTGTGCAGGCTGTGGCAGAGGTATTAGCCGGACTTGTTTATGTGAATGCTGTCAAGGAAGGTGCACCGGCAATGTTCGGTACCTGGCCTTTTGTTTCTGATTTGCGTACAGGCGCCATGAGCGGCGGAAGTGGAGAGCAGGCAATACTGATGGCCGCCTGTGGTCAAATGGCACAGTATTATAACCTGCCTTCAGGAATTGCCGCCGGCATGACAGACTCCAAAGTTCCTGACGCGCAGTCCGGATATGAAAAGGGTTACACTGTTTCATTAGCAGCTCATTCCGGAGCAAACCTTATATATGAATCGGCAGGGATGCATGCAAGTCTGTTGGGTTGCTGCCTGGAAAGTTATGTGATTGATAACGATATGCTGGGCGCGATTAACCGCACTGTAAGAGGAGTTGAGGTCAATGATGAAACACTCTCAATTGAACCTATTAGGGATGTGTGTCTGGAAGGTCCGGGGCATTATCTGGGGCACGAACAAACATTAAATAGAATGCAAAAAGATTATCTTTATCCAACCATCGGAGACCGCGAAAATATCAACAACTGGATTGACCAGGGTTCAACAGATGCTGTTCAGCGTGCTCATTTAAAAGTGCAGGAAATTCTTAACAATCATTACCCGGAAAACTGGGATGAAGAAACGGATCTAAAAATCAGGGAACAATTTCCTGTACGTTTAGAAAAACATCGTATGCGTCCTTTGGAGATATCATGAAAACACATGCGCGGGTAGTAATTATCGGAGGCGGCGCAATGGGTGTTGGCCTGTTGTATCACCTCGCAAAAGAAGGCTGGAAAGATGTGGTTCTGGTGGAAAAGGGTGAACTGACTTCCGGATCAACATGGCATGCAGCTGGTCTAATCCCGCATTTCATCGGTTCCCTTAACATGGCCAAATTACATTTCTATGGCGCGGATTTATACACGAAACTTGAAGAGGAAACCGGTCAGGCCACCGGTTGGCACGGATGCGGTGCGATAAGGCTGGCAGTAGATCAGGATCAGGTGGACTGGTTCCATTATGTGAAAGGCGTGCTGGACCAGGTAGGAGCAGAGTGTCATTTGCTGGGACCAAATGAGATCAAGGAAGTTCATCCCCTGCTGGAGACTGACGGTTTTCTGATGGGAGCCTATACCACCGGAGATGGACATACAGATCCCAGTGGTGTTACCCATGCAATGGCTGCAGGCGCAAAAAATAGCGGGGCTGAAATATATCTCAATAACCGAGTCACGGACACAAATTTACTGCCTTCAGGAGAATGGGAAGTGGTCACTGAGAAAGGCACAATAGTTTGCGAACATCTGGTCAATGCTGCCGGTTCGTTTTGCGAACAGGTTGGCATGATGGCCGGCATCAAAGTGCCGATGGTCAACATGGTACATCAATATCTGATGACGGAATCCATTCCGGAAGTTGCCGCCTTACAACAGGAACTTCCGGTGGTTCGTGACCCACGTTCGTCCTGCTATTACCGTCAGGAACAAAGCGGATTGATCATCGGCCCCTATGAAATGAATGCAAAAGCCTGGGGACTTGATGGCATTGACTGGAGTTTTGACAACGCGCTGCTGCCTCCTGACATGGAAAGACTTGAAACTCACCTGGAGTTGACAGCAAAGAGTATCCCTGTGTTTGAAACCGCGGGGATCAAGAAAGTTGTCAGCGGTCCTATTACTCATACTCCGGATGGAAATTTTCTGCTTGGGCCTGCTCCCGGACTGAAAAATTACTGGATGTGCTGCGCGGCCAGCATAGGTATCACCCAGGGTCCCGGCTGCGGGAAATACCTGGCACAGTGGATGGTACATGGCCAGACTGAAATTAACGTACGTGAAATGGATCCCCGTCGTTACGGGGACTGGTCTTGTGGGAAATACGCCCTTGAAAAATCCATTGATGAATACGAACACATGTATGCCACACACTATCCCGGAGAGTTCCGTGATGCCGGACGTCCGGTACGAACCACTCAGATTTATGATAAACTCAAAGCACAAGGGGCTGTTTTTGCTGAAACATTCGGCTGGGAACGTGCCAAATGGTTTAACAAGAGTGGTGATGGGGAAAAATACAGTTTTCGACGTAACAACTCTTTTGACAGTGTGGCAGCGGAATGCAGGGCTGTGCGAGAAAGAGTCGGCCTTATGGATATGACCTGCTTTGCCAAATTCGAGATCAGCGGTAATGACGCGGAAAATTTCCTGAAACGTGTCAGCGCAAACCGCATACCAAAACGTGAAGGTGGAGTTGCTCTGGTTCATATGCTAACTGAATTGGGGGGCATAGAGTGTGAGGCAACCATTACAAGGATTGATGAAAATAAATACTACGCGCTCTCCGCGGCAGTCGCCGAAATACATGATTATGACTGGCTGGTTCAGCACATTCTTCCGGATGAAAATGTGACTGTCCGGAATGTCACAGATGAATATGCTGTTCTGATTCTTGCAGGGCCACGATCCCGTGATGTGCTTTCAAAACTTACTTATGCAGATTTGAGCAATGATTCTTTTCCATGGCTGTCCGGAAAGACCATCGATGTGTCCGGAATACAGACATTGGCATTAAGGGTTTCTTATGCCGGGGAATTAGGTTGGGAACTGCATTTCCCGATGGAAAACATGTCCGCGCTTTATGACATCTTGATGGAAGAAGGCTCTGTATTTGGCATTGCCAATTTTGGCACATACGCAATGAATTCATTACGAATGGAAAAAGCCTACAAAGGCTGGGGCAGCGAGCTCACCACAGAAATTACACCTATTGAAGCAGGATTGGAGCGATTTGTTGATTTCAGCAAGACATTCATCGGACGTGAATCCACACTTTCCCGTAAACTGCTGGGAATAAACACAAAACTGGTTTATCTTGAAGTTGATGTCGATGATTCAGATTGTCTTGGGAATGAACCGGTTTTGGATGGTGAACAAATAATTGGTGTGACAACAAGCGGCGCTTACGGACACACTGTTGGTAAAAGCCTGGCTTTTGCCTACGTCCAGCCTCAGTATACCCATTCCGGAACTGAATTTGAAATCAGAATTCTGGGCCGGAATTGTTCTGCGATTGTGCTCAAAGAAGCAGCCTATGATCCGCTTAATTTACGCCTTAGAGATGTGTAATCTGCAAGGTAATATTAAATATATTCTGAAAATCAGCAGCAGAATAAAATAAACTAAAGCCAAAACCAGCCTTGGCATGCATGAATATCAAGTTCCGTCCTGCCACTCCAGAAGACCTTGCTTTGCTGAGACATTGGGACAATCAGCCGCATGTGATTGAATCAGACCCCAATGATGACTGGGAATGGGAAACTGAGCTGCATCGGAATCCAGACTGGAGAGAGCAGCTGATTGCCGAGAAAGATGGTCGTCCGCTTGGCTTTGTGCAAATTATTGATCCCTCCCTGGAAGATTCCCATTATTGGGGAGATGTCCCTGAAAACCTTCGAGCAATTGATATTTGGATTGGTGAAGCTTCTGATCTTGGCAAAGGTTACGGAACCGAAATGATGAAGCAAGCACTAGAAATGTGTTTTGCAGTTCCGTCTGTTACCGCCGTCCTGATTGACCCTCTGCAAAACAACACACGAGCCCATAAATTCTATGAAAAATTCGGATTCAAATTTTTTGAAAACCGACGTTTCGGAAAAGATGACTGCCGAATTTATCGTTTGTACCGTCAGAATTGGTACAAGGTTATGAATATGGCATGACTAAACCGGTTAGTGTACTATACTTAAGTTAAACCTCTTTTCACCAATATACCTCTCAGATATTATTGCTTGTGTCTCTGCATTGTTGAAAATAATTCCATACTCATTACCTATTACATACCATCAAAGCGTTTTCCGGTTCATTGCGATCCAGATACCCATATTGTCTGTGGCCGCCCCGACAACCACGCCGACAGCCACGCCGATCCCCGCTCCCAGGACTAAAGAAACGCCCAGACTCCACCGTTTATTCGACCCCTCTTGTCCATCCTGTACCTCCATTCGAATCTGATAGCGTGATCACGCCATCTAACGCCGCAAAACACCGGCTCTCCGTGGCATCAAGCCGCCCAACGATCAAGCTCACCGGCGGCAATGAAACGAAGCGGAATTGCCGTACAGTGCAGCGCCTTATTAGCCCTTCTTACCCGCATTTGTGACTGTCCAGCATACAATCATTTTCACCCATGGATGTTTCTATCTGAATTGTCGAATGTTCTATTCCGAAATGATCGTGAAGATGCTGCTGGAGTTTTCGTAGGAAATTATTATCTAACGAATCATGGTTAACCAATATATGAACAGACAGTGCGATTTCGGTTGTGCTCAACGGCCAAACATGCAAATCGTGAATGCGACTGACATGTTCGATACTGTTCAAGTACTCTCTGATGCCGGCAATATCTATGTCCTTTGGCACTGCATCGATAGAATAGTTGATGGATTCACGAAGTAATCCCCATGTTCCAATAAAGATAACCGCTACGATTACAAGACTAACGACAGGATCAATCCACAGCCAGCCTTTGGCAAGAACGAATATCCCAGCAATCACTACACCCAAAGATACCCCGGCATCAGCAGCCATATGAAGGAAAGCGCCTCGAATATTTAGATCATGCTTTTGACCTTTGACAAAAAGTAACGCAGTCAAAGTATTGATCACGACGCCTATTCCAGCCACGATAATAACCGTCATGCCTTCAACAGGCTGCGGGTTGAGAAATCGTCCTATGGCTTCCCAAGTAATACCTCCAAGTACAAAAAGTAAAAGTATTGCACTGGCCATAGAGGCCAAAATTGTAACCTTTCGGAGGCCATACGTTCTCTTTTCTGTTGCGGCTTTTCTAGCGAGTAAACTCGCCCCCCAGGCAAGCAATAGACTGACTACATCACTTAAATTATGTCCCGCATCTGCTATCAGCGCGAGTGAGTCAGCAAATACCCCATAACCAGCTTCAATCGCAACGAAGACGATATTGAGTATAACACCAATAGCAAATGAGCGATTGTAATTACCTACCTCATGACTGTGATCGTGACTCATATTATTTCCTCATGTAGGGCTAACGTCCAGGTTGAGTGTTTGAAAAAACGGCAGTTTTTTCAATACACTCCAACCTTTTGTTCTGCAGTCTCAGGATGTCCACTTGATATGGAGCTTCTTGTGGTTCAAGGCGCAGTCCCTGAGGTACAAGTTGATCAGGCTCTGATAGGGCATGCCGAGCTCAGAGGCAAGCGCCTTGAAGTAGGTAACAGTGGATTTGTCCAGTCGCATTGTGACGGGTTGTTTGAGCTGCTTGATGTACGGGTTCTTCTGACCCTTCATCTTGTTGAAGTCGTAATGTTTTCTCATAATCTGATCCAGTAGTCTGATTGTTCCTGTTTGTCCGCTTTGCGAGCAGAGATAATTCGGATCACCGAGTCATCCTGTCGATAACAGTGACATACGACGAGGACCCGTAACGTAAAACTCATGCCGAACATAAGAAAACGGTCCTCGTCCTGCGAGTGGTCCGGATCGAAGTACCGGACGGCGTTTTCATCAAGAAACACGGATTGCGCTTCCTCAAAGGAGACCTTGTGTTTCCGCTGATTCTCTCGATTCTTCCTTTCGTCCCATTCGAATCTAATACCACTCATATGTACAGTGTACGTATAACGAATAGTGAAGTCAAATCAATTATTCTGCAGAACATTATTTATTATCTGTAGTACAGATTCACCGAAATATTTTAAGAAATTTACCATATTTTTGCTTTTGTCTCAAACGAATGTCTGAATATTTGAGTTCAAAAAGTATATAATAATGCTTAGAAGAAACAACAGATCCCGGAGAAGAAGGTGCCGTACTATCTTCGGTGGGTGGCGCAGTATCAGAAATTCTGCCGCCAAACCCCGGATCAGGGAATCCCCCCTGAATCGGTGACTTCGTTTGTTTCACAGTTGGCAAAAAGCCATGAGGACTGGCAGGTTTTACAGGCAAGAGACGCAGTAAGACTGTATCTGTACTTTTCCGATAAATCTCTCACCGCAAACAGTACTGTGTTGTCGTCCGATCATGAATGGGTCGAGCTGAATGAAAGGATGACAAATGCTATGCGTCTTCGCCACAGGTCATATCGGACAGAACAAAGCTACAAAGCTTGGGTCAGACGTTTTGGTGCGTTTCTTGACCACAAGTCACCCCAGACTATTGAACAATCTGATCTTCAACGATTTCTCAGCAGCCTTGCGGTCGAGAGAAGAGTTTCGACTTCTACCCAGAATCAGGCGTTTAATGCTCTTCCTTTTTCTTTTCCGTCATGTTCTCGAAAAGAAGGTCTCAGGAATGGAATCGACTGTTCGTTCGAACAGACCAAGAAAATTACCGGTTGTCCTTTCGCGAGAAGAGGTTCGAATCATTCTTGAAGCCATGAATGGGGTCACATGGTTGATGGCCTCGTTGATTTATGGCGGAGGACTTCGCATAGATGAATGCCTGAAACTGAGAATCAAGGATATCGATTTCGACAGAGAATTCCTGACCGTGAGAAGCGGCAAGGGTGATAAGAACCGTCAAACGCTCTTTCCGAAAAATCTTGCAGAACCGTTGCGAAATCATCAAACTATTGCTGCGCAGCGCATGGCAGGCCTGGCAGGAAATTCAAGTTGTACATGGTAATCTGAAACCCGAAGAAGCACGCTCCTCTGATGAAGTGTTTGCGACAAGCACAGCCGGGGGCATCATACCAATTACCAGAATAGATGGACAAATTATCAATAGCGGACTAATAGGACCGGTTACACAGAAACTGCAAGATGGATACTGGATGCTGCATAATGAGACAAAATATTCTTCAGTAATTAATTACTGATTTTTATGCAATGTTTTATGCACAACCCGGATTTCAACATCTTTAGCGACGAAATTAAGATTATGTTTAATCTACTGCTGTAAATTCTTTACAATTATTTATCTGAATAGTATGATAATCGTATAATATGATTTCGCATGTAACAAAAACTGGAGAAAGTAATGGAACGTATAAGTGTAACACAGGCGGTACGTCAATTTTCAGATCTACTTAATCGGGTTTACTACCACGGAGTGAGTTTTGAATTAGAAAGAGGTAATAAGGTGATTGCTAGAATATCTCCAGTTTCTTCTGAATCCCCTTTAAAAGTAAAAGATCTAAACAAGCTGTTTTCAAATTTTCCCCCACTTGGAGAGGACTCTAAAACCTTTGCAAAAGATTTAGCTAATATCCGCAAAAAGGTTCCCTTGGAGAAGAACCAATGGGATTAATTTTAGACACAAATGTTTTCATATCTTTTGAACGTTCAGGATCACCAATAGATTTTTCTCAATGGAATGAATATGGTGAAGTATTTATTAGTTCAATCACGGTCTCAGAATTATTAGTTGGAGTCCATTTAGCTGATACAGAAACAAGAAAGGTTCGTCGTACTGCCTTTGTAGAGTCAATTCTAGGTAAAATACCTGTCCTGGCATTTGATGCAGAAATTGCAAGAATTCATGCAGGATTATTTGCATCACTTAATGAACGAGGACAAATGATTGGTGCACACGATTTAATTATTGCAGCAACTGCGTTGTTCTATGACTGTGCTTTATTGACAGATAATACCGATGAATTTCAGAGAGTGGCGGGGCTAAATACCATCTCATACCTGATGTCATCATAAAGCATATAGCCAATCCAGTCTGAAAAAAGTAATGAGAAGAATTGTATGGTTATGATAATTAATCATACATTTTTCTAATGGTTAAAGACCACTTCCATAAAAAACTTCACTTTCATTCTATTTTCAACTGCTATTTCAAGAAAGTAAGCTCCTGGGAATTTCTAAAGACAAAATAGTAAATATTGCAGTGGACAATAATTATCGCCACATAAAGGTGCATCCAATCGCCGGTGCGCTTGGCGCTGAAATTTCAGGTGTGGATATTTCTCTGCCTCTGGAAGATGAAGTCATTGCGGAGATTCATCAAGCCTTCCTTCACAATCTGGTTATTTTCTTCCGAAACCAAAAACTTTCCCCAAAGCAGCTGCTTAATTTTGCTTCAAAATTTGGTGCGCCTATGGAATATCCTCAATTGAAGGGGCTCCTGGAAAATCCGCTGGTCACAGAGGTGATAAAACATGAACACGAAAAGGTGAATTTTGGCGGTATATGGCATTCTGACACCACATATTTGGAGCATCCGCCAATGGGAAGCATGCTGTATGCGGTCGAAATCCCCCCTTATGGTGGAGACACACTTTTCGCTAATCAATACATGGCTTATGAAACCCTCTCAGATGGTCTTAAGAAAACGCTATCTGAACTTGACGCTGTAAACACCTCAACTAAACAGGAGGTTTCAATTACTCGGGAGGATCGCCTGCGTGATGCTGGAATGGAACTGAATGTTTTAAGCGCAACACATCCTGTGGTGCGCACACATCCTGAAACTGGTAGAAAGGCACTTTACGTAAACATCGCTCATACTATGAATTTCGATGGATGGTCAGAGCAGGAAAGCCATTCTTTACTGAACTACCTTTTCCAGCACCAGATAAGTCCGGAATTCAGTTGCAGATTTAGCTGGGAGCATGGCTCCCTTGCTTTTTGGGATAATCGTTGTGTCCAGCACAACCCGGTGAATGACTACCAGGGGTTCAGGCGTGTAATGCATCGTGTTACGCTGGCCGGTAACAAACCATGGTAAATTAAATTCTCTGTTCCTCCAGAAAACCCTCCAGACTCGCGGCAATTTGAGCGCCCACAAGCACTACAACCCAGGAAATGAAAACCCAGATAAAAAGCAGTGGTATCACTGCCAGCGCCCCGTAAATCACCTGGTATACAGGGAAGTAGATAAAGTACAGAGCAAAAGCTGATTTTGAAAGTTCAAACAATAATGCCGCAATCAAAGCTCCACATATTGCGCTCCAAAATTGAACTCGTGTGTACGGCACGAGTATATACATAACCAGGAAGGACAGGAAAGAACCAAGAAATGGAAAAGAGGCAATAAACAACTTTCGTACAAATAATGGAGTACCTTCTTCTATTGCGGTTAATGAAACCAGGTAGGAGGTTGCCGCCAGACTGATTCCAAGCAGAACAGGACTTAATAACAGCACAACAAGATAGATTGAAAAAGAAACAAATAAACCCCGAGTTTTTTTTACATGCCAGATATGATTCAATGTGTTGTCTATTGAAGAAATCAAAAGCAAAGCAGCAATAAACAGCACCAGCAAGCCTAATGGAGTCATCTTGCTGGTATTATCAACAAATAACAAAATGTGTTCCTGAATCACCTCTCCGAGAGCAGGTACAAAATTCCTGAAGACAAACACCTCCACTTCAGCTCTTAACTGATCAAAAATGGGGAAAATTGAAAAAAAAGAGAAGATTACAGCAAGCAGTGGAACCAATGAAAGAAGAGTGACGTATGAAAGATATCCGGAATAGAACAAAATCCGGTCCTCATGAAAGCGACCAAAGAGGTATCTGAGATAGCTGCCGGCGATTTTATATGCCGCTTTCCAATTACCGTATAAGCTCAATGAAAACCCAAGTCATAAGGTGAAATGGAGTTATGTCAGCTATCCTTCTCACGAAGCTGTGCCAGTTCCACTTCAGCTGGAGAAATCTCGGTGCCGTTTTCCAGCAACAGTGGTCTCATCCCAACAGCCTTACCGCTGACAGTGTGGCGAATGTCCACCAAAGGTCCCTCAGGATCAGGACACCACTGTTCACCCCACTCAGAAAATGTAACCAGCACTCCCAGCAAATCTTTGCATTTCTGCGTTGGACAGTACTCAAAACGTCTTGAACCATGTATTTTTTCTTTTGTAAGCAATCCCTCCTCAACCAAATGGCGCAGTCGTCTGGTAAGAAGATTACGTGACAGGCAGAGACTCTTTTGAAAACCCTCAAACCGACGGACCCCCATCAGGGCGTCACGGACAATCATCAGCGTCCACTGGTCTCCCAGCACACTCAGTGAACGGGCAATCGGGCAGGCTAGTTGTTCGTAACTGCGTTTAGTCATAAAAAAAAATTAAAATTTTAGTTGACTTTGTGAACTGATGCTTATAAAGTACACAAAGTGAACTTAGTTTTCAATAGCTGATTGCAGTTGTTGATTATAATCATAAACCCGCATTCAGGAGAATACAATGGCAAAGATACTTGTACATGTCACACATGGACCGGAACATCCCACTCGCGCAGCTCTTGCTTTTCTGGTAGCTAAAAGCGCGATTGATGAAGGACACAGTGTTTCTATGTTTCTCGCTGGAGATGCTGTGCAACTGCTCCGAGATGCTGTGCTGGACAATTTAACCGGCCTCGGCACAGGAGAATTAAAGTCTCATTTTGACGCGATTGTTTCCGGCGGAGGGCGCTTCTACCTTTCCGGAATGTCAAGCAAGGGTCGTGGTGTTACAGACGATGACTTGCGGGATAAGCCTGCTGAGTTTGCTATGCCAAATGTTCTGATAAAGTTATCATTGGAGCATGACCGTATGTTCACTTATTGATATACAAAACCAACAACAAAGGAGATGATTATGGAACAGAGCATACCTGCTGAACTGTACTGGATGACCTTAACAGTTGCCATGACAGCCATTTTTTACATACCATACATTGTATACAAAATCCTCGAAAACAGCTTGTGGAATGTGCTGAAGACCCCCGATCCGGATTATCGCCCACAGGCTGAGTGGGCGGCCAGAGCAAAGCGTGCACACTACAACGCGGTAGAGAACCTGGTGATTTTTTGTCCCCTGGTGTTAGCAGTGGTTTTTTTGGGGAAGCAGAACGAAATCACCGCCATGGCGGCGATGATTTTTTTCTACGCCCGACTCGTCCATTGTCTTGTGTACATTGCGGGGCTGCCGGCCCTGCGGACACTCGCATTTTTCGCGGGCTTCTTTGTCCAACTGACTTTAGCATATCAAGTGGTGTTTGCCTGAGATAATAGCTAAAACACAATTTCTGCCTGAGATACAATTATGTCACAAAGAAACAGATTTCTGCTTGTGCTGAGCAGCGCTTCACTGATTATTGCCCTGAGCATGGGTACCCGTCATGGAATGGGGTTGTTTCTCGATCCGATAACCTCATCTCTGGGGGTGGACCGCGAAACCTTCAGTCTGACTGTGGCCTGGCAGAACCTGATCCACGCGCTGCCGCTTTTCGGGGTATTGGCAGACCTGCTGGGTTTCCGGCGCATTGCTCTGCTTGGTGGTGTAGTGTACGGCGGAGGACTATGGCTGGCCTCCCAAAGCGAAACAGCACTGGGACTTTACATGAATCTGGGCGGAGTTGTTGGAATTGGAATTGGACTTTCCGGAATGATTGTGGTAATGGGTGCTGTCGGACAGGTGGCACCTCCGGAAAGGAGGAGTACAGCTTTCGGTATAGTAACCGTGGCTTTCTCCATCGGCATGTTCGCTCTGGCCCCGCTGCTGCAGTTTAGTATCGAAAATTTCGGATGGCGCGGTTCACTGCAGGCAGCCGGTGTCTTTGTGCTGCTCATCTCATTGCTTGCGTTTGGTCTTCCAGGCAAGACTTCTTCCGAAGGAAATCTCACTGATTCCACGTTGGAATCCAAACTGACTCTTGGAAAAACCCTTAATGGGGCCTGCACACATTCAGGATACCTGCTGCTGAATCTTGGTTTCTTTGTTTGCGGTTTTCATGTGGCCTTCATCGGCACTCACCTCCCTGCCTTTCTGCAGGGTGAAGGAGTTTCGTTGAGTGCCGCCTCATGGGCTTTGGCAATGATTGGACTGTTTAACATGTTCGGTTCTATCATTTTTGGACGCCTTGGTGATTCACTTAGTAAGAAATACCTGCTTAGTTTACTCTATACCTTGAGGTCTGTTGTTATCATAGTGTTCCTGATGATTCCTCTAACTGACTTTACAGCCATCGCCTTTGGCGCCGCCATCGGCTTCTTATGGCTGGCCACAGTTCCTTTGACCAGCGGAATTGTTGCGCAAGTCTTCGGAACACGATACCTCTCAACGCTTTGGGCAATTGTCTTTTTCAGTCATCAGCTGGGAGCGTTCCTTGGAGTGTGGCTTGGAGGAAGAGTATATGACACTACCGGATCATACAATTCCGTCTGGCTTGCAGCTATCGTGCTTGGTATCTTAGCCGGAATAATTCACCTGCCTATCAGGGAAACTCCGTGGCGGCCACTTACTCCGGAACCGCAGCCTTCGATGGGTGATTAAGGGGGAAACATATCCCATTTAAAGTTCTTCGGCGGGGCCTGAAAAGCTTTGGGAACAGAAATACTTTGAGACTATTTCATCTGGGTCCTTCGCATCTTATTCATAGATGACCGATTGTTGTCTCAACCATTAACCACATGGCGAGTGGCCGCAGAGCTGTAGTTTGATGCCAAGCCCTAGTCGGTGAAGTGCCTTGGCAGTGGCGGCTCGCTACCACTCAAACTCAAATTCACCTTTAAGCAGGTGTTGTTCATAGGGCAGTCCGGATAAAGCCCCCCATGTACGCCAAGGGCTTCGGGTCCGTCAATGAACTTCTGGAACTCATCGTCCGACACCGACTCTTTTGCCTCATAAATGCAAAAGATTGGTCCGTCCTTGTCAATGAAGAAGGCCGTGTGAAAGTGAATCCCAGCGTTTTCCAGATTATCTCGAAATTGCTGACTTACTTCATCACTCCACTCGGTGTTCATCTTCTCCCAGTATTTTTCAGCCATGCCCAGCCGGAACGTGTGGTGGACCACAAAGAAGTTTGATGCCATATTAAATCATTGGTTTGAGGTTAATACAGTTGGAAAAATTCCATGACTCAGAATCTGAGTCCGCATTGAGAATGAAAACAAACTACCCCCCAATCAAATGTCAAATTTTTTCCTGAAAAAATGTGAGGCAAGTGACTTTCGGGCAGATTCAAGCAGTCTGTAATATAAAACCACAAGAAAATTTTCAATTCGGATCTCTCTGATAAAATTCAACATTTTCCGGAGGAAGAGGCGTATTTCCTAATATCATGTCTGCAGATTTTTCCGCAATCATCATCACAGGCGCATAGATATTTCCGTTGGTGATGTAAGGCATCACCGACGCGTCAACCACACGCAGGTTTTCCAATCCGTGTACTTTCATGCTTTGCGGATCAACCACGGACATGTTGTCTGTACCCATTTTACAGGTACAGGAAGGATGCAGCGCTGTTTCGCCATCTCTGGAAACCCATTCCAAAACTTCTTCATCGCTCTCCACATCCGGACCCGGAGACAACTCTCCGGCATTAAATTCATCAAAGGCCGGCTGATTCAGGATGTTCCGTGCACAACGGACAGCCTCGCCCCACTCTCGGCGATCCTGTTCCGTGGAGAGATAATTGAACCGGAGTTTGGGATGTACCATGGGATCAGTTGACTGAATCTTGACTGTACCACGGCAATCAGAATACATAGGTCCGACATGAACCTGGTAACCATGTCCTGCTTCTGGTGCTGTTCCGTCATATCTGATGGCGAGAGGAAGAAAATGGAACATTAAATTAGGATATTTTTCCTTCTCGTTACTGCGAATGAAACCTCCTGCCTCAAAATGATTGGTTGCCGCCGCACCTTTTCTATGAAAAAGCCACTGATATCCGATCAATGGTTTGTTCCACCATTTTAAGGCTGGTGCAACAGAAACAGGCTTTTTGCAGGCATACTGGATATATACTTCCAGGTGGTCCTGCATATTTTCACCAACTCCTGGCAAATCCTGAACAACTTCAATCCCCAGCTGTATCAATTCATCAGCATTGCCTATTCCGGAAAGCTGCAAAAGCTGCGGAGAATTTATAGCCCCGCCGCTGCAAATGATTTCTCCGCCAAAAACTTTTTCGCTCTGCCTGTTTCCTTTGCTGAATTCCACACCAACAGCTTTTTTGCCTTCAAACAGTATTTTGGTGGTCAATGTTCTGCAGATTAGAGTAAGATTAGCGCGATTTTTCACTGGATGAAGATATGCCCGTGCGGCGCTCAGGCGTCTGCCACGATATAGATTACGGTCAAAGCGTGCGAAGCCTTCCTGTTTGTATCCGTTGACATCATCAGTGAGAGGATAACCTGCCTGCTGCACTGCTTCAAAAAACGCGCTGAACAGTGGATTTACGCAGGGACCTCTTTCCATTTTCAATGGCCCGTCGTCACCTCGAAAATCATCGCCTCCGGCCAAACAATTTTCCATTCGTTTAAAATATGGCAGGCAATGGGCGTAATCCCAGTTTGACATTCCCTGATCTGAAGCCCATCTTTGATAATCCATTGGGTTGCCGCGCTGGAAAATCATGCCGTTTATACTGCTGGATCCTCCAAGTACCTTACCGCGTGCATGATACACGCGCCTGTTGTTCATGTATGGTTCCGGCTCTGATTCGTAGCACCAGTCATAAAATTTGTTGCCAATCGGAAAAGTTAATCCTGCAGGCATGTGGATAAAAATGTCCCAGATATAATCCGGACGCCCTGCCTCCAGCACCAGCACTTTATGAGATTTTTCAGCACTGAGTCGGTTGGCTAAAGCACAGCCCGCGGAACCACCTCCGATGATGATGGTATCGTAATTTGTTTGCTGCATGTTAGATTGACTTAGGCACCGAGTTATCTGTTTTTATGGACTGCATCTGTCTTTTTCCCTGGACAAACTTACAGTGGGCATCATACATTTTACACAAACTTATTGATATTATTGATATATATCAATATTCAACAAATTCTGATTAAACACCGATCACAATATTTAAGAAATTAAATTAATTGACTTTGGAAAAGGCTGCCCATGTTTGCAGGACTATCGTTGATTCCTGCTAAGCGCAGTAAATGCCAGGCAAGTGCATGGTTGCTTGAAGTCACCGGTTTCCCCAGAAATGCTTCCGCCGGTTCAATGGTTGACGCGGCACGTAAATTTGTGCAGGAGACAAATACTCCATCACAATCGTCTCGAGCCCCTATTTTCTTAATTGACTCAAGAATTGATTCGGAAGTAATACGACCAACAACAAAATCATCTGCTTCATAATAAGATGCTGTAACCGGAATTTCGAATCCGTTTGCCAGTAAGTTGTCTCGCATAGCTTGAGTGATTGTTGGAGCATAAGGCGTAAGAAAAGCGATTCGCTTAAGCTTCAATGCCCGCAATGCTTCCTTACAAGCAGTAAGCGGATTAGAAACTGGAATACCGGGGTGTGAGGTCCTGATTGCATTCGCAACCTGTTCTTCGCCAATTATAGTTGTGCCGGCCGTGCAGCCATAACCGATAACATTAAATTTAAACGATCCCGGCAGTAAAGAGGATGTAATCGGAAGTTCTGCCTCCATTTTTGCAAGTGTCTCTTCTGTAATTTCCATCTCGTTGGGAATACGCGCGTGATAAAGCGCGACTCCATCAAAATCCAATAGTGTGCGAAATTCAAGTTCCAGAGTTTGATCGCTGCTAAGCACTATAATCCCAATGTTTGCTCTTGATCCCAGACCATTGTCAGTTTTATATTCCAGTTTTTGTATGCTGTCTAAATCATTTTTGCCTGAATTCATATAATGTTTCCTCAATATTTTATTGAAAGTTTTCTAAAACATACTCAATTAAATCAAGAAATCCAGCTGTATTTTAATTCTTTTTTGAGTTTGTCCCCGTGGCTTGCCAAGTTTGTCATGCCCGCGAAGCTTGCTCTCGACCTGATCGGGGAACGGGTATCCAGAAACTCGGACTGTTGCCGTGGTAGAGATACATCATTCCTGGATTACCGATCAAGTCGGGAATGACAAGTACCCGAAACCCCGCTGCTCTGAGACGGGGTTGTTCATCTTTTTCCACGAGAGTTTCGAGGTCAGATAATATCAATCATTATTCGCAAGCGCAAGATTGAACAAATCTGCCAAAAAAGTGATTTGTTAGTTTCATTGTTACAGTACAGATATTGTACAAATTGATGATTTCTTAAACATGTCTGTTATCGGAACTTTATATTCTTATATTTAACCATACGGAACTAAAAGTTCCGTTTTTTTGATTTACTTTTAAGCTATTATCTTCCATATATATCTAACTAATATTTATACATAATTTTTGTAATATATTTTTTTATTTCTTTATTATGATTATCAATTTTCATGATATACAAATTTTCCACTTTAAAAAGCGGAATTATAAGTTCTCATTATTTAATGTTCTATAATTTTAATTAGTAATATCAATATGTTACAATATGGCACTGAGAATGCAGAAAGTGTGTGTGAAAATAATTAACAAAGGTGTCGATTTATATCTATTAAACCTGATGAAATTTCAAATATCGTTTTCAATATCCAGTCTGTAGCATCATTTCAGTAAATTTAATGAATATGGAGTGAGTCATGCCAGATAGAAAAAAAAGGGGCGGTGGACGAGCCGCCAGACAAGCTCTACGGTCAGCGCCTGTGACTAAAGGTGTTCCTTTCATCACACGTAATGTCCCATGTTACGAAGTTCTGAATGAAGAAGGTCTGTCACTGATTGAAAACAACGCGGAAACAATCCTGCAGGAAATCGGAGTTGAATTCAGAGGGGATCAGGAAGCACTTGATTTATGGAAAGATGCAGGCGCTGATATTGACGGAGAACGTGTAAGAATTCCAAAAGGATTATGCAAAAAACTGGTTCAGGACAGTGCTCCTCCAGAATTTATTCAACACGCACGAAATCCTGAACGTAGTGTCCGGATTGGTGGCAAGCACACAGTTTTAGTACCTTCTTACGGTTCTCCTTTTGTAAGAGACCTTGAAAAAGGAAGACGCTATGCCACATTAGAGGATTTTCAAAATTTCGTTAAACTGGCCTACTCAACACCTTACCTGCATCATTCCGGAGGTACAATTTGCGAACCTGTGGATTTACCGGTAAACAAACGTCATTTAGACATGGTTTACTCTCACATGCGTTTCAGCGACAAACCGTTCATGGGATCTGTAACTGCGCCTGAAAGGGCACAGGATACTGTAGATATGTCCAAACTGCTTTTCGGTGAAGAATATTTACAGGAGAACACAGTAATTGTCAGTCTGATTAACGCTAATTCACCATTGGTATGGGATCAAACGATGCTCGGTGCTCTCAAGGTATATGCCAGCAACAATCAGGCATGTTTGATTTCACCGTTTTGTATTTCGGGGGCAATGTCTCCTGTAACAATTGCTGCAACTTCCGCACAACTCTACGCTGAAGCATTATCGGGAATGGCTTTCGCGCAGCTGGTGCGTCCGGGTGCTCCTGTAATATTTGGCAATTTTTCCAGTTCCATGTCCATGCAGTCCGGAGCTCCGACTTTTGGTACTCCGGAACCGCAACTTGTTCTTTATGTTGTTGCTGCACTGGCCAGACGACTGGGAGTTCCTTTCCGGAGTGGAGGTGGTTTAAATAGTGCCAAAATTGCAGACTCTCAAGCAGCTTACGAGGCGGCAAATACTTTGCAGCATGCCATGCTGGCAGGAGTTAATTTCATGCTCCACACCGCCGGCTGGCTTGAAGGGGGACTTGTGATGGGCTACGAAAAATTCATCATGGATGTTGATCAGGCAGGAATGATTCACAACTTTCTGGAAGGTGTGGATCTTTCTGAAAATGGTCAGGGGTTGGAAGCGCTGCGTGAAATAGGTCCCGGCCAGCATTTCCTTGATTGCGATCATACACGTGAAAATTTTGAACAGGCTTTTTTCCGCTCAAGTGTTGCAGATAATAACAGCTTCGAACAATGGGAAGCTGACGGCAGTATGGATACCTCACAGAGGGCAAATCTGCTATGGAAAAAAATGCTGGACGAATATGAAATGCCGCCTATGGATCCTGCAGTGGATGAGGCTCTGCGGGAATTTGTACGGAAAAGAAAAGAGTCTTTTCCGGATTCAAATTATTGATCAAAAGTAAAAAACAGTGTTTTGAGTAAATTAATGGAAACTCACGCAAAGGTTGTTGTAATAGGCGGCGGGGTTGTCGGTTGTTCAATCCTGTTCCATCTGGCTAAATTTGGCTGGAAGGATGTTGTACTGCTGGAAAGAAATGAATTGACTTCCGGCTCCAGCTGGCATGCCGCGGGACAGATTCACACCATCAGTTCTGATCCGAATATAAGCCGCCTGCAGGGTTACACCATCAACCTCTACAAAGAAATTGAAGAGACTTCCGGACATTCTATCGGTATGCACGCCACAGGAGGATTTTACCTGGCTTCCAATCAGACTTGGTATGATTACCTGAAACGTGAACGCTCCAAGGCACGTTACATGGGACTCAACCAGGAATTTATTTCTGTCAAGGAAGCTGCAGAACGTCATCCTTTAATTGACCCCAAACACTATCTTGCCGCGCTTTGGGATGATCTGGATGGAGACGTTGACCCTTCAGGAGTAACTTACGCCTTCGCCAAAGCAGCCAGAGTGTATGGTGCCAGCTATTATACTCATACACCTGTAATTGAAACAAATCAGCTGTCTGACGGCTCATGGGATGTTGTGACTCCCACCGGAACCATCAATGCTGAAATGATTGTAAACTGCGGAGGATTATGGGCCCGTGAAGTAGGACACCTGTCCGGCGTTGACCTGCCTGTACAACCGATGGAACATCACTACCTGATTACGGAGGAAATCGCTAAAATAAAATCCCGTGCTCCGGAAAACCGCTTGCCGGCGGGAATTGATTATGAGGGCAATATCTACTTCCGCCAGGAACGTCAGGGAATGCTGCTGGGAACTTATGAGCCTTCCGCGACTCCCTGGAAAATCGGCGGTACGCCTGATGATTTTGGACATGATTTGCTGCCTCCGGATCTTGATCGCATTTCAGATCGTCTTTCCATGAGTTTTGAACGAATTCCCGCGCTGGCAGAAGCAGGCATCAAAGATGTGATAAATGGTCCGTTTACCTTCGGCCCTGACGGCAATCCGATGATTGGTCCGGTTCCCGGCATGAAAAATTACTGGGTAGCAGTTGGGGTAATGGCAGGGTTCTGTCAAGGAGGTGGAGTTGGGCTGACAATGGCAGAATGGATGATGGACGGTGAACCTTCAATTGATGTGTGGGCCATGGATGTGGCACGCTTTGGAGAGTTTGCTACTCCAGGCTGGGGAACAATCAAATCGTCTGAAAATTATGAACGCAGGTTTGTAATGACGTTCCCCAACGAAACACTGCCCAAAGGACGCAGACAAAAAACTACTGCACTTTATGATCGTCTGACGCACAAAGGCGCGGTATGGGCACAAGGATTTGGGCTTGAAAATGTTTTATGGTTCGCAGATGACCCTGAAGACGCACACGAAGACCCAACTTTCCACCGTTCTCGTGCACATGAATATGTAGCACGTGAAGTGAAGGCTGTCAGAGAAAATGTTGGCGGAATTGAAATCGCTAATTATGCCAAGCATGAATTCAAGGGTTCAGGGGCTCGAGACTTTCTTAACTATGTACTCGCGGGTAAAATCCCAAAACCAGGTCGCATCAACCTTACGCCGATGTTAACTCCAAAAGGAAAGCTCTATGGAGATTTAACCGTGGCATGTCTGGATGAAGAACATTATATTCTTTTCGGCTCCGGTGTGATGCAGGAAGCGCATCGGCGCTGGTTCGAAAACCGCTTACCTGAAACCGGAGTTTCCTATTCCAATCGCTCTGATGATTATCACGGAATTGCCATTTCAGGTCCAAAATCGCTGGAATTACTGCAGCAAATAACACGAGGAGATGTAACACCGGGATCATTCCGGTTCAGAGATATTCGCCGCATGTATGTGGGTGATGTTCCTGTAATCATGACGCGGTTAAGCTTTTCCGGGGAGTTAGGTTATGAAATTTATTGTAAACCTCACTACCTGATTAAACTCGTGGAAAATATTGAAGAAGCTGGAAAAGCGCTCGGATTTCGCTGGTATGGCGCAAGAGCACTGCTTTCAATGCGTCTGGAAAAACAATGGGGAGTCTGGACTCTGGATTTTCGTCCGGACTTTACGGCGGCAGAATCCGGACTTGATGCTTTCATTGACTGGAATAAAGACTTCATCGGAAAAGAATCGGCTGAAAAAGAACGTAACAATGGCCCTAAACAAAGATTAGTGGCACTTACCATTGACAGCGAAGAAATAGATGTTTCCAATGACGAAGCTATCCTGAAAGATGGAGAAACAATTGGTTATATCTCTTCAGGCGGCTACGCGCATTATGTACAGAAATCAGTCGCATTGGGTTATGTTCCCACCGAGCATTCGGCTCCGGGTACAAAAGTACAGGTGGAAATACTGGGAGAGATGTACGACGCGGAAATTCAGAATTCACCGCTATATGATCCTGAGGGAACAAAGATGAGAGGATAGAAATTATTTGAAAGGGAGAGAACAATTATTTCACTTAACATAAATTTGTGTTGAGGTTTGATTGTCCGGAATACCTCGTTGATTTTATAAACAATCCGGACAATTTTTTTGCATTTTTTACTGGTATAATACTTATCAGAGGAGATAGGCGTTCAGCTTTCTTATTATTCCACAAGTCTGTTCGTGGAAGTTGATTGTCTGGGAATAATTATCAACAAAACTCAAGAGGTTCGAAATGAGTGAAGAAGAAAAAGATTTGCTTGAAGACGAAGAAGAATTGGATTTGTCCACATTATCGGACGAAGACCTTGTCTTGCAAATGCATGATGACCTGTACGATGGACTAAAAGAGGAAATCGAAGAAGGCACCAATATTCTATTGGAACGTGGCTGGACCGCTGATGTTGTACTGAGCGACGCGTTGGTTGAAGGTATGCGTATTGTCGGCATCGATTTCCGGGACGGAATTTTGTTTGTTCCGGAAGTTCTTCTTTCAGCCAATGCAATGAAAGGAGGCATGGCAATTCTGCGACCGCTGCTAGCGGAAACAGGTGCGCCACCTGTTGGAAAAGCAGTAATTGGTACGGTCAAGGGAGACATCCACGACATCGGCAAAAACCTAGTTGGGATGATGTGGGAAGGCGCCGGATTTGAAGTTATCGACATAGGTATCAACAATCCCGTGGAAAATTATCTGGCGGCTATTGAAGAGCATAAACCGGACATTCTCGGCATGTCCGCTTTGCTGACAACAACAATGCCATACATGAAGGTAGTCATTGAAGAACTGGTAAACAAAGGAATACGAGATGATTTGATAGTGCTGGTTGGAGGCGCTCCTTTGAATGAGGAATTTGGACAGGCCATTGGAGCAGATGCTTACTGCAGAGACGCTGCTGTAGCAGTAGAAACTGCAAAAACTTTGATTGCACAGAGAAGGGAATCAGCCGGTGCTATGGCGGCATAATGATACACACTCAAATCCAACTTTAAGATGAAAGGTGAGAAAAAAAAACGACGTGGCGGGCGAAAATTTCATCTGATCAATTCCGGAATGAAAGCACCACCACGAGCTGATTTGTGGTCGGAAAAATTGGAGAAGTCCGACATGGTACTTGTGATTGCCTGCGGGGCTTTGGCAAAAGAAATTACAGTATTAACTCGCTTGAATAACTGGACTCATATTAAAACCCGTTTTCTGCCGGCAAAGCTCCATAATGAACCGCAGAAAATAACTGAACAGCTGCGGAAAAATTTGATCAATGCCCGGAATAAATTTTCGCAAATTTTTGTAGGCTACGCCGATTGTGGCACCGGAGGCCAACTTGATTCCCTGTTGGATGAGTTTGGTATTCAGCGTTTACCGGGAGCACATTGTTATGAATTTTTTTCCGGCAGTCAGTCTTTCACGGACATGGTTGAAGATGAACCGGGCAGCTTTTTCCTGACTGACTTTCTGGTTAAAAGTTTTGATAAACTGATCTGGCATGGGTTAAAAATCAACAGTCATCCCGAGTTAAAGGAAATGTACTTTAAGAATTACAAAAAACTGGTGTACCTGGGACAGACTGAAAATCCGGACTTACAAACACAAGCCAGCGAAATTGCTGAAAGACTGGGCCTTACTTATGAGTATCGATTCACCGGATATGGTGAACTTTCTACATCACTTTCAGCTTTGACAGCAACAGGTTGACGCATGGCAAAACGTACTATTATTTATTGGCGTGATATCCCATCACAGGTGATAGTCAAACAAGGACGTACTTCTGCAAAAACTCAATTGTCGAAACGATTTATGGAAGCAATTGACAAAGCTGCCATGCGTGCAGGAAGACAGGGCAGTAAGGAGTATCTGGAAGACTGGCGGCGTGAAATTGAACCCTGCCAGGGTGATCCGCAAACAATTGCAAATACAACATCCCAGAAATTGGAGTCTTACTATTCTGACGAAAAATTAAAAGCTATTGTAAAAAACAAGGGCATTAAAACTGAAAATTCTTAATCTTTAAAACAAAATAATAAAATGACAAAAACAATAATCAGCTCTGCAACAAAAAAAGTTGTAATTGGTCTTGATCAACCGTTTGTGATGATTGGTGAACGGATCAACCCTACCGGCCGAAATATGCTGGCCAAAGAAATGGCCGTAGGAGATTTCAGCCGAGTGGAGCAGGACACGTTGGCACAGGTGGCCGCGGGAGCACATATGCTTGACGTAAATGCAGGAATTCCACTTGCGGATGAACCAAAAATTCTGGCTGAAACAATTAAACTTGTACAGTCTCTGACAGATGTTCCTCTTTCAATTGACTCATCAATCGTGGCTGCACTTGAGGCAGGCCTGGAAGTATATCAGGGGAAAGCTTTATTGAATTCAGTCACAGGTGAAGAAGAACGGCTTGAAGCAGTACTCCCATTAGTCAAAAAACATGGATGCGCGGTGGTGGCAATTTCCAACGATGAAACAGGAATTTCAGAAGATCCTGACGTACGTTTTGAGGTAGCAAAAAAAATTGTAGAGCATGCGGCAGATTATGGAATTCCAAGCTCTGATATTGTTGTTGATCCTCTGGTCATGCCTATTGGAGCAGTCAATACTGCCGGCAGACAAGTGATGCAACTGGTCAGGCGATTACAGCAGGAATTAAAAGTGAACACAACATGCGGCGCCTCAAATGTAAGTTTTGGATTACCAAATCGTGATGGAATTAACGCGGCTTTTCTGACAATGGCCATTGCTTCAGGTCTGACCTCAGCAATAACCAACCCCCTTCACGTACCAGTGATGCAGGCAGTGATGGGAGCGGACGTGATGATGGGCAATGATCCGAATTGTTTCCGATGGATCAAGAAATACCGTGAACCTGCCACTGCCGGTGAAAACAATGGAAGACGCGGAAATAGACGTCTCAGAGCAAAACGTGCATAAAAAAATTACAAAAAGGAGAAATAATGAATATTAGTGTTTTTGACCTGTTTAAAATTGGAATTGGCCCGTCAAGTTCTCACACTGTCGGTCCTATGTACGCAGCTAAACAGTTTTTATTTAATTGTATTGAGGAATTTCCACTGATTAAAATTGCTTCACTCAAAACTGAGTTATTTGGTTCATTGGCACTTACAGGTAAAGGTCACAACACAGATACAGCAATTTTGATGGGTTTAGAGGGGAATGAACCTGCTTCAGTTGATATTGATCAAATTCCTGCACGGCTGGCTCGCATTCGCAAAACAAAACAATTGAAACTGCTTAATGAACATAGCATTCCTTTTGAAGAAAAAACTTCTTTGATCTTTTATCATGACGATTTTTTACCACACCATTCAAATGGTATTAGATTTTCAGTTTTTGATGCAGACGGAAATAAATTGAGGGAAGAAGATTTTTACTCTGTTGGAGGAGGATTTATTCTCAATGGTGAGGAAATTCAAAATGATGTAGAAATCAATAATTCCCAAATTCCATTTCCTTTTCTGACATGTGATGATCTCTTTAAGCATTGCGAAAAAACAGGGATGACCTGCCGTGAATTGATGTGGATAAACGAGCAGTCATGGCGCTCTGAATCAGAAATCTGGGATGGATTGTTAAAGATTTGGGGTGTAATGCAGGAATGTACGCAACGCGGCATGTCTTCATCAGAAACCCACCTTCCAGGTGGATTAAATGTACGTCGGCGTGCTCCCGCATTATACAAGGAATTAATGGAGAAACCGGACTCAACAGCTGCAGAAGTAATGGACTGGGTAAGTTTATTTGCAATTGCAGTGAATGAAGAAAATGCCGCAGGTGGACGCATGGTTACCGCGCCAACAAATGGTGGAGGCGGTGTCATTCCGGCTGTAATGAATTATTGCCATCGTTTCAGATCAGATTTCAATGAAGACAAAATTATCACCTTTTTGCTTACAGCAGGAGCAATTGGAATTTTATTCAAAGAAGGCGCATCAATCTCAGCAGCAGAAGTCGGATGTCAGGGTGAAGTTGGAGTGGCATGTTCCATGGCAGCAGCCGGACTGGCCGCAGTGATGGACTGCACTCCTCGCCAAATAGCAAATGCCGCGGAAATCGGTATGGAACATAATCTTGGCCTGACCTGCGACCCTGTGGGTGGACTGGTTCAAATTCCATGTATTGAGAGAAACACTATGGGTGCCATAAAAGCCATCAATGCCGCAAGGCTGGCCAAGCGCGGTGATGGGAACCATATCATTTCTCTTGATAAAGTAATTGCCACTATGCATAGAACCGGAAAGGACATGCTGCATCATTACAAGGAAACCTCATTAGGGGGGCTTGCGGTAAATTTGCCGGAATGTTGATTTAAAAGACAATTTTCTGCAAATGAGTGATGAATCAAAAGGAATGATTTTAGGTTTTTTGGGAGTAGTTGCATTTGGATTAACACTTCCGGCCACACGTTTTATTGTTCCTTATTTTGAACCGGTATTCATCGGTTTAGGGCGTGCTGTGATGGCTTCTATTGTAGCCGCATTTATTTTGATAGTTACAAAGCAGACAAGACCAAACCGGCACCAATTATTTCAACTTTCAGCGGTTGCATTAGGTGTAGTTGTGGGTTTTCCGGTACTGACCGCATGGGCAATGAAAACAGTTCCTGCGTCTCATGGAGGTGTTGTGTTGGGAGTGTTGCCATTGGCAACCGCAGTTGCAGCTGCGCTGGTTTCCAGGGAGAGACCGTCCGCAGGATTCTGGTTTTTTAGTGTAATTGGTAGTATAGTAGTTGTCGCCTACTCGCTCCTGCAGGGCTTTGGATCTTTTCAATTGGGTGATTTTTTTCTGGTTGGAGCAATTATAAGCGCTGGACTGGGCTATGCTCTTGGAGGAAAGCTCTCCAAAGAACTTGGAGGCTGGCAGGTAATTTGTTGGGCACTTGTAATTTCATTTCCATTTATAATTATACCTGCCTGGCTGGAAGCTCCGGAAGATGCAATTGGTAGTCTGCCGTTAAATGTACTTTTGAGTTTTTTATATCTGGCTTTAGTCAGTCAGTTATTTGGTTTTTTCCTGTGGAACAAAGGACTGGCTTTAGGCGGAATCGCCCGTGTTAGCCAGACACAGTTATTTCAACCATTCGTAACATTAATTGCCTCAGCATTTTTGATAAATGAAGTCATCAGCTTGCAAACTGTTGTCTTCGCGTTACTGGTGGTATGCATAGTAGCAATTGGTAAAAAAATGCCAATTTATGAACGTTGAAACATCTTAACCAGATTGAAATCGATATTACATTAACCTTAAATATTACAATCAAATGAAACCCTCAGAAGCTGAATTAGAAGCCCGATATCCGAAAATGCCCCGCATTCCATCAGATATAGAAATTTCACAAAAAGCAGAAATGAAACAGATCCCTGAAATTGCTTCAATGCTTGATATCAATCAGGATGGTCTTGAACAGTATGGGAAATACAAAGCAAAAATCGAAAACAGTGTCTGGGAAAGTGTCAAAAACAATCCGGATGGAAAATTAATTTTAGTTACCGCTATTACACCCACACCTGCTGGTGAAGGAAAAACATGTACTTCCATCGGACTGGCACAGGCATTAGGAATACTCGGGGTAAAGCACTCACTCGCGCTGCGAGAACCAAGCATGGGTCCAACATTTGGGATTAAAGGAGGTGCCGCCGGTGGTGGTTATTCTCAGGTGCTGCCTATGGAAGATATCAATATGCATTTTACAGGTGATCTGCATGCTATTGCTGCGGCACACAATCTATTGTCTGCAGTGTTGGATAACTCAATGCACTTTGAAAATCCATTAGAAATTGATCATGAAAAAGTAACCTGGAGAAGAACAATTGATTTGTGTGACAGACAACTCCGTAACGGTGAAATTGGACTGGGGTCAAAATTCGATGGTTTTCCACACAAAACCGGATTTGATATTGTGGCGGCATCAGAAGTAATGACTATCGTCGCGCTGGCATTGGACATGGATGATTTACGTGAACGACTAGGGCGAATTGTTGTTGCTTATAACAAGTCCGGAAAACCTGTGTTTGCGCGCGAATTAAACTGCATAGGTTCAATGTGTGTGATCCTGAAAGACGTGTTAAAACCAAATCTGGTACAAACGTGTGAGCACACACCCGTGTTTGTACACTGTGGTCCTTTTGGAAATATTGCCCATGGATCAAACAGTGTAAGAGCCACAAGGCTGTCGCTTAAAGTTGCGCCTTACGTGATAACTGAAGCCGGATTTGCGGCAGATTTAGGGGCAGAAAAATTTGTCAACATTAAGTGTCGTCAGGCAGGTTTGGAACCAAATGCCTGTGTATTAGTCGCGACAATAAGGGCCCTGAAATACCATGGAGGGGTTGAAAAAGAGGAGCTGAGTATTGAGAATCTTGAGGCCCTCAAAACAGGTTGTGAAAATTTGAGAACGCACACGGAAAATGTACAGAAATATGGATTGCCTGTGGTTGTGGCCATTAACCGATTTCCTTCCGACACACCTGCAGAGTTGGACATTGTCCGTGAATTTTGTGAGCAGATTGGTGTTGAATGCTCTCTTAGTGAAGTAGTCGCGCGAGGTGGTGAAGGCGGACTTGATTTGGCAAAAAAAATAAAGCGGATAGTTGATGAAACTCCTGGAGCTCCGAATTACTATTATGATAATTCAGATTCAATCAAGGACAAAATAAAAACAATTGCTACAGAAATATATCGGGCTGATGGCGTTGATTATACTGAAGAAGCAGAAGCTTCTATCAACCGTTTGGAAGAAAATGGATTGGCAGAATGGCCGATATGCATGGCTAAAACTCAAGCATCTCTTTCAGATGATCCAAAAAAACGGAACGCCCCCAGAGGTTGGCGTTTACAAGTCCGGGATGTGAAAGTCTCTAACGGCGCGGGATTTATTGTTGCACTCACAGGTAAAATGATGCTGATGCCTGGTATGCCCAAAGAATCCGCAGTTCAGCGAATTGACATTGACTCTGAAGGTCGAATAACAGGGCTTTCCTGATTTTTTCCAATATCGCAGGCACATAATTCACTTGATTTTTAGCTGAATATTTTGAAAAGGAGCAAACACTATACTATACGTCTCCGCAACATCATTGTTTACGGATTTCACGGAGTACATCAGGAAGAAAAAACTCTGGGTCAGCGTTTTGAAATAGACCTTGAGTACAGGCTGAAAAATCCGCCTGACCCTTGGAAAGATGAAGAAAGTGCGACAATTTCTTATGTGAACGCGCATAACATTGTCAGTCAGGTTTGTTCTGAGAAAAGATTCAATTTGATTGAAACACTTGGTTATCGGATCACTGAGGAAATCCGGGAACGTTACCCTGTTGATGTCATCATAGTACGTATTCGCAAACCATCTGTGCCTATACAGGGCATACTTGATCATGTGGAAGTTGAAATAGTCTGGCGAGAAGAACAGGAATAATATTTATAAGTGTTTGATTTTGGCTGATATTTACGAATTTCTTGAGTCTCATAATGTTCCGTATGAACGTCATGATCACCCTGCTGTGTTTACTGTCAGTGAAGCAAAAAGGCTTTCTCCGGAAATGGAAGGAGCATCTACGAAGAATTTGTTTTTAAGAGACAAAAAAGGAACCAGACATTTTTTGGTCTCGGTTCCTCAAGACAAGCAGGTGGATCTGAAAGAGCTGTCTTCCAGCCTGGGTGCGTCACGTTTGAGTTTCGCATCTCCGGAACGTCTCAAAACATATCTGGGAATAGAACCTGGTTCTGTAAGTATTTTGGCATTACTGAATGACACAGATAAAGAAGTCGAGGTATTTATTGATAATGAACTATGGGATGCGGAAACAATCCTTTGTCATCCATTAGTGAACACCAGCACGCTTGCTGTACCACGTGATGGAATAAAGCATTTTCTTGAAAAAACCGGTCACTCGGTGCAGCTGGTTGAAGTTCCTGTAAAATGATCAAGGCAATTTTCCAATAAAAACATTGACATCAGACAATGTATAAAAAAGATAATTCTGACCAACTAAACAAATATTATTAAACATAAAATTTTTTGATAAACAAGAAGGAGAGCAATGAATAGAACAGCAGACGCAATTATTGTTGGAGCCGGAGTAATCGGTTCAGCAGTTGCCTTTGAATTAGCAAAACTTGGATATAAAACACTCAATATCGATAAACTTCCATCTTCCGGATATGGTTCAACAAGTAATTCATGTGCCATCGTACGAGCACATTATTCCACCTGGGATGGTGTGGCCATGGCCTATGAGGGTTTCTTTTACTGGGATGACTGGGCAAATTATCTTGGAGTGAATGACGAACGCGGGATGATTAAATATATGAAAACGGGTTCAGTTATGTTTAAACTCCAGGGGGAAGATCACAGTAAGAAAAGCTTGAAATTCTTTAAAGAAATAGGAGTGGAACATGAAATTTGGGATTTAAAAAAGTTGAAGGAAATGATTCCTATTTTTTCTCACGATCAATACGACAGAACTACACGTCCGGACGAAGATGAAAACTTCTGGGAAAAATCCGGAAAAAAAATTGAGGGCGCGGTTTACACTCCAGGCTCAGGGTATGTCAGTGATCCTCAGTTGTCTTCTCATAATTTGCAGGTGGCTGCCGAAGCTAACGGCGGTGAATTTTTATTTAACAATGAAATTACAGAAATTCACCAGAGCAATGGCAGAATTACAGGAGTTACTCTTAAATCCGGTGAAAAAATCGACTCGCCGATTGTGGTGAATGTTGCCGGACCTCATTCTTTTTTGATCAATCGGATGGCGGATGTTGAGAAAGAAATGAACATCAAAACTAACGCATTGCGGCACGAAGTGCATCATGTGCCTTCACCAGACGGTTTTGATTTTGAGAAAGACGGATTTCATACCTCTGATGGAGACAACGGTATTTATTTTCGACCTGAAACAGGTAACACCATTTTAATTGGAAGTGAAGATCCATTATGTGATCCAAAGGAATGGATTGCTGATCCGGATAATTACAACAATCAAATCACTGAATCACAATGGAAAGCTCAGGTTTACCGTTGTGCCAGAAGAATTCCAGATCTCAAAATTCCGTCCCGGACAAGTGGGGTTGTAGATTTGTATGATGTTTCAGATGACTGGATTCCAATTTATGACAGGTCCGTACTGGATGGGTTTTATATGGCTATCGGTTCCAGCGGGAACCAATTCAAAAATGCCCCGGTCGCCGGTCACTGCATGTCTGAATTGATTGATGCATGTGAAAAAGGGCATGATCATGATGCTGACCCTGTAAAAGTCAAAACTGTGTATACAGGTTTGGAACTTAACATGGGCTTTTATTCACGCAATCGAAAAATCAATCCGAACAGCAGTTTCTCCGTAAACGGCTAAATAATCAGCTTAAACAGTTAGATATAACATAATTCCATACGTAAATAATTTTGCTATGGCATACAACATTAAAATTGATAAATCAAAATGAGTTATCAATTAAACTGTCCAAATTGCGGTAAACGAGCCGTAAGTGAATTTTCTTTTAGAAGTGAATACATAAAACGCCCTGCTCCAGACGCAGAGTTTACTGAATGGGCTGATTATGTATATTTCCGGAAAAATAACATGGGACACCAAACAGAATGGTGGTATCACCGCAGCGGTTGTCAAAACTGGTTTTTAGCAGAGCGGGACACCACAAATAACACTGATCACAGAAGTTTTTGGTACAACGAACTGGAACAAAATTCTTCCGGCAAAAAAGGAGACTCTTGATGGCAAAAAGGATCAATACTCATCAATATTGCGAACTGCCAAATCCAGGAGCAGAAATATCTTTCCAGTTTAATGGGAAACGAATTCAGGCTTATAGCTCTGACAGCATTACTTCCGCGCTGACTGCTTCAGGTCAGACTCTGCTTTCGCGCAGTTTCAAGTACCATAGACCACGCGGCGCTTATGACATTTACGGGCAGGGACATGAATCTCTGGTGACAGTCAATCATGAACCAAACCTTTTGGCTGATCGTATCCGTGTAAAAAACGGAATGGTTGTTCAGTCTCAAAATGCCTGGCCTTCACTGGAATTCGACATTGGAGAAATCAATGATACTGTTGTTCCTATGCTTCCAAACGGTTTTTATTACAAAATGTTTCACAAACCAAAATGGCTTTGGCCTATTGCAGAGCAACAAATCCGCAAGGCAGCAGGGCTTGGAAAAATTGATACCGCAGGAAAAAATAACGATCGACGATACGAAAAACGATACCGTTTTCCTGATGTATGCGTGATTGGCGGCGGTCCTTCAGGACTGGCTGCAACACTTGGTGCACTTAAAGAGGGGAAACAGTTGTTGCTGATAGATGACAATCCGGAGCTTGGAGGACATTCATTGCACAGTATTGCGGAGGTCTCGGATTGTGAAAATGAAAAATTGAACGGTCTGGCAGAATATAAGGCTGTACAACAGTTAATTGAAGAACTGGCATCATTTCCAAATCTTGAAGTATTAGTCAACACAAGCGTATTTGGTCTTTACGAAGATAATTTGGTTGCTGCGCAGTGTGGCGCAGATTTGTTCAAAATTCGGGCGGATTCAGTCGTTCTTGCTCCGGGCGCAACAGACCGACATTTGGTTTTTGAAAATAACGACCGTCCCGGAATTATGACGGCACGTGGCGTTGAAAGACTGATCATGTGTCATTCGGTGCTGCCGGGAGATAATGCGGTTGTTGTAACCACTCATGATGGTGGTTATCATACCGCGCTTTTACTTCATGGTGCAGGAGCAAAAATAATTGCTGTTGTAGATGGCCGTGAAGCCGGTCATGCGGAAGGTGTGTTTGAACAAAAAATTCGTGAGCTTGCAATTCCTGTTTATAAAGGATTGACTGCTCACGCAGCACACGGAAGGAAAAGAATATACAGGGTTGATGTTGGACCTGTGTCCGGAGGAGATTCTCATAAATCTTTTGACTGTGATTTGCTGGTGATGGCAGTTGGCTTCAAACCACAGGTAAATCTGCTTTCCATGGGAAGAAAGTCTCCAAAATGGGATACCGAGCGGCAAATTCTGAGAATTACCGATTTACCTTCAGGAGTATATTCTGCAGGTGAGGTACATGGTTCAGCAGGATTTTCGCGTTTATATTCAGAAGGATTTAACTCCGGAAAAGAAGCCGCGTTGAGCGAAACAACTCCGGGAAAAGACTATTCTGTACAAACTGAAAGGACTGCTGATGAAATTATCATGGCGCTGCCGGCAGATATTGAATCTGGCGGGAAACATCATTTTATCTGCAAATGCATGGATGTCACCCGCTCAGAAGCACAGGCATCAATTGATGAAGGATATGATCAGGTAGAATCACTCAAGCGCTACTCAAGCATGGGTATGGGTCCATGTCAGGGCAAGGCCTGTCATGAGTCAGTGGCGCGCCTGGCCGCAATTGATACAGGACTTTCTTCAATTGAAGCTGTCCCGACCACAGTTCGTCCTCCTTTCACTGGCACAACATTTGGTTTACTGGCAGGACGTGCACCTCATTTATCGCCGATTCGGCGGACACCGTTCCATCAGTGCCACCTTGATCTGGGGGTAAAATTTCTTGACGCTGGTCAATGGAAACGACCTGATTCCTACACAGATCCGCTGATTGAAGCCAGCTATGTACGTAATGGTTTGGGCATGATTGATGTGAGTACACTCGGGAAAATTGAAATCAGCGGACCGGAAGCTGTTAAATTTATGCAATTTATGCTTCCGGGTAAATATGCGAAATTTGAAGTGGGACGCACACGATACTCGATCATGATCGGAGAAGACGGCATTCTTTTTGAGGATGGTACGATTTCACATATTGAACAGGGAATTTACTACCTCACCACCACAACCGGAAACCAGGACGCGATCAATTCGCTTTTTCAGTGGTGGATGCTGGTGGAAGAATTCGAAGTTCATGTAAAAAATCTCAGTCTGGCAAATGCCGCGGTGAATGTGACTGGTACAACCTCAAGAGATTTTTTGCAAAAACTTGTTGATATTGACATGTCAAATGAAGCATTCCCATACATGCACTGCAGACAGGCAACAATCGCGGATGTACCTGTTTCATTTTACAGGATCGGCTTCACTGGAGAGTTGGGCTATGAAATACATTTCCCTGCTGAATTTGGTGAATCTATGTGGCAGTATCTGCTTACTGAAGGAAAAGAATTTGATCTCAAGCCTTTTGGTGTAGAAACTCAGCGTATCTTGCGTTTGGAAAAAGGACATCTGATTCCCGGCACAGATACAGACGCATTGAGCAATCCGTACGAATCCGGTGTAGGCTTTGCCATAAAGGACGATAAAGATGATTTTGTCGGAAAAGCTTTTCTGCAGCATTTCAAGGAACGCGGTATTGAAAACAAACTTGTTCCTTATCAACTGGAACCGGGATCACAGATTCCCGATGATGGAGTGGCTGTACTGGATAAAGGCAAAATCGCAGGACGTGTGACAAGCTCCCGCCTCAGTCCGACCTTGAAGCGAGGGATTGGTTTGGCCTGGGTCAGGAAGGATATGTCTGAAACAGGCAGCAATTTCTCGATCAGATTAGCAAATGGGCAGGATGTTCAGGCAACAGTGCTTGATCACGCGGCTTATGATCCTGAGGGGCTGCGGTTAAAAAGTTAATTCATTTTATCCGCTAAAAAGAATAGTCAACATATTCAATAATTCATTTTGTGATTAGGTAAAGACATGTCGGGAATTTTTCCTGAGATAGACTCTGACGGACTGCTGGAATTTTCAGTTGTTTACACTGACCGCTCCTTGAACCACATGTCAGAATCATTTCAGACTGTGATGAAAGACATTTCATCCACACTGAAAAAAGTTTATAACGCAAATTCTATTGTCGTGGTTCCGGGCAGCGGAACGTTCGGAATGGAAGCAGTCGCACGCCAGTTTGCTTCCGGGAAAAAATGCCTTGTAATCCGGAACGGCTGGTTCAGCTTCCGTTGGTCTCAGATCTTTGAAAAAGGCAAAATCCCATCTCAATCAATTGTACTTAAAGCCAGGCAAGTAAATGAACAAAGTCAGTCTGCGTTCGCTCCCGCGTCAATTGAGGAGGTTGTTGCCGTAATAAAAGATGAAAAACCTGATCTGGTTTTTGCTCCGCATGTGGAAACTGCTTCAGGGATTATGCTTCCGGAAAATTATATCAGGGCAGTATCCGATGCAATTCATTCGGTTGGAGGTTTGTTTGTGCTGGATTGTATTGCTTCCGGAACAATTTGGGTGGACATGAAAAAAACTGGAGTTGACGTGATAATCAGCGCGCCGCAAAAGGGTTGGAGCTCCTCACCCTGCTGTGCGCTGGTGATGCTCAGTGAAATTGGACGTAAGCATATTGAATTAACAGACAGCTCAAGTTTTGCCGCAGATTTACTGAAATGGCTGAATATTATGGAAACTTATGAAAATGGCGGACATGCGTATCATGCGACTATGCCTACCGATTCTCTTTACCGCTTCTGGAATATAATGAAGGAAACAGAAGAGTATGGTTTCGAAAAAGTTCGTGCAGAACAGTTGGAACTTGGAGACAAAATCAGAACCATGCTGGAAGCAAAGGGGCTAAAAAGTGTTGCTGCAGAGGGATATAAAGCGCCTGGAGTGGTCGTCAGTTACACGGATGACAAAGCTGTTCAGAGTGGGCAGAAATTCGCGGATCTCGGTATTCAAATTGCTGCAGGAGTTCCTCTTCAATGTGATGAGCCTGAGGATTTTCAAACATTCCGTTTGGGATTATTTGGTTTGGAAAAACTGCACAACATAACTCAGACTGTCGAAAGACTTGAAAAAGCAATTAATCAGATTATTTAGGAAAGATTGGAGAGCCATAATAATACATTCGGACAGCCGGTAGGATATTCTTTAAACGATTGGAAAGTTTGTCCCTTACCGCCTCGCACAATGGTTTCCGGTAATTGGTGTAAAGTCGAAGCATTGAATCCGGAAAAACACGCGGAAGAGCTTTTTGAAGCATTTATAAAAAACAATAATGATTCAAATTGGACATACCTGCAGTATGGACCATTTGATAGTATTGAGAAATTTCAGCAATGGATGAAAACCACTTGCACAGGTGATGACCCGGTTTTTTACGTAATTATAGATGCAAAAACCGGAAAGGCAATCGGACTGTCCAGCTACCTGAGGATACAGCCAAGTGTCGGTGTTATAGAAGTGGGACACATACATTTCTCACCACAGTTGCGAAAAACCACTTTGGCCACTGAAGCAATGTTTTTGATGATGCGCAGAGCTTTTGATGAGTTGGGTTACCGTCGATATGAATGGAAATGTGACACTTTGAATGCTGCTTCAAGAAAAGCCGCGGATCGTCTTGGATTTACTTTTGAAGGTATATTCAGACAGGCATTGGTTTACAAAGGTCGAAACCGTGATACCGCATGGTACTCTGTGATAGACAGGAATTGGCCTCTGCTGAAAAAATCATTTGAGGCATGGCTGAGTCCTGAAAATTTTAACTCCCAGGGAATACAGCAAAAAAGCCTGGCAGAGATCAGAGATAGTTTCTCTTAATGAGAATCTCAGTAAAAATAAATTCTAAATGAAAACAAGTTTATCATTGGCATGTTGAAGGCCAGTGATTTACAGCACAAAACATTGATAATAAAATTTCAAAAGGTTGATCAATGAGTCATCATGAACTTAACAATAAAATTAATAACTGGAGAATGAAGTGATAAAAACCAGTCCTCTTTCAGGAATTTACCGGAATCTTCCCGTAAACCTTAGCGAAGTTTCCGGATGGAAAATTGCTGGAAATTTTGGAGATAAAGACCGTGAACAAGAGAATTTACAAAAAGGATCTGTCCTGGTTGATTGGTCTCATATTGGTAAAATTACTCTTTCACGAGGAAACGCTGCAGCCGCGGCAGAACAGGTGTTAAAAGGAGCATCTGAAATTGAACCACTGAAAACTTCGGCAAATTCAAAAATGGCCGTACTGCGGCTGACCAAAAATGATTATTTGATTTTATGCCAGCCTGCAATGGAAAAAACGTTGCTGGAAAAGTTGGATACAAAAATTACCACTGTCACCGATCAGACTGGCGCAAATGGTTGTTTTGTACTTGGAGGACCAAGACGAGATGAAGTTTTAGAGCGCTCAACCGCAGTTGACTTGAGGCGTGATCGTATTACTGCAAGTACTGTAATTCAATCATCGATTCACACAGTGAATATGACGCTATACCGTACCAACAATTTTGATATCATCGTCCATCCCAGAAACCTTACTGAATCACTTTATGACGCCCTGATGGATGTTGGTATTGGAGTTGGACTGGTACCAGCTGGTATTGATACCATTCCAGTTTCATTTGAAAAGTAGAAATGATGAATACACGCATGTGGAAAAACCACGATCTGAATAAGAACTATGACGTGGTTATCATTGGTGGCGGGGCACACGGTTTGGCAACAGCTTATTATTTGAGCAAACTGGGTATCACCAATGTTGCCGTTCTTGAACAGAAATTTATCGGCTATGGTGGTTCAGGAAGAAACACTGCCATTCTACGCTCCAACTATCGCACGGAAGAAGGGATCAAATTTTATGACCAGAGCCTGAAGTTATATGAAAATCTTGCAGGAGAACTGAATTTTAACCTGATGTTCAGCCAGCAGGGGCATTTCACACTTGGACATTCTACCGCTGCCCTGTCCGGATTAACCACAAGAGCTGAAAACAACAAGGCATTGGGAATCAACAGCTATATTCTTGATCCTAAAGAAATTAAAAAAATGCTTCCGGAAATTGACATTTCTGATCACCCTCGTTTTCCTGTGATGGGCGCTCTTTATCATCCTCCGGGAGGAATTATCCGGCATGATGCCGTGGTATGGGCTTACGCCAGAGGCGCTGACCAGGCAGGAGTGCAAATTCATCAGTTGACAAAGGTTGAAGATATCCTCATTGACAAAGGTAAAGTCACAGGTGTAGTCACAAACCGAGGTACAGTCAATTGTAAACAACTGATTTCTGTAGTCGCGGGCTGGAGTTCGGATGTTTGCCATAAAGCAGGTGTTAAATTGCCTTTTGTTACACATCCACTTCAGGCATTGGTTACGCTGTCCTACAAACCTTGGCTGCATCACGTGGTTGTCAGCGGCACTTTGCATATATATCTCAGCCAGACTGATCGTGGTGAACTAGTGTGCGGAAATGGAATTGACACATATCCACATTATGGAATGCGCTCAACACTCGGTTTCCTAGAAAGCTATGCTGCTCATGTGCTGGAACTTTTCCCCATTTTACATAATGTTGCCGTACAGCGACAGTGGGCGGGATTATGTGATATGACTCCGGACTATAGTCCAATTATTTCTTCAATCGACGAGATCGAAGGTTTTTATGTCAACGGAGGTTGGGGAACATACGGATTCAAAGCTTCTCCGGCAAGTGGTTACAACACAGCACAAATGGTAGCAAATGGTAAAACCCCTGAAATGATTAACCCTTTCCGTTACAACCGTTTCATGGAAAACCGATTGGTCGGTGAAAAAGCTGCTGCTTCAGTAAGCAGTTAATAAGTGGGATAATTTGAGATTCATTCCGCACCAGTAAAATAACAAAGTTAAATATTAACAATTTAAGCTACATAGAGGTTTATTTGGAAATCATAGTATTAATAAAACAGGTGCCAGACGTTGCCCTGAACATTAAGGTGAAAGACGGTGCAATTGTAGAAGAAGGATTGAGTTATGTCATCAGCAGTTGGGATGAAACCGCACTGGAGGCAGCATTGCAGATTACAGAAGACGTTGGCGGAGAGGTAACTTTGCTGACTATCGGACCTGACAAAGCGGCAGAATCGCTGCGTAAAGGCCTGGCCATGGGCGCGCACAAAGCGATTCATGTAAAATACGACGAAGCCAAAGAATCAGATTCATTTGCTTTTGCCAAAATATTGCAAAAGGCTTTGGAAGGCCGCAATTATGATCTGATACTTACAGGCAAACAGGCACAAGATACAGATGCAGGTTTGACTGCTCCCATGCTGGCTGAGTTCATTAGCCTGCCACAAGTAACAAATATCATACGTTTCAGTGATGTTTCGGAAGAAAGCATCACTCTTTACCGAAAAGGTGACCATGGTACCGAAGTGATAGATATGAATCTGCCTGGAATAGTTACAGTAAATGACAGCCTCAACGAACCTCGTTTGGCTTCAATGCGTGGAATCATGATGGCCAAGAAAAAACCTCTGGAAGAAATTGAACTGGACTCACTGGACATTCCAGCTGAAATGCGTGGAAAGCAAGGATCTATGACCAATGTTTTACAGTTCGAAAAACCTGAAACACGTAAAGAAGGTCAAACCTTCGAAGGTGATGAAGCAGACACTGTCAAGCAGGCGATGGATTTGCTTGTAAGTGAATCAAAATTTTTAGCATAACTTTATGGCCGTGGAAAGTATGGAAAACAGATAAAAAAATATCCGTGATTAACCGTACGCTTCCGTGGCCAATTGTATAATTTTCGAAAGATAACATTAAAATGACAAAAATTCTTATTGTCGCCGAAATAAAAAATGGCGAAATCAAAAAAAACACCTTGGAATTATTTTCCTTTGCAAAATCACAAGGATTAGAATCAGAAGCAGTGCTGTTAGGCTCAGACGTTTCCGGACAGGCGGATGTACTGGCCGGACAAGGTGCCTCCACCGTTTACATTGGTGATGATGCTTCTCTTGAAATATATAACACGGAGCAATACACTTCACTTGTGATTGACGCGCTACAGCAGTCGCAGGCCACTCAGGTTTGGCTGACTTCTTCAGAAATGGGCCGTGACCTTACTCCGCGTGTTGCGGCACGGCAAGGTGTCGGCGCCTTGAGCGATGTGACCCAACTGGAAATTAATGTTGATGAAATCACTGCATTCAGACCCTGCATGGCAACAAAGGCTGTTCAGAAATGCGAATTCAGCAAAGACGGTTTGCGTGTGATAAGCATTCGCAGTGGAATATTTTCCGCGGAGGAAACAGCTCCGGCTCCAGCAAACACGGTTACACTTTCCATTCCCGAAGGACATTCACAATTAAAAGTAAGAGAAGTTCAGGTTGAAGAGAGTGATGAAGTGGAACTTAACGAAGCAAGCATTATCGTATCAGCCGGACGTGGTGTAGGTGGAGTTGAAGGATGTGAATTTGTCAGGCCCCTGGCTAATGAACTAGGTGCGGCATTCGGCGCTTCTCGTGCTGTCTGTGACGCGGGATGGCTGCCGCATAAGCACCAGGTCGGTCAGACAGGAACTATGGTTAATCCTGATTTCTATTTTGCTTTGGGCATTTCCGGGGCAATTCAACATTTGGCGGGAATGTCTGGTTCAAAAGTGATTGTCGCAGTTAACAAAGATCCGGATGCGCCAATTTTTAAAGTTGCTGACTACGGAATTGTAGGTGATCTTTTCAAAGCAGTTCCTGTCCTGCGCGAGGAAGTGGGCAAGCTGAAGGGATAATCCTGGCATCAGATCATATTTATCAATTAGTTATCAAGAATAGACTGACATGAAAACACATTATAGAGCTGCAGTAATTGGTGGTGGTATAGTAGGAGCAAGTACGTTGTACCATCTGGCTAAAATGGGTTGGAATGATGTTGTTTTGCTTGAGAAAAACGAGTACACCTCCGGATCAACCTGGCATGCTGCCGGTTTGCTGCCTCTGTTCAATATGAGCTACAGTGTTGGAAAAATCCACAAATACAGTGTGGATTTGTATCAAAGTCTGGAAGCAGAGACAGGCCAGCACGTAAGTTTTCATAAAACCGGTAATCTGCGTCTGGCCAGAAACCAGGAGCGGATGGATGAATATAGGCGCTATTGCGGGACAGCTTCCACAATTGGTGTGCCGTTTGAAATGATTGGCCCTGATGAAATAAAAAAACTGTGGCCCTTTGCAAAAGTTGATGATCTTGTGGGTGCGCTTTATCATCCGGATGACGGACACGTCGCTCCGGTTGATGTGACCATGGCTCTGCTCAAAGGCGCCAGAACAAACGGTGCAGAAACATTTACTGAGGTAGAGGTGAATGCAATCGCTCAAAAGCCCAATGACGAATGGGTGATAAGCACTAACAAAGGTGATATTACTTCCGAGGTAGTGATTTCGTGCACTGGAAACTACGCACGTCAAACAGGACGCATGGTTGGTTTGGAACTGCCGGTTGTGCCAGTGGAACATCAGTTTATAGTCACTGGTCCGATCCCGGAACTGGTGGAATATAACCGCAGTGGAAATCCGGAAATGGCAGTTTTGCGTGAAAGCGACTCCTCATATTACATGCGTCAGGAAGCAGACGGATTGATTTTGGGACCGTATGAGAAAGGAGCACCTTGCTGGGCGCTGGACGGTGTTCCGGAAGGTTTCGGACAGGAACTATTGCCTCCGGATCTGGAACGACTCGAGCCGCATATCATTGCCGCGGGAGAGCGTGTTCCTCTGTTTGAGAGTGCCGGCATCAAGGACCATATCAACGGACCAATTGCATATACTCCGGACGGTAATCCAATGGTTGGTCCCGCCTGGGGCTTGCAAAATTTCTGGATTTCTGAAGGACACAGTTTTGGCATCACCGCCGCAGGCGGTTCAGGAAAACATCTCGCGGAATGGATCATAGAACGATCTCCAAGCATTGACATGATGGGTGTTGACCCAAGACGATTCAGCGCAGCCCAGTCCACACGCGATTTCATCAAGGCCAAAAATGAGGAATGCTATGAGCACGTTTTCATCATTCACTACGATTTTGAGGAAAGGCCTGCAGCACGTCCTGCCAAAACAAGTCCAGTTTATGATTGTCACAAAGCTCTCAACGCTGCTTTTGGCCAGCGATATGGCTGGGAACGCCCTAACTGGTTTGCTCCTGAAGGTACTGAACCCATAAATAAATACAGCTTCCACACACGCAGTACCAACTGGTTTGAAGCAGTTGGTGAAGAAGTCCGTGCTGTAAGGGAAAAAGTAGGTTTGCTGGATTTAACCCCTTTCACCAAACACGAAATATCCGGCCCTGGGGCAGAAGAGTATCTGAACAATATGATCGCAAACCGACTGCCCACCAAACAGGGCGGTACTGTTTTGGCTCACGCACTTACCGAATCCGGAGGTGTGGAATCAGAATTTACCATAACTCGTGATGGGGACAAGTTTTTCGCAGTCAGTTCCGGAGCGGCTGAAAGACACGACCATGATGTTTTGCTGCGTACACTACCCAGGGACGGAAGCGTAGCTTTGAAAAACGTCACGCTGGAACATGGAACTTTGGTGGTATGCGGACCACGTTCACGTGATTTGCTGAAAAAAATTACCAACTCCGATCTTTCCAATGAGGCCTTCCCATGGCTAACATCACAGCGCATCTCTGTTGCCGATGTGCCACTTTTGGCAATGCGTGTAAATTTTGTGGGAGAACTTGGCTGGGAGCTGCATCATCCGATTGATCAGCAGGTTGAATTGTTTGATGCAATAGTCGAGGCTGGCGATGAATTTGGTCTCACGCATTTCGGCATGTATGCAATGGAATCAATGCGCCTGGAAAAATCGTACCGCATGTGGAGTGCAGATTTGACTCGGGAATATTCAATTTTAGAAGCAGGTCTGGACAGGTTTGTACGGTTTAAAAAAGACTCGTTTGTTGGGAAAGAAGCGCTGCTGGCACAGAAAGAAGCCGGTGCATCGGAAAAAGTCTGGCCCTTGCTTATGTCAAAACTGGAAACGGTGAGATAGGTACTGAACTGGAGGTTGAAATACTTGGTGAACGCAGGCCTGCACGTGTAATTCCGGAATCACCCTGTGATCCGGAAAATGAGAAACTCAGGGCTTAGTTCCACAAAAAAGAGCTGGTTTTTTTCCCTGCCACAATTCCTTCAAACACAAGCTTTGCAGCGCATTCAGTCATTCCCATACAAACATGCAGCGGAAGTAAGTGTTCCTCCCGTGGATGACAATATCTGGCAAAAGGCGCGTTCGTCCACTCAATAAGCCTTGTATCGCGTTCAGTTGGTAAAAGATACGGATTAGTACACGTATCAATTAGCCACCTCTCAAACTCCTCATTTTTGTTATCTCCTGACTTGCTTTGAGACATCAGTGCTTTCATGTTATGAAAGGAAAAACCTGAACCGATGACAAGCATGTTTTCATGTCTTAATTCTGACAGGGCTTTGCCGATTTGTAGATGTGACTCAGCACTTAATGAATTTAAAAGCGACAACTGCACACAAGGGATATTTGCTTCCGGAAACATTATTTTTAACGGCACAAAAACACCATGATCAAAACCTCGACTGTCATCCAGTTTTGCTTCAATGCCGTCATCCCGTAATAACCAGTATATTTTTTCAGCAAGTTCCGGATCGCCTGCAGCGGGATATTCAATGGCATACGATTCTTCCGGGAATCCGTAATAATCATATATTAAGGATGGTCTTTTGGCACTTGTGATCGAAACTATTTCTTCTTCCCAATGAGCGCTAATAATCAGGATTGTGGAGGGAGTCCCCAGAGTTGGTGCGATTTCCTTAAGAAAACTAACCATTGTCTGGTGGTTTTGATCACCTAACAAGGGCAAGGGACCGCCACCATGTGGGATAAATAGAACAGGACAAAGTTGATTACTTTTTTGCAAGTTTCCTATCAAATTATTTCCCTAAGTCCTGTCGCTGACTGACAATTGCCAGCCAAGGCTGCTGTTCCCTGGGCTGTCCTGAAGGCCTGTAGTAATGGTCTATTATTTTGAATCCGTTTTGATTGAGATAGAGCTCACTTTCCTCAATTTCCATGAAATGGCCGTAACGCTGTCCTTGCCAGCCCTCTGCATTCCCTCGTGGATTTGAAGAAAACAAAATACCATCTTTTCTTAATGCAGAGTGCAATTCTCTTAACACCCTTGGAAATTCACTGCTTGGTACATGAAACAAAGAAGCATTAGCAAAGATTCCATCGTAACTGTTATCTTCAAGTTCAAGTTTCAAAAATTGTTGATGTAGAACCGGGCAACTGCTTTGCTGTTGAGTCATTTTGCAAAATTCTTTGCTGCCGTCCAAACCGGTTGGTCTGTGCCCCATTTTTTCAAAAACACGCATGTCACGTCCTGGACCGCATCCAAAATCAAGAATATCCAGTGATTTATTTTTGGGAAGCGGGGCAAGAAAAGCAGCTATATTTTGACTGACATCGTGATCCTTTGTACCAACTCTGAAAGACTCCGCGTTGTTTTCATAATGTGAAATTGTGATTTTTTCTATTTCTTCCAATTCGTCACAATAATTATTTGTCAGCATCAATATTTTTAGACTTACTTCAGTTACACACTAACAGTAATTTAGATTGTTTCTTCTTTATTGAAGACGACTGACTTCACAGAAAGCCTCGTTGCAACAAGCCCCATCCTCAATATCTGTCCGGATATCGGCGTTAAGTAGTGCGTTAACAGTTTGTCCAGTCTTGCTTGCTGAAAGCCATGTACCCTTTGGGCTATAAAGAACTCCGGGTAAAACAGCGTCGGTAATTCGTGCGGTCAGGAATGTTTCTCCACGCTCGTTATGAACTCTCAGTATATCTTTTTCTGAAATTCCGCGTATCTCTGCATCCTGTGGATTGATCTCTACTTCTTCCTGTCCATCAGACAACTCGCATCCACCGAAAGTTGAGTTTGTACGCTTCAAAGATGAAGGGGAAATAATTGTCAGGGGATATTTACTTTCCACTTTTTCGTAACGTGGAAGGCCGTACCCGAACCGCTTCTCAAGATCATGGCTGTAAAGTTCAATCTTGCCGGACTCTGTATCTGGAAAGACTGTATCACAGAGAATCAAATCTGAACCGTTGAGTGTTGTCATTGCAAGAGCCTTGTCCAGAGGGAAGTCACTAGGACTGAATCCATTTAGTCGCGGGTCGTTTTCAGCAAACGAGCAATTCATTAAATCAGCATCCGTCTCCTGGAAGATTGGATCATCAAACCCGAACATGGCGGCAAGACGACGGAAGATTTCCGTGTTGGGTAATGACTCTCCTACTCTGGGTATGACAGGCTCAGCCCTTTGCAGGTAGTGATGACCATACGATCCATAGATATCAGCGTTTTCGAAATGACTCGAAGCCGGTAGAACCACATCACAATATGACATGGAATCTGTCATTACCACGTCAGCACCCACAATGAACAGATCTTCCTGGGAAAGGGCCTGGCGCATCCTGTTCTGGTCCGGATGTGTAATGACTGGATTGTGGTTATATATGAACACCGCTTTTACTGGTGGATCTAACGATTTATCCAGCAAAACTTTAGACGTGTCAACAATGTTAATAGTCCTGGTTCCTTCCGGTACAAGATCAGGACGATGCAGCCTGTTCGTTGTTTTAGGAAAGGAATTTCCGGGCTTTGCGAAAACACCGGCCCCCAATAGACCGTGATTGCCTGTAAGAGCCTGCAAGGCCATTGCCGAGCGAATTCCGGAACCGCCGCTATGGCCACGCTCCAGCCCATTACCAACAGAGACACTGATTTTCTTTCCCTCCTGGTATAATTGGGCAAACCGCTCGAATTTTTCGCGATCTATTCCACAGATTTCTTCAACCATTTCAGCTGTGTGATTACGAGCATTCTCCATATATGTTTCAAAACCATAGACCCATTTTTGGATAAATGTATTGTCGTGTGCACCACGCCGCTCAAGTTCTGCAGCCATCGCAAGCCCCAGAATCACATCTGTCCCCGGCCGGATTTGAATAAACAAGTCGGCCTGTTCAGCAATTCTTGTCCGTTTGGGATCAATCACAATCAGTTTTGCGCCATTTACTTCCCTTGCTTTCTTGATCACCCTTGTCAAATGTAAATTGGAAACAGTAACATTATTGCCCCATACAATTATCAAATCAGAAAACTTCATCTGTTCAGGCGGCATTCCCGGTACAGTTCCGTAAAGGCTGGAATAGGCTGAGCCACGCACAAGACCACAGAGTTCGCCACGAGAGAGTAAGGTTGCGCCAAGTTTGTGAAAGAACCGGCGGTCCATGGATCCGTCTGCGAGTTCACCATGTGGACCAGAATAATTAAGCGGCATAACGGTTTGCTGTCCGAACTTTCTGATCGCAGAAGTGAAACCTTCATAAACAAGATCGAGTGCATGATCCCATGAGATTGGTTCAAACTGGTCCCCCCCAGGTGCACCAACTCGTTTTAGAGGACTAGTCAGGCGATTTGGTCCATGCACAAATTCAGGATAGGCACGCATTACCTTGCTGCAGATTACACCAGCAGTATAAGGATTTGCCTTAGAGCCTCGTACCTCCAGGACTTGTATGCCGTCAGTCTTTACTGTCAAACTGCATGTATCCGGACAATCCAGAGGACAGACACTGGGCTTAGTTTCGATGTTATTGTTATCCACCATCATTTGGTTTCTTTTAAATTGGTTTTATACAATTCTTGTTATAAATCAACTAATACTCAGCAACAACATTTTTCTACATTGAATATTTGTTCTTATAGCTCCTGATCCGCTTTTGCTGCAAAGATAAAATCACTTTCTGTTAATCCATCAATTTTATGAGTCCAGATTGTCAATCTGACCTTTCCCCATGCCAGGAAAATATCCGGATGATGTCCCTGATCTTCAGCCATCTCACCAACTTTAATGGTGAAATCAAGCGCGTGTCTGAAATTTCTAAAGGAATACTCTTTTTCCAGGTGATGTTCTTCAATTACCTGCCACTCATTGCTCAATTGTTCCAGTAAATCATCAAATTTTTTAATAATACTGAATCCAAAGAAGTAATAATTTCAGCATCATAAGGTATTGACAGTTAAGTGGTGTCAGTAATTTAACAGTACTGGCTTCAAATCTGCTTTCAGATAAAGTGGATGCGTGGGTTCACCAGATTTATTGATTTTCATGCAGTGCAGATTTTTTAGTATTCGTCTAATTTTTTCGGAGCGGCTTAAATAGCTTCCGTGATTGCCCCATGCGGCAACTACTATTGACGCTTCTTTGGCCAGTTTCATAATCCATGCGTCATTCTCACTTCCTACAGGTTCATCAGAAGCCTTCATCTCAAATGGTTTAGTTGCACGGTAAGCAAACAAATTGGTCACGCAAACACCTCCAAAGCCCCATGAAATTGCAAAGTTGATGCAGCGTTTAACTGTAGGGTCATCTTTGGTTTCGTCTGCTGTTGAGGGATTAAGGCCAATAATCATTGCCTGAGGTTTGGACTCATCCCACTCGCGCCAAAGAGCGTAACGATAATTTCTGCACTCTGAAAATTGCGCGTCTGTTCTCAAATTACTTTTCTTTAAAATCATACAATTATAATTACTTTATCACACGAAATGTGAGATTAATTCTCTCACCTTTAATGCTTTTACTTTTTGGAATCTGGTGCAGCCATTGATGCTGTGTTTTTCCTTTCATCAGCAAATAACTGCCGTGCTGAAGCATTATTTTCTGTCTTAAATTTTTATTGTACCTATGCTTCATTTGAAACACTCTCGTTTCACCAAGGCTCAACGAACCAATTACAGGATTAATCCCAAGCTCAGGCTCATCATCACTGTGCCAGGAAACACTGTCTGAACCGGAACGATATAGATTCAGCAGAACACTATTGAACTTAATTTTGGATATTTTTTCAATCCTTTCCCTGATCTTCAGCAAGTTGGCATTCCATGGATTTGTACAAACTTTTATACCTGAATACATATATGTTTTGTTAGGTTCTCCATACCATGCAGTAAGTCTTGGTACGTCATGTACTTCCCCGTACAACTGCATCTTATGCTTTTCCCACAAAATATTCTCCCTCAGTGTATCAAACAGCTCGTCTGCCTCAAGATAAGAAAATAATGACGGATAGAGATAAACCTCTGCGTCAGGCATGTCGATGAAGGTGTGGTTTGTTGTTTCAGCGCTTTTATAAGAAAAAAGGTCGTAGGAAATCATACAATGTTAATATGATAATGTGGGGATGATCACTCAGTTTTAGCGCAACTTGAAACGCTGAATTTTTCCAGTGGCTGTTTTTGGGAGTTCTTCCGGAAAGTGGAACCAGCGGGGATACTTGTACGGCGCCAATCCTGTTTTACAATGGTGGAGCAATTCTTCACTTGTGTCATCACAGGCATCTTCAGGATTATTCAGTACAACATGTGCTTCCGGTTTAAGCAGTCCTGAATCGTCTTCACGTCCGACAACCGCTGCTTCCAGCACTTTTGAATGTTCAACTAATCTGGCTTCGATTTCAAAAGGAGAGCACCAGATTCCGCCGACTTTCATCATGTCGTCACTGCGTCCTCCATAAATAAAATAGCCATCCTCGTCCTGACGATAGGTGTCACCAGTATTAAGCCAGCCGTCCACAATTGTGTCCATAGTTTTCTTCTCATTGTTCCAGTAATATTTACAGGTGGAATCACCACGTATTAATAAACGTCCCTCCTCACCTTGTGAAACTTCCTTGCCATTTTCATCAACAATTTTAGCAACATACCCCGGAACGATGCGTCCGCTGCTTCCTGCTTTGATATCATCAGCACGATTTGATATGAAAATATGCAACGCTTCAGTTGAGCCGATTCCATCAAGGATGTCTGTTCCGGTATTTTCATTCCAGCGACGTAAAATATCCGCCGGCAATGCTTCTCCCGCGGAAACAGAAACACGCAATGAAGACAAGTCAGGACTTGCGGAGGAAGTTCCTTCGACAGATTCCAATACTTGCAATTGAGCCGCGTAAAGAGTCGGGACACCAAAATAAATGGTCGGCTTAAAGCGTTCAATCACATCAAAAGTTGAATCGGGAGTTGGACGTTCCGGAAACAAAATACAGGATGCTCCGGACCACAAAGGAAAGGTCATCCCGTTCCCCAATCCGTATGCGAAGAATAGTTTTGCCGCAGAAAAACAGACATCATCTTCTGTGACTCCCAATGTGTCTTTTCCGTAATGCTGACTGGTGACCACCATATCACGGTGGCAGTGAACAGCCCCTTTTGGTCGCCCGGTTGTTCCGGAAGAATATAGCCAGAAACAGTCATCTGTTGCAGTGGCCGGTGAAGCATCTAGTTCTGATGATGCTGATTTCAGCTGTTCCATAAAACTTCCGGATACGCCTTCTGTTATGAAAGAATGTTCCGGAGCTTTAGTAATTTGTGTCAAGGCTGATTCAACTTCAGTCCTGAACTCCGGAGAATAAACTACGGCAGCACATGCGGAATCTTCAATCATGAACGCATAATCATTGGAACGCAAAAGCGTGTTCAAAGGAACAGGAATTATCCCGGATTTGATTGCACCCCAAAACAAATAGAAAAATTCAGGCGAATCTTTGACCACCATCAGCAGTCTGTCTCCGGAATTAAGCCCCCATTTAATGAGTACATTTCCGGATTGATTCACTCTCTCAGCAAGTTGTCCATAAGTTACATCTTCTCCGGAAGTTGCACGGATGATGATTTTTTCACTACGACCTTCATCAAGATGTCGATCAATAAACGTGATTGCTACATTAAATTCCGGGGAGAATTCAATGTTTGCAGGACTTATGGAAGTATCTATTTTAACAGTGTTTTTTTGCATGTTTTACCTGATTGTTTTGATTCTGTTTGTCTTCAGTTACATGGAAGTTTTTTAATTAAAACACACAAACTCAAACTCAAATGACTGGCGGTTAATTTTTCCTTTAGGCGGTGCAATCCAACCGGCAATTTCCCCAGGCTCCGTTACAGGCTGCATCAACGACTGTACAAACGTCCGATCTTCTTGAGAAGGAAGCCATTCCAGATGTTTTCTATCCCACTCATCTTGAGTGATAATGTTTCCTTCAGGATCAGCATGGATAGTGGAAAAATGTCCAATATTCCTGTTAAATGCACGGTGCGGAAGTTTAAATCTAAAATCATGTCCGGAGTTCTCAATTATTTTATTCCAGCGTCTTACACCCAAATCACAGTCTTCTATATAATCATCACGCAAGCGTTCATTTACAGCATTCAGCGCAGGACAGTCAGTCTTAATAATTTTATCTCCGCTTAGTTCCAGCACAGGATAACTCGTATCATGAAGCAGATGATTATCATCAATTTTGGCTTCAGCCATACGTCCTTTGAGGCTTGTATTGTAATAAGTTGCCGCGTTAGTGGAGATCTCCTGGCCAAATAAATCCGCTGACACACTGAAATGAAAATTGAGGTATTTTTGCAGAGTTGGCAGATCAATTCCTCCTTGTTCGCGAACATCATCAGTTTTGTGCTGATTCATCAAATCGCATGTTCGCTGCACTATTCGTCCCACACCGCTTTCCCCTACAAACATGTGATGTGCTTCTTCGGTCAGCATAAACCTGCATGAACGCGATAAGGGGTCAAAAGCCGATTCTGCCAGTGAGGCCAGCTGAAATTTTCCATCACGATCAGTGAAAAATGTAAACATGAAAAACGAAAGCCAGTCCGGAGTTTCTTCATTAAAGGCGTCCAGAATCCGGGGTTTGTCCTGATCTCCTGAATGCCTTTCCAACATTGCTTCCGCTTCTTCTCTTCCGTCCCGTCCAAAATAAGCTTGAAGCAGATATACCATGGCCCACAAATGTCTGCCTTCCTCAACATTGACCTGAAAAAGATTTCTTAGATCATAAAGCGAGGGACAGGTTTTTCCCAGATATCTTTGCTGTTCGACTGAGGCTGGTTCAGTATCTCCCTGTGTTACGATTAACCGACGGAGTTCTGAGCGGTATTCTCCCGGAACTTCCTGCCAGGCCGGCTGTCCTTTGTGAATACCAAAGTCAATTGTCCGATTGGGATCAGATGGTGTGAGAAAAATTCCCCAGCGATATTCAGGCATTTTCACATAATCAAAATGCGCCCAGCCTTCTTTTTCCACACTGATTGCTGTACGCAGATAAACATCTAACTCAGAACTTTTATCCGGCCCCAGTTCATCCCACCACTCAAGAAATTTAGGCTGCCATTGTTCCAATGCTCGTTGAAGACGCCTGTCACTGCTCAGGTCAACATTGTTTGGAATTTTTTCGGAATAATTTATGTTCATTTAACTATGTATGATTGATTAGGTGTTTTCATATTTTTTACATTTTGAATCTAAATCTGGTCAGACATTTTAATAAAGTAAATTTTTTTAAACTCGCTCCTTGTCGTATTTAGACACTTTTCCAGTTCCATAAAGTTTGAGTGCGCCATTTTCTCCTGCAGCGTTTGGACGTTGAAAAATCCAGTTTTGCCATGCTGATAATCTGCCAAAAATTTTTGTTTCAAGTGTTTCAGGTCCGGCAAACCTAAGAGAGGCTTCCATACCGGTTAATGCGTCAGGTGAAAAACTGGTTCGTTCTTCAATTGAAATCCTGACTTCCTCATCCCAGTCGATGTCATCCGGAATAAATGTTACAATGCCTGATTCAAATGCTTCTTCTGCATCAAAGTCTTTCCCATTCTGATCCTGTATTTTTTCTATCATTTTCGGTTCGTTCAGAAATCTGGTTTGCACACGTGTCAAACCATTGCACATGAGCAAAGGACCAAAATTCATTTCAGTAGTTTGCAACACCGCAGGAGGTTCAGTGCTGTCCTCGAAATTTCCGTCCAGCATGTAACTTCTGTCTGCGGCAAAGACTAATTCCAGTAGAGTTCCCGTAAAACAGCTGCCTGGTTCTACCAGTGTTACCAAACTTCTTGACACAAGATCCAGCCGTTTTAAGACACGCTTGAGGTAATGCACAATCTCATTTACAAGCCAATGTTCCTTATGTTTTATTAAAACTTTATCTACTTGTGCAACCAGTTCTGCATTTCCGGAAGATCGGAATACCCATGTTCCCAGTTTAAGTTCATTGAAGGATAAATGTAGAATTGCATCATCAAGTTCTCTGGCAAGAGCCAGCGGCCAGAATTTGTCTCCTGCGGCTTTAATGCTTTCGGGTTCCAATGGTAAATCTTCTGAAGGACCCTGAATAGTAAGATTTACAACTCCAGACTGACGATCACAAGAGGCAGTTAGGTTATCGTATCTGATATGATCTCCTTCTATTGTCCTGTTCAGACCAGTAAGAGTAATCCCTTGTTCATCAAGTGGTCTGTAAGATTTTTCAGAAAATTCCTGGGCGCGTTTCTCCACCATATCAGAAAATTTAGAGCGTGGAACCAGCTCATCTATCAGTTTCCATTGTACTGCTCTTTTTCCGCGTATTCCTTCAGTTACAGTGCAAAAAAAGTCTGCGTGATCCCGGCGCACTCTGCGCTTATCCACAATCCTTGTCAGTCCGCCTGTTCCGGGAAGCACAGCCAGCAGTGGAACTTCAGGCAGAGAAACGGCGCTTGAGCTATCATCTACCAACATAATGTAATCGCTGGCCAGCGCCAGTTCGTAGCCTCCTCCGGCAGCTGTTCCGTTGATAGCGGCAATATATGTTTGTCCGGAACAGCTTGTTGCGTCCTCAATTGAATTCCTTGTTTCATTGGTGAATTTACAGAAATTTACCTTATGAGCATGTGATAACAGCCCGAGCATCTTTATATTTGCCCCGGAGCAAAAAACTTTATCCATTGATGATGTCAGTACAACAGTTCTGACTTCCGGATGTTCAAAACGAAGGCGCTGTACCGCGTCATTCAGCTCTATGTCAACTCCGAGGTCATAAGAATTCAGTTTTAATTTATACCCTTTATAAAGTCCGCCATCTTCATTCACATTCAATTTTAATGTGGCCAGATGCCTGTTTATTTCAAGAGACCAGTGTTGATACTCATCAGGGTGAGTGTTGAATTTAATCATTTTGTTAAATATCAGTAATTACCAGGAAACTGTGGTATTCAGCATGTAAAATTATTTTGATTGTGAGAGCTTACAATATTATGATTATATTAACAGGAAGACATAGCTCAGTCCACTTTTTAACCAAACTCATGCCTCTACATTCTGAAACAGATTCATTAGCTGATCCTTTAAGTTTAGATTTAAACGAACAATTTAAAGACAGTGACTTCCCAAAAAAACGTGTTTCATTTCATACACTTGGTTGTCGCTTGAATCAGTCTGAAACAGACGGTTTAATACGCAGCTTTAAACAGAGTGGTTATACTGTTGTCCCCGAAACAGAAATAACAGATGTTTGTGTTGTCAATACTTGTACAGTTACCGAACACAGCGACGCAAAAAACCGCCAGCTGATTCGCAGGCTCCACCGTCAAAATCCTGACGCAGTTATCGCAGTAACAGGCTGTTACGCACAGATGGATCCAAATGCTGTCGCAGGAATTGAAGGAGTCAGGCTTGTTATTGGGAACCAGGAAAAAATGCAGATTAAGGATTTTCTGGAACAGCAGGCTAATGGAAGTACACCTTTAATAGTTCAGACAAAAATAAATAAAAAACCTTTTACCGTTCCAGGTGTTAGCAGTGCTGAAAAGTCAGGGCAAAAACTAAAACGTTTATTTGAATACCAAAACACGCGTGCAATGTTAAAAATTCAGGACGGCTGTGATTTTATGTGTTCATTCTGCATTATTCCATTTGCCAGAGGACGTTCGCGCTGTCGTGATTTTACCAATTTGCAGGATGAAGCCAGATTGCTTGTTTCGGAAGGAGTACGGGAAATTGTTATTACCGGAGTGAATGTAGGCACATACAAGCTGGGAAAACGGACAATCCTAGAGATTATTGATTATCTTAATACACTGCCGGGACTGTCCCGCATCCGGATAAGTTCAATTGAACCCACCACTGTTCCGGACATGCTGTTTCAATATATGGCCGACCCTCAGCACAAACTTGTTCCATTTTTCCATCTTCCTTTACAGTCTGGATGTGATGCTGTTTTACACAAAATGCGCCGTCGTTATACTTCCGGAGAATATGCTGATGAGGTATGGAGAGCTTTTGAGGCTGTGCCGGACTTGTGTATCGGTACGGATGTGATGGTGGGTTTCCCTGATGAAAGCGAAACAGAGTTTGGATGTACAAAAAATTTGCTGGAGAAACTGCCTATTGCATATTTTCACGTATTTCCATTTTCTGCTCGTAAAGGAACTCCTGCTTTTGTCATGAAAGAACATGTTCTTTCTTCAGTAAAACAGCAGCGAGGAGAAGTGTTACGTCAGCTAAGCAATCAAAAAAGACATGACTTTCATAAACGGTTTATAGGCAAAATCCGAAACGTACTTTGGGAATCACCCAATGCGGAGGGAAATTTCAGCGGTTACACTGATAATTTTATAAGGGTAATTTTGAATGAAGGCGGCTGTTTTGATTTACAAAATCAGATTTTACCCACTCATCTTGTAACGCACCAGGGACAGGTGATGTCAGGTGTAGTTGGGTAAATAAAAAACATGCTTACACTTGTCAGCTGGAATATTCAATATGGGAAGGGTGTAGATGGACAAATTGACTTAAGCCGCATCTCACAAACAGTTCACAAGGATGGATTGCCTGATATTCTTTGTCTGCAGGAAGTCTCAAGAAACTATCCTTCTACAGATGACGGAGCTGATCAGGTTCAACAACTGCAAAAATTATTTCCTGATTATGAATCATATTACGGTGCAGTTCATGACCGTTCCGTTGGAAAAGGTAAAGGACGCAAACAATTTGGGAACCTGATTTTAACACGAATTTCACCTGCCCAGGTTCTGCATCATTTGCTGCCCTCGCCTGCTGACTCAAAAGTAAAATGCATGGCAAGGCAGGTAACAGAAATGGTGATCACCACCAGTTCCGGGAATTTTCGTGTAATGAACACACATCTTGAATATTTCTCTGAAAAACAGCAGTTGGCACAAGTCCGGCGCATCAGAGAAATACATGAAGAAGCATCTGCACAGTATCGCAATCCAGGAATTGATCTGCCTAGCACACCTTTTGAGATTGTGACGCGTCCGGAAAGCATGATTATTTGCGGTGATTTCAACTTTACTCCTAACAGCAATGCTTATCAAAAGATGACCGCAAAATTTGAAGATGAAAATCTCGATCTTGTTAATGCCTGGACAGCTTTATATCCGGACAAACTACATCCAACGACTTGCGGAGTTTTTGATCATAATCAATGGAAAAAAGGGCCGCATTGCCGGGATTATTTTTTCATTAGTCAAAACATGACACAGCAAATTCATCTGCTCTCAGTCAATGCAGAGAGCAATGCCTCTGATCATCAGCCGATCCGCCTTGTTTTGAATGTGTGAGATGTCACGCTTGATACTAATACTATTTGCTGCAACTGTTGTCGGGTGTACAGGTTCAGTGGGATTAGAAAACCAATACCATGCTGAAAGTGAATATTACGTTTCCTGCGCTCCCCATATCTTTTACTGCTACCGTAAATCTGATCTTATTTGTTACAGGGGATACCGTGTGATTACTGTTGACAGTCGTGAAGAAAATCCCGGAATGATTATAAAATGCCACTAATAGTTGCCGACATTTTGTATTTCAAAGCAGTTAAATAATATGTGCAAAAATTGAAAAAATTATGGTGTGCCGTTTGCACAATTCCAAGGAAATAAAAAAATGTAGAATTTTTTTCCTAATGGGCTTGCAAATTCTCAGCTAGACTCATATTCTCAACGGATTGTCTTTTTAGCAATTAAGTTTTTTTAATTCTTTCTTAAATTTTAATACGGACAAGCCGCTAAAAGAAAATCACTTTTGAGATTTTCTGTTGGTATTCAGGTGAAAATGTCTAATGTCAGCCCGTATACGCGGGTTATCGCAGATTGTCTGCACTCACTCTCTGATGAAAAACAGGATGATTTTGTGTGCGACACAAAACAGGTGATACAGCTGCTGATTAACATGCTCCAAGGCAGAATGTTGGAGCATATTAAACAACGAGTAAGCAGCTATTATAAGATAGAGCAGGAAGCACTGAATGAAGAATTTTCAGTCTGCCTGATTGAAGTTTTTGCTGAAATATTTGGACTGTTTCGCAACAAGTTTGAAGAAACGCCCTGGCTGGTAAACGAAATTGCCAGGAGAATAGTTGAAGCTGAAACGAGGAATGGTTCAAAAACAGAAAGAAGCATCAACCAGATGTATCTTTCGATCTTCTGTAAATATTTTGAATACAAAAACATCGAAAAGATCATCTCAACCCTGCAAACTGATCCTCGTATACAGCGTGCGATAATTTCAGCAATTCCCTCCGCTGTACCTCCTAAGTCCCAGCAATTCACTACTTTTGCAAGAAACTGAAAATAATACCGTTTCTTTAAAAGAAATTTCCAGGAAAATAATTTCTACAACCGCTTAGGAACATTCAGGACCACAGCAGGTATTTGAAGCACAGACCTCTGTACAGGGGAATCTTCAGGCCAGTTCCAAAGCTTCAAGCATCTTAATCCCAATTTCATCCAGAGAATTTATTACATGTATTCCTGCTTCTCTTAATGCATTCATCTTTTCTTCTGCAGTTCCATGACCTCCGGAAATGATGGCACCGGCGTGTCCCATGCGTCGTCCGGGAGGAGCCGTTTGTCCGGCAATGAAACTGACTATCGGCTTAGTTACATTTTCTCTTGCAAAATCAGCCGCTTGTTCTTCTGCATCTCCTCCGATTTCACCAATCATTACTATTGCCTCAGTTTGTTCATCCTGTTGAAACAAACTCAGACAGTCAATAAAATTAGTCCCATTAACAGGATCACCACCTATACCGATACAGGTTGACTGACCTAAACCAGCACCGGTAATTTGACCTACTGCTTCATATGTCAAAGTTCCGGAACGTGAAACAATTCCAATACTTCCCTTTTGGTGAATAGCACCAGGCATGATTCCGATTTTAGATTGCCCTGGGGTAATTATGCCCGGACAATTAGGACCAATAAGCCGTGACCCCTTTTTGCGTACAAAATCAACTGCCTGTACCATATCCAATACTGGAACACCTTCAGTTATTGCCACAATCAAAGATATTTCAGCATCAGCTGCTTCCATTATGGCATCCGCGGCAAATGCCGGTGGAACCAGAATCATTGATGCATTTGCCGCTGTCGCTGTAACTGCATCATGTACTGTGTTAAATATCGGTACACCTTCAAAATCCTGTCCCCCTTTTCCGGGTGTAACTCCAGCCACAACGTTTGTACCATAATCTATACATCCGCGTGTGTGGAGCATTCCCTGTGCTCCGGTAATTCCCTGAACCAGAAGTTTGGTATTGCTGTCAATAAGAATGGACATGCGTTGCCTCTAAGTTATAGATCTAATAATTTGTGCTTTGATAGTGTAAATCGGTTTCAATTTTCATTAAAGGCAAAAGATCTGCTATTTTCTAATGATCATCACTGAAAAGTTGAACTCAGGAATTTATTTTTTTCAGAGATTATTTAATTTATATTTCCTGAGATAGAAATGCAGTAATGGACCTATCAGTAGAATGATTCCGGTTGAAACAAAAGCCCAAAACCAGGCATTGGCATTGTTATGACCTCCATATGCACTTAATACTATACCAAAACCGACCGGACCCAAAAATGAACCGATGAAACCGATACTTGAATGAACGGCTAAAGTTACACCGCGACTTTCGTCTGTAGCACTCTCAATTGCGCCTGTTGTTATTGAAGCAGATTCTCCTGTGACAAAACATCCATAAACCAGCACAATTGCAATCAGTAATGGGTCTGCCATACCAATACTTTTTCCTGCAACTATTGCCATGACTGCCGATAGTCCCATGATGCTGTATACAATACGTGTTCTGCCATAACGCATAGACAATTCATTGCCAATTACGCTGGCAGGCATTCCCAGCAGCACACCAAAGAATACAACCAGCGACGGCTGAATGTAGAATCCACCGGCAGCGTCTGACAAGGCAAAAGCTAGGTAAGCCACAATCCATGAACGGAAGGCAAAAAGTTCATAATTATGGGTTGAGTAGCAGGCAATCCATCCCATCGCTCTTGGATTTCGCAGCACCGGTCTGAAATCCAAAGAACGAAGCCCTGAACGTTCTCCTACCTGGTTAGGACGATTTTCCAGAATTATCCACACTATCAGCATTGCTACTAATGCACAGGTCCCAGCAAACCAGAATGCTGTTTCCCATGCAAACCAGTTCTGTGTGTAACCTCCAATCAAGAAGGACAAAGCGCTGCCCACACCAAATGAGGAAGTATAAAACGATGTGGCACGCATTCTTGATTTACCTGATAAACGGTCAGTCAGAGCTTTAAGTCCGGGCATATATGTTCCAGCCAAACCAATTCCTCCTAATGTCCTGAAAATCATTGCAGTCCAGTATCCCTCTACAAACAGAGCGAAACCAACACAACTCAGGAGAGTCAACAAAGCGCCGCAGATGTAAATTTTTTTTGCGTCGATCCAGTCAGTGATGCTGACCAGAATCATCACAGAAACCATGTAGGCTCCATAATAAATTCCACTGATCCAACCCGCATCAACACTGTTAAGATTCCATTCGGAAAAGAAAAATGGGAGCATTGATGAAAATGTGAAAATACCCTGCATTAACAGCACCTCTGCAAGACAAGTCCAGAAAATTATTTGCACAGCAGATTTTTCTTGAATGATTGGCTTGGATTTCATGTGTTATTTGATCTGTTTTCTGAAGAAAAAAATGAGGCGGGATTGTAGCAAACTCCGGTAATTGAGTTTGTCCTGAAATTAACTCAAAGATCAGAGAAATGGTGTAGTGCTTAAGGCTGCTCAGCTGTAGTGCTGCACATTATTCCCTAATAGAATGCATTGATAATAGTGTCTTGGATTTTTTCAAGTAAGGTGCCGATGAATGCTGAATACTATTTTTTTCATGCAATACATAATAGCTGAAAAAATCCATTTTTTCAGATACGGTGAGATTAATCCTTCATCGAAAATGACACGGCCCTGTATACGCCTGTTAATAAAGTTAATAAGCCCGCTACTATTAATAACAGACAAATCGGCCGTGATAAATATTCCACTATGTCATAATGCACCATTTGCATTCCCTGGGCAAAATTCTGTTCACCAATCTTGCCTAAAATTATACCAAGTACAATTCCAGGTATCGAATAACCAGATCTTCTTAACAAAAACCCTATAATACCTGCACCAAACATGATCATCACATCAAGCACCAATCCTCTTCCAATATAAGAACCTATACTTGAAAGCAATAATATCATTGGCGCTAAAAACTGAAAGGGGATTTTTAGCAGATACAAGATAGTCTTTGTCTCAATTAAACCAATAAAGAGAATTGATAAATTTGCATAAAACATCGCTGAAAAAACTATCCAGATTAAATCAGGTGAATTATAAAATACCATTGGTCCTGGTTCCAGATCATGCATCTGGAATACTCCAACCATCAGTGCCGTCATGGCTCCACCAGGAAGTCCGAGTGCCAGTAATGGTATCATGGCTGCGCCTGTTGCAGCATTATTAGCAGTTTCTGATGAAATAACTCCTTCCAGTTTTCCTTTGCCAAACTCTTCTTTGTTCTTGGACCAGCGTACTGCTTCGCCATAACCCATAAATGCCGCAAGTGTTGCACCTATTCCTGGAAGTATACCGCAAAAGAAACCAACCAGAATTGATCTGACTACCGCGATTTTATTGATCCAAAGTTCTAAAATAGTAGGAAAATCAAAACTCAGTTCAGGAGCTACAAATTTTCCTATAGCTTTTTTTTCTGCCTGTACAAATATTTCAGAGACAGCAAAGAAACCTAAAATTGCTGGTACGAACGCAATGCCGGCAGCAAGGTCGGCAAAACCGAAATTGTAGCGATTGATCCCACCCACTGGGTCCTGACCGATTGTGGCAATTAGTAATCCGCATAATACGGAGATCCAGCCTTTCCAGATTGTTCTTCCTCCTACTGAAGAAGCCACTGCCAGACCAAAAAAAACCAGTGCAAAAATTTCGGGTGGTCCAATATTGGAAATCGCCCAGTTTGCCAGTGGTTCAGTGGCTGCCATCATTACTACTGCAGAACTAACTCCACCAATTGCGGAACACAAAACTGCAGCTCCAACAGCTTTCCCTGACTGACCGTTACGAGTCATGGGGTATCCGTCGAATGAGGTTGGGGCATTTTCCGGCGCACCTGGGATATTGAACAGAATTGCCGTGATTGCTCCACCATAAGTGCCTGTACAGTAAATCACCGCAAAAAGCATAACACCTTGAGCTGGATCAAAATTAGCCGTGAATGGTAGCAAAATGGCAGCTAGTGTCAGCATGCTGACCCCGGGAATAGCGCCAAATAACATGCCGCCGATTACTCCAAAAATAAAGATTCCAATGGAAAAAGGATCTCCAAACAGAGCAACACTTCCGGCAATAAAGTTATCAATCATAAATTTGGATTAAAAACTAAAGGATTGATGCAACTTGGTGTTCAGTGTCAGCATGAGAGCGCTGAAATCATAGAATGGTGAAACATTGCCTTGCGGCAGCGGGGCGTTCAGCAAAACCATGAAGAGCAAGATAATCAGGAAATAAATAAATACTGTATTTGCTAATATCCATTTTATCCTTTTTTCTCCCAGGAGCATTATCACGAAGGCAATAAAAAACGGTGTGGCAGAATAAAAACCCACCGGCTTGAGAGACAATGCGTAAAGAAACGGAAGCATTAAGATCGCAATCAGTTTCTGGGCAGAACGAAAACTGTTATACTTTATATCTTCATCATCGTCAGTTATACCTATTCGTCCTTTTTGTGCTTCAGATCCTTTTTTGTAAAGCTGAAGAAAATTACCAAGCACAACAGCCAACAGTATGGCCAAAATTACTCTTGGCCATCCAGTAGCACCGAAAATATATATTTCAATCTCCTGGTTAAACTCGAATGAAAAACCAAAAAAGACCGCGACAATGACTATCCAGACACAGGTCTCAACAATATGAGAAGTCTTTAACTTACTCATTTCAATACACTAATTTATTAATTAGGAATAGTGTCCGGAAGAAAACTCCGGACACTAATTAGAAATGTTGTTTCAGAACAATATATTCAGATTGTAATTATTTTACATCAAGACCCATTGCTTTATATACATCTCTGTATTGAGCAATGGAACCCCTAATTAGTTCTCTGGCACCAGCGGTATCCCTGTAACTATCTATCACAGTCATGAATTTGGATTCATTGAATTTCTGATAGCTGTCCTGGCAATATCCTCGCTGAAATGCCCATTGAAGCCATTTCACACGATCAGCCGGTGCATTAGCGTGTACGTAAAATCCTCTGAAACGTAGAAGCGGCTCAAAAGTCATTCCCATTTCCCTGTGACTAGGAACATCTGCAAAGACGGATGGTCGTTCATTAAAAATGGTCAGGATCGGCTTGAATTTGCCTGCATCAAGAAACTTTCTGACATCACCTGGCTGCTCAAATAGAGCATCAACCTGACCGCCCAGAAGCGAACCATAACGAGGTGCACCCTTATCAAAGGATATCTGCTGTATTTTCAATCCCGCAGCTTCTGTAATGAATTTCATCGTTACACGCTCCATCGAACCTTCTTTAGATACGTTGGCGATGGTTGACTTGCCGTTTTGAGCTTTGACCCATTTAACATATGATTGCCAGTCATTGTAGCGAGTTTCATTTGTACGGATATAAATCTGCGAAAATGTAACTTGTGAGATAACCAGCGGTATCAAGTCAACTGCCGGGTTTGGTCTGCTTGAATCCAAAGCATGTGCAGATGAAGCATCATCAATATGCTCCAGCACCGTATAACCGTCTGCGGGAGCAGACATATATGCTGTCATTCCAACGGTTCCTGAACCACCTGGTTTGTGGTCACGGTTAATGCTTACACCGCTATGACCGGTCACAGCTTCTGCCATGGCAGCTGCTATCTGTCCTGAACCTCCAGCAGGTCCATAAGGGACAATCATGGTTAACGCACGACTGGGAAACCCTGAAGGTTTAGCCATGCTTGTCTGTTTGTTTTTGCATTCGAATGCAGCACTGGCAGTACCGGCCATGAAAAAGCTCAGTGCTGTTGCAAATCCAAAAGCAGCTATTTTATTAAAATATCCTGTTTTCATTTTGTCTCCTTTTAAAATTAACAAGATAGAAATAATCTTCACTTCATTGCGAAGATTAACGTGGAAATATAGCTTATTTAATAATTATGTCAAGTACAAAAATATAAAATAACAAATTCCTTAAAATCTCATGCTTAATAATTGTAGATGCCTTAGAATATGTTTCTTTTGCTTTGAGATTTAAATGAATCTGGTATTCGATATGTTATGGCTTAATGACATTTTATAGTTTATGCTGCTGAAAAATACGATGTATCATACACTCAAATCAGTTTTCTATCTGAAATAATACATCAATTCAACCTGAATGGGACTCAAAAGAAGTGTTTGATACTATAACAGCAATAGTAATTTTTGGTGCTGTACTTCTTTCCGGACTGCTGAAAGGAATTATCGGAGTCGGTTTTCAAACAGTTGGTCTTGCATTTTTAACAATAATTACCAACTTGCCAAACGCGATTTCATTGTTGTTAATACCTTCCCTTGTTACAAACATCTGGCAGGCTGCAGTTGGCAGAGAATTTTTCAAGGTACTACTCCGACTTTGGCCGCTGATACTGACGGCGAGCACGACGGTATGGTTAGGAACAATAGTACTGACGAGTGTAGCCCTCTCATTTCTTACTGCCCTGTTAGGGGTTGTCTTAATATTGTACTCCGCGTTAAATCTCTCAGGGCTCAGATTTGAAGTAAAACCAAAACATGAATGGTGGATTGCACCATTAATTGGCTTTGTTAACGGTATACTTACTGGAATGACAGGTATATTTGTAGTACCATGTGCGTTTTATTTTCAGGCAATTGGACTCAGCAGAGACACATTGATACAGTCAATGGGGATATTATTCACCGCATTGACCATTGTACTAACAGTTTCACTGCAAACTCACAACATTCTAACACTGGAACTTGCAGGTTGGTCTGCGATGGCAATAGTGCCGGCAATTCTTGGTGTGCTGCTGGGGCAGTTTATCAGACATAGAATTTCAGAAAATGTTTTTAATAAATTTTTCTTTATCAGTCTGATTTTTCTAGGCAGCTTTATAACCTTCAATGCATTTTAAAATTACATGAAACTGCAGTATTCATATATTTCTCCTTTAGTGATCTTTTTAACATGTTCACTATTTTCGGTTATCGAATGATGAAATGAGGGTTGGAGTATCTCAGATAAGAATATGTTCAAATTACATGTTGGGAAAAAAATTGTTAAGCATACATTCTTTTGTATAAAATAATTACTCAGTGGAATTAACTACATAACTTAATTAACTCCGGATAATCCATATTACAAAAAGATTTCCGAACTCAGTCGAAAAAAAATGAGCCAAATATCAATTGAAAACATAGTAGAGCGAGCACAGGCGGCACAATCTGAATTTGAAGCAGCTGGACAGGAAGATGTTGATGAATTAATTGTCGGACTCGCGTGGGCTATACTTGAACCTGAAACCAACCGTTCGCTATCCAAACAGGCTGTTCTGGACACAGGCTTGGGAGATGCGGAGGACAAGATCACCAAGAACCACCGCAAAACACTGGGTTTGCTGAGGGACTTACAGAACGCGCCCTCAGTGGGGGTAATTCGTGAACTTCCGGAACAAGGGTTGGTGGAAATCGCCAGGCCGGTCGGTGTTGTCGGAGCAATCGTCCCTTCTACCAATCCAATTGCCACTCCGCTAAACAAAACCCTGAACGCCGTCAAGGGCCGTAACGCGATCATCCTCTCCCCTTCCCCAAAAGGAAATGCGATCTGCGAACGGGTGGTGGATTTGCTGCAAGAAGTTTTGCGCCAGCATGGGCACCCGGAAAATCTAATTCAAAAAATGCCCTCTCCAGTCAGCTTTAAGGCCACTCACGAGCTGATGCAGCAAGTGGATCTGCTGGTGGTTACTGGGGCACAAATCAACGTCCGTGCGGCTTACAGCAGTGGTACTCCTGCAATCGGTGTAGGGGCTGGTAACGTATCCGTGATCATAGATGAAACCGCCGACCTCCCCTCAGCCGCCCGCAAGGTTGTAGCATCGAAAACTTTTGATAACGCCACCAGCTGCTCCTCAGAAAACAGCCTGGTGATCGTGGATGAAGTATATGAACAAGCCATTACAGCATTACAAGCCGAGGGCGGTGTGCTGCTTAATCCTGAGGAAACACAAACATTGCGGGACAACTTATGGATGAAGAGAGAACTCAACCCCAACCTGATTGCAAAATCCGCTTCAGAGATTGCCGCAGCAGTTGGTTTTCAACGTCCGGATATGGCGAATGCCCGGATGCTGTTGGTTGAAGAAACCGGAACCGGTTACGAGTATCCATTTTCCGGAGAAAAACTCAGTCCGGTATTGACTTTATACCGTGCCGCAAATTTTGATGCTGCATGCCGACAAGTCAGGGAGATTTACGATTTTCAGGGCAAAGGACATTCAGTAGGTTTGCATTCAATAGACGAATCGCGTCCAATGCAAATAGGTTTGAATCTTCCCACCTGCCGAGTGATTGTAAACCAGGCGCATTGTTTTGCGACTGGTGGAAGTTTTGATAATGGACTACCATTTTCACTTTCAATGGGCTGCGGCACATGGGGCGGAAACAGTATCAGTGAAAATCTGAATTATCGACACTACCTCAACATTGTCCGCATTGTCCGGCCCATCACTCCGGCAGAACCCAGCGTTGAGGACATTTTTGGCTCATACTGGGCTAAGCATGGTCGTTAAGCATTAAAACCAAATCACAGAAACACAATATCTTTTTTACCAAAAGTCGTGAATCCCGCAGGACATACCATTCGAAGTTTGATTGACCAACACGCGGAATCCATTCCGGAGCAGCAGTATGTGGTATATCCTGATTCCGGAAGCAAATATACATGGAAAGAATTTCAAGCTCGAATTCAATCTGTTACGTGTTATTTATCCGGTAAAGGACTAACTCGCGACGTACCTGTAGCAGGTTTACTTGGCAATGGACAAACCGCGTTGGAATTATTTCTGGGAGGAATGTACGGTGGGTTTCAGGTTTTTCTGGCGAATCCGTTGTCCGGAAGAGATATCTTAGCGTATGTGATTGAACATTCAGACACAAGAATTCTCTTCACTGCACCACAATATGAAGAATTAGCAGAACAGGCACTATCTCAACTTTCAAATAAACCTGAAATCATACTGACTCAACCGGATAATCTTCCGGTATGGGATAAAGCTGTTCCGGATGAAAAAGTTATAACACATCTGCCACAACCTGAAGAAAAGGCCCTGCTGATTTACACTTCCGGAACAACCGGGCGTCCAAAAGGAGTTATCCATACACATGAAAGCCTGCTTTATGGTGGATGGAATACTGAGGTGGCTCATGAACTGACTCCCGCTGACAACAGCTTATGTGTATTGCCGCTCTATCACATCAACGCACAGGCGGTTTCAGTGATGGGCACACTAGTGAGCAGTTCCGGACTGGTAATGCCCCAACGCTTTCAGGCATCAAAATTCTGGTCATGGGTAATTGATGAGGAATGCACATGGTTCAGTGTTGTTCCAACTATACTTTCCTACTTGATGAATGTTGAAGAAGACGACAAACTTAAATCTCAATTGAATAATGTTCGTTTCGGACGCTCTGCCTCAGCCGCTTTACCTCCTGCTTTGCACAAAGCATTTGAAGCACGGTTCGGACTTATAATTGTTGAAACAATGGGCATTACTGAAACAGCCGCTCCCTTGCTATCAAACCCACTTGATCCGAAACTGCATAAACTTGGCTCTCCGGGAATTGCTTATGGTAACAAGGTAAGAATTGCCGACGCTGAGGGAACTGTTGCGTCTACAGGTGAGGAAAGCGAGGTTCAGGTTCGGGGACGGAATGTGATGCAAGGATATTTAAAAAATCCTGATGCCACCAAAGATGCATTTACACCAGACGGATGGTATCGTACAGGCGATCTAGGGAAGATGGACTCAGACGGGTATGTATTTGTCACCGGTCGTCTCAAAGAACTTATTATAAAAGGCGGAGAAAATATTTCTCCACGTGAGATTGATGATGTGCTGTACCGCCACAAAAGTGTAATGGAAGCAGCGGCGTTCCCACTTCCGGATGATAATTACGGACAAACAGTCGCAGCCGCGATTGCTCGGAGACCTGGGGAAAATGTTGATGAAATGGAACTAAGAAAACTATGCACTGAATCCATCGGTGAATATAGAGCACCTTCCCAATACTTTTTCCTCGATGAACTTCCAAAAGGACCATCAGGAAAAATCCAGCGCCTCAAACTCGCAGACAAATTCTCTGATCCCAAGCAGCAAATTTAACGATTATCAGCTTTTGCTTACATTAGATTGAAAGTATTGCTATACATCAATCCGTTGTATGTTTAGATAATTTAATGAGTTATTACAGTAGAATATCCTCTGAATTCTATTAAAAAGTGTAACAGAGAGGAATTATACTTTTGGGTCTGTAGCTTGTGATTGTTTGAAATCCTCCTTGCGGATTCCGTATTTAGTGAGAAGTTTATGAAGTTGTCTTGTTGTGATTCCTGCAGTTTCCGAAGCACAGTTAATGCGTCCTTTATGCACTGTTAACAATTCCTTCAGATACTGTCGTTCAAGATGTTCCAGCCCCTGACGGCGCACTTCCGCCAGAGGCTGATTGATATCCATAACAACTTCAGCCGTGTTGTTAATTCCGGCAAATAGTTCCTGTGGGAAGCTTTCGGCTCTGAGAACAGAGGATGTTTCCAGAATGTAGGCCCGTTCGATGACATTTTCCAATTCACGGATATTTCCCGGCCATGAATATTCCTTAAGCGCCTTGACCACCAGTGGATCTACATCCTCAATTTCCTTAAAATAGTGCTTGTTGAACCAGTCAATCAAATAATCAATCCAGTCCGGAATGTCCTCTGAACGCTGCTGCAGGGATGGGATTTCTAGTGGGAAAACACTTAGTCGATAATAAAGATCTTTGCGGAACAGACCTTGATCACACATTTCCTGCAGGTCCGAGTTGGAAGCAGCTATTACCCGTACATCTGCTTCAATCGAGGATTCACCACCAACACGCTGAAAAATACGATCCTGTAGTACCTGCAGAAGCTTAATCTGCATGGTTGAGGAGATCGTATTTATCTCATCAAGAAATATCGTCCCTTTTTGCGCGTTGTCGAATCGACCCAGTTTACGTTTAACTGCGCCTGTAAATGCTCCTTTTTCGTAACCGAACAATTCACTTTCAGCCAAAGTATCCGGTAATGCTCCACAATGTACATGAACAAATGCCTCATTTTTTCTACTGCTGTGCTGGTGTATGAGTTTGGCTACTGTGCCCTTTCCTACCCCGGTATCGCCCAAAAGCAAAACAGTTGTTTTTGTGGGGGCAACAGATTTGACTTTTTCAAAAGTCTGACGCATTTGCGGACTTCTGGTATTGACTTCTTTCAATACATCCGGACTCCAAAAGTCGTCATGCGCCGGACTGTCTGCTGTCAGTGGACGTCTATTTCGAATTGACACAATCTCACCGGCTTCAATCAATATTTACATGCTTACCATATATTCTCAGGTAATAGCATGTGACAACGCTTCATTTTCAGCAACTACCCAGCCAAGCCCAAGTGATTCCATCTTTCTTAGTGAAGGGTGTCCTGTCTCCACATCCCAATCGCATAAGCGGTAGTAATCTTCCAAGGCAACTTCCCATTCTCCCTCATCTAAAACGTAGCCATCAGATCTGCCTCCTTCAAGGGGTCGTTTGAACATCTTCTTCGGAAGAGTGTCAGACTCTCTGCCTACTCCTTCTCTTGAATTAAAAGCCCTCAACATGTTGAGACGACGTTCGCCTACTTCCAGAATCTCTTTCATATCAACATCCCATCCCATAACTGCATTAACGGTTTTTACCAGTTCTTCAGGGCTGTACAGCTGAAACGAGGCTCCAAAAACAAAAGCACATACAGAAAGGCTGTCCACGGCACTGGACAAATGCTGGGTGATCATGGCGAAGCGCATCATTTCTTTGTTAAGCGCCAATTTCTCCTGTGGATTAGTCAGGCCGATTTCCTTCATGCGTTCAGGATAAGCTTTGTAACCCGGATCATGTTCACTGGATTCATGATCTGCCCCAAAAGGATTTGCTGCGTAAATAACACTCAGGCTGCGCTTTACCTGCGGCATATGTGCTGGTGCTTCCTGACCTTTACTTGTAATTAAATAATCTTCAGTTCCACGTCCAATGATTTCTGCTGCCTTTTTTGAACCCTCGGCCAGTATCTCTCCGAAACCTTCACGATTGGCTATCATTTCCGTAATTTTTGCCATTGCTTCAGCATTGCCGTATTGCAGCTCGATTCCTCCTGTATCTTCTGCTGTTATTTTACCTTCTTCCCAGCATTCCATGGCCCACGCAATAGTTGCCCCGCATGAAATCGTATCCATGCCGTACATGTTGCAAAGCGCGTTGGCGTGTATAATCGCGTCCATGTCGCTGATTCCGCAATAACTCCCAAATGTCGCAAGTGTTTCGTATTCCGGACCTCCGTATTTTGCATCCGTCTTAAACGGTCCTTCATCAATTTGTGCAACACGTTTGCATTTGATTGAACAGCTGAAACAAGTATCTCTGCCAAAACGATTCTGGTCATCTTTTTCATGACCCCTGAGATGCTCATTGTAAAGTTTGAGTCCATCAATTTCTTCATGTTTGTCAAAGTTGCCGCTATTGAAATTATAAGTCGGCAAACCCCCGGCTTTGTGCTGAGGAGTAGTTACCCCGGGAGTTCCATATTTTCCAAAACCATCCATCCCCGTAGGTTCTAAATTAACCTTGGCCAGCTTCTGGATCTCTTTAAATTTTTCAGGGTTAGAGACAGCAGGTTTCATTTTCCCTCTGACTACAACAGCTTTAAGGTTTTTTGATCCCATCACAGCACCCATTCCGGTACGACCATTTGCGCGGTTGCTCATACTGATCAGTGCGGAGAACCGAACAAGATTCTCTCCTGCAGGACCAATCTGCAAAACCTCGATTCGCTTATCGTCCAGTTCTTCTTTAAGTTTATCTTCAGCATCGCCGGTAGTAAGCCCCCACAAATGTCCGGCATCACGCAGTTCGGCCTCTCCGTGATGCATCCAAAGATACACCGGTTTTGGAGATTTACCCTTGATTATCACTGCATCAAATCCTGAAAATTTCATTTCAGCTGGAAAATATCCGCCACCTTGTGCGTCTCCGATACATCCGGTAAGTGGTGATTTTGCTACCGAAGTCAGACGACTTTGTCCGGAAACAGGTGTCCCTGTTAGTACTCCTGTGCATAAAGCAAGAACATTGTCCGGACTAAAAGGATCAACTCCTGCTGGAGTTTCTTTAAGAACATAGTGTAAGCCCATCGCACTTCCTCCCATATAGGTGCGATAAAACTTCTCATCCGGTTCTTCAATTTCCAACTCACCTTTTGTCAAATTAACATGTAAAACTTTTCCTGTATAACCGTAAGGCATATTTTTCTCCTACTTCATATTTAACATTTAAAACTATCCTCCACTGATAATAGAGAAGACAAGTACCTCATCTCCGTCAATAAGAACATGATCAAGACCTTTTTCCTCATCACCATTGACTGCTACAACCACTTTGCGCTTGATTTGAAGTTTTTGCAGCATATCGGCAATGGTTGATTCATCATTCAATTTCAATGCAGTTTTACCTCTGTCAGAATCCGGCAGATAATCTACCAAAGGGCCCATTAATTCAAGATTTATTTTCATATTATATCCTCAAATTAAAATAAAAACTTTTGGCAAAATGCAATAGAAATCAGTCATTGATTCCTCCCATGCAAAGATATTTTATTTCGAGGTAGTCATCGATACCATATTTGGAACCTTCTCTTCCTGTTCCTGACTCCTTGACTCCTCCGAATGGTGCGACTTCGGTTGAAATAATTCCTTCATTTACACCAACAATTCCATATTCCAGCCCCTCAGATACTCTCCATATCCGGCCAATATCTCTACTGTAAAAATATGCAGCTAAACCAAATTCAGTGTCATTTGCCATTTCAATCGCTTCTTCTTCTGTTTCAAATTTGAATACAGGTGCCATTGGTCCAAATGTTTCTTCTTTTGCTACCATCATTTCTTTTGTTACTCCGGATAGTACTGTTGGTTCGTAAAATGTCCCGCCCAGTTTATGCCGCTGTCCGCCAGCAAGAAGTTTTGCACCTTTTGAAATGGCATCCTCGACATGGCTTTCAACTTTTGTAACAGCAGCTTCATTAATCAACGGACCTTGTTGGGCACCATCTTCAAAACCGTCAGCCACTTTTATATTTTTAGCTGCATCTGCCAACATTCCACAAAATTTATCATAAACCTTGCTTTGCACCAGAATTCTATTCGCACAAACACAGGTTTGACCGGCATTCCGAAACTTGCTGGCCAGAGCTCCTGGAATAGCTGCTTCCAGGTCAGCGTCGTCAAATACAATAAACGGAGCATTACCTCCCAGTTCAAGTGCAAGCTTTTTGACGGTACCGGAACACTGTTTCATCAGGAGTTTTCCAACTCCGGTAGAGCCGGTGAAACTCAATTTTCTCACAATTGGATTGCCTGTAAATTCACCACCAATTTCCACAGCATCACCTGTAATTGTGCTTAATATTCCCGGAGGTACACCGGCACGTTCAGCAAGTTCACACAGTGCAAATGCTGAAAACGGTGTGTCCGGAGCCGGCTTTATGACCATTGGGCAGCCTGCAGCCAATGCAGGACCAGCTTTCCTGGTGATCATTGCCGCAGGGAAATTCCATGGTGTAATAGCAACTGTTACGCCGATGGGCTGCATGATTACAACAATACGCTTATCAGTTGCATGTGAAGGAATTGTATCCCCATATAATCGTTTTGCTTCTTCTCCAAACCACTCCAGAAAATTTGCCGCATAAGCTATTTCTCCACGGGATTCGGCGAGCGGTTTACCCTGCTCTGCAGTCATAAGACGTGCAAGATCCTCTTGATTTTCCATCATCAATTCAAACCATCTACGCATTATAACAGCACGCTCCTTGGCTGTTTTAGAACGCCATTTTGGCCATGCATTGTTTGCTGCTTTAATTGCACGTTTTGCCTCTGCAGCGCCACAATTTGGTACTGTACCTAAAACATTGCCGTTTGCAGGATTGGTAATCTCGGTAGATTCTCCACTGTCTGCATCCGCCCATTTGCCATCAATATACACCTGCTGACGAAATAAAGTGGCATCTTTCATTCCGATTGATTTAACTGTATTACTGGCGCTGACTGACATTTGTTCCTCCTATCACTGTGTTAAACTTACCATCAAACCTTATTTAATAATAACATCTGTAGTTTGAAATATATATACGCATTGTCCATTCTAATGAATATGAAATGCAAGATATTTTACTGTATTTGCTATTATTTCAATTTTTGACTGTTATTACTTTACACTATAAACAATTGGGAGTGTACATCAGCTATTAGTTGATTAGAATTTACTTATAATTCTGTTATAATCTACTTAAATACATAAATGAAAAAGCTGTTTTAGCTGCTTTCTGAACTACTTGGAAATTGATAAATAAATCTCCTGAACAAGCTATCCCTTCAATTGGAGATTCTCAGAAAGATAAAACTCTCCACTGTCCATCATGCGGCGAAAACAAATTTAATGTTATTCCATTAACCGGCAAGGATGGTGAACAATTCATCAGAATTCTCTGTCAAAAATGTGGTGAGCATATATTTTTTCAGACTCCCGATACTTTCAGCAAATCAATCGAACTTGATAATGCTGGTGATGCATGGGAAACAAAGAATTACAGTTACATTCAACAAGAATGGGAAGAATGGCTTCGATGGAAACAGAAACACCTGGTGCAAGTTTCCTCAAGCAGATCTTATTTATCGAAATACACTCAATTGCTTTTAGCACTCATTTTTACTGGAAGTATCTTATTTTTTATCCTAGAACGCTGGCATCTGCTTGATCCGGTTTTTGAAAACCCCGAGAAAAGGCAAAATTATATTACAGAGTTAGCTGAGCAGCTATTGGAAGTCCCATGTTTTCCATCCATCATGAAAATCAAGATCAGAACTGTACCGATTCATTATACAAGAGAGCGTCCAGTGCATCAGAATTATATCCAATATGGAGAAGCAGGAATATACTGGGGTGAAGAACAAATAAAAATTCACCGCTCAAACTTCTGGTTTTTTGGATGGCCCAAAAAAAACCAATTAATGAATACTCTGGTTCACGAACTGCGGCACAGAAGCAGTCCCGGACTTGGCCACAACAGCACCTTTTATAAATTGGTTGAAAAAGATATGCAGTGTGTGCTTGATTACATATCTGCTGTTGAACATAAATGAGGCTTAATTTGCAGCTGTGCGTATGTTGATCTTAAATTTAAGTTAAATCCGTGTACTAATTCTTTACTGTTTAAATCTGCTTTTATTTTGTTCAATGCCTCATTCTTGAACAAAACCAACTTCTTTAATTTTCGGCAAACTGAATTTCAGGAAGTTGAAATAGATCCACTCTGAATTTCAATTCCTGCAATAATTTATTTCAATTTTTAGTTGACATCAGCTGGCTGTTGCGTTATTTTTTTCGGACTTTAATTCATTTACCAGTCTCAACTGGTGAAATTATTTTGCAATGATAAGGAGGAATAATGAGGAAACTCTTTTTATGGACAGTAAGTCTTGGTGTGCTGATTATCAGTCAGGCAGCTATGGCTGATACAGTCAAAATCGGTTTTGTCACTACACTAACCGGAGGTGCAGGGGCAATAGGGAACGATATGCGGGATGCTGTTGAGCTGGCACTCGATCACCTGGGCCGCAAAATGGGAAGCTCTGATGTGAAAATGTTTTATGAAGACGACACATTTAAACCTGATGTTGGAAAGCAAAAAACTGAAAAATTGGTCAAAAAAGACAAAGTTCATTTTGTCACCGGTTATATTTGGAGTCATGTACTTCTGGCTTCGCGTAATTCAGTTGTGGGCAAAGGTCCGTTCATGATTACTTCCAATGCTGGACCAGGGCCGGTTGCCGGAAAACTTTGCCATGAGGATTTTTTCTCAACATCATGGCAAAATGACCAAACAACTATGGCAATGGGTGAGGTACTGAACCAGCTGGGGATTAAAAATCTTTACATAATGGCCCCAAATTACGCTGCTGGTAAAAGCATGGTAGCCGGAGTTTCACGCACTTTCAAAGGAAACATTGTTGGTAAAGATATGACCAAGTTTCCGGCACAGCTTGATTTCTCCGCGGAACTTGCGAAGGTTCGTGCAGCTAATCCTGACGCTGTGTTTGTCTTTTATCCGGGTAAACATGGCATGCAGTTTTTCAAGCAGTATTCACAGGCAGGTTTGAAAGGCTCAGTTCCATTATATTCTGCTTTCACAGTTGATTCCTTAAGTCTTCCTCGTTTAAAAGATTTGGCTTCTGGAAGTTTAATGACCCAGTTCTGGGCTCCGGATTTGGATAATCCGGTAAATAAACGCTTTGTTGCTGATTATCGCAAAAAGACTGGTCGATATCCGACTTTCTATGCCGCACAGTCTTATGACACTATCATGCTGATCAACAGCGCTGTCACAGCTGTAGGTGGTGATTTGTCCAATAAGTCGGGTATGCGTGCAGCTATGCGTAAAGCGGATTTCCCATCAATACGTGGACCATTTAAATACGGTAACAACCATTTCCCAATTCAAAACTTTTATTTACGTAAGGTAATTAAAGATTCTGAAGGAAATTTTACTACCAGTATTGAGAAAACCGTTTACACAAATCATCAGGATCCATACGCAAAGGATTGCAAGATGTCCTGGTAAAATTTCTGTTTTTGGAGGGACTTCGTGTCCCTCCATGTCTTTGCCCCTCCATCCTCAATTCAATCCTGAAAAAATTAATGTCAAAATTTAATCAGACAAATCATCTCCACGGAAAAGTCTAATTTTGAACTGACTTTATTACTATGTAAAGATGATAATATCTATGTATTGTCTTCCTGCCAAATAGTCATATTGAAATAATCACCCAAATTTACAATAGGTTCATGTGAACTGGATTCTGCTTCTGGAGCAAACCCTGAACGGTTTACAATTAGGTATTTTATTGTTTCTGCTTGCCGCAGGATTAACGCTTATATTTGGAATCATGGACCTTATCAATCTGGCACATGGTTCACTCTACATGATGGGAGCATACTTTGCTGCGACTTTTACACAATGGACAAACTCATTCTTTCTTGGGGTTTTGCTCACATTGCCTGCCTGCATGTTATTCGGCATTATAGTGGAAAGCATTGCTTTAAGAAAGCTGTACACCCGCAGCCATCTGGATCAGGTATTGGCAACCTTCGGCCTAATATTATTTTTTAATGAACTAGTCAGACTCATCTGGGGACCAATCGGACTTGATATCCCTTTACCAGATATACTAAATGGCAGTGTAGAACTTTTTTTCGGCATCCGATATCCAGCCTTTCGTCTAGTTATCATCTTTGCAGGTATCACCGTAGCATTATTGCTTTATTTGCTTGTTTCCCGGACAAAAATTGGAATGCTTATCCGTGCAGGAGCAAGCAACCGTCAAATGGTTAGCGCCCTGGGAGTAAACATAAACCTTCTTTATACTATTGTCTTTGGCTTGGGATCGGCACTGGCAGGATTGGCAGGCTTAATGGCCGCCCCAATCATGACAGTAGAAATAGGGATGGGTGAAGGTATATTGATTGTTACCTTTGTGGTTATTGTAATTGGTGGAGTTGGATCAATTCGAGGTGCATTTGTTGCGGCTCTTTTAGTTGGATTTATCGATACTGTAGGGAGATCATTCCTGCCGGACATTTTAGGTCTGTTTGTTTCCAACGATGTCGCTGATACCGCCGCGCCAGCCATTTCTTCCATGCTGATTTATGTTCTGATGGCGCTCATTTTGGCAATAAGGCCACAAGGGCTTTTCCCACCTAAAGGAGTTTAGATGAACTGGTCCCCGCGTTTTGCTTTAATAAGCCTGTTAATGATTGGATTGGGAGCAGTACCATTAATCGCTGACGCAATAGATGAACCTTTTTATACAGTTTTGTTTTCCAGAATGTTAATTCTTTCAATAGGGGCAGTTAGTCTTAATTTGATATTAGGATATGGGGGGATGGTTAGTTTTGGACATGCTGTTTATCTGGGAATTGGGTCATATGTTGTAGGAATTGGCACATTGCACGCTGTGGAAGATGGAGTGACGTGGATGGGAGACGGATTTATTCACATGGCCGTTGCAGTTTGTGCGTCTGCAATAGCAGCACTTTTTATTGGAGCTATTTCACTGCGTACTCGCGGGGTATATTTCATTATGATTACTCTGGCGTTTGCGCAGATGTTCTATTTCATTGCTGTAGGTAACGAAAGCTATGGAGGTGATGATGGACTTAGCCTTTATATGCGAAGCGACTTTTCGGGTTTGCTAGACCTATCTAATGACAACACACTCTATTACCTTAACTTTGGATTTTTGATTATCACGTTGTATTTATCACATCGTTTAATCAAATCTCGTTTCGGCATGTTGATTCGTGGAGCAAAATCGAATGAACAAAGAATGAGATCCATTGGTTTCCCCGTTTTCCGTTACCGTCTTGTAGCTTTCATTCTTTCCGGAGCAATTTGCGGGTTAGCCGGAGTGTTGTCCGCAAATCAAACTGATTTCGTCAGTCCTTCCGTAATGCATTGGACTCGTTCCGGAGATTTGATCATTATGATTGTTTTAGGAGGAATGGGAACTCTTTTCGGACCTGTTATCGGTGCAGTCGCATTTCTATTTTTGGAAGAATTCCTCTCAGAATTCACTGAATACTGGCAAATATTTTTTGGGCCATTACTTGTGCTGGTGGTAATTTTTGGACAAGGCGGAATTGATGGCATTCTTGTTAGACTGGATAATTGGTGGAGCAAAAGCTCTCTGTCTAAGCAGAAACAATAATGAAAAAATGTTAGTTGTAAAATCACTTAAAAAATCATTTGGAGGCTTACTTGCCATAGATGATCTTTCTTTTCAGGTAGAGACTGGGAAAATACACGCAGTAATAGGGCCTAATGGTGCTGGGAAAACCACATTAATCAGTCAGTTAAGTGGAGAAATAAAGCCAGATTCAGGCACTGTTTTGTTTGATGGCATCGAAATCTCGGGCATGCCTGTACATCTTCGTTCCGCTCTCGGTTTAGCCCGTTCATTTCAAATTACCAACATATTTCTTGATTTGAAAACACTGGACAATGTTGCGCTTGCTGTACAGGCTCATGCAGGACATTCTTTTCATTTCTGGCAAGACGCCGGCAAAGATCAGAAACTCAGACTGCCTGCCCTTGAATTTTTGCAACAGGTTGGTTTGGGAAAGCGGGCTGAAACTGTAGCGGGACAACTATCTCACGGTGAACACCGTCAACTTGAAATCGCAATGGCATTGGCAACACGTCCAAAATTGCTGCTTCTTGATGAACCAATGGCAGGAATGGGACCCAAAGAATCATCTGCCATGGTAGAAATACTTCAGGGCTTGAAAGGCAAATTAACCATTTTGCTGATAGAGCATGACATGGATGTGGTTTTTACTTTGGCAGACAGCATCACAGTTCTTGTCAATGGGCGGCTGATTGCCACTGATACACCTGCAGCAATACGGCAGCATCCGGAAGTAAAAGCTGCCTATCTTGGAGAGGAGGACTTTGATACTTGAAATTAATAAAATGGAAACTTCCTATGGTCAAAGTCAAGTGCTGTTCGGTATCGACCTGAAGGTAAATGAAAGTGAGGTGGTAACATTGCTTGGACGCAACGGAATGGGTAAAACGACCACTATCAATTCGATTATGGGGTTGGTTAAAGTTAAATCTGGTGAGGTTATTTTTGTAGGTGATCCAGTCCAAAAATGGCCCTCACATAGGGTAGCAAGGTCTGGAGTAGGACTTGTTCCGGAGGGACGTCAAATATTTCCGAATTTGAGTGTGTATGAAAATCTGGTGGCAACTGCAGCAAACAGATTCAAAAACAAGAATCCCTGGACACTTGATCGGGTTTTTAAATTATTTCCGCGTCTGACTGACAGATTAAATAATATGGGGAATCAGTTATCCGGAGGTGAACAGCAGATGCTTTCAATAGGCAGGGCCTTGATGACAAACCCACGGCTATTGATTTTGGATGAGGCCACAGAGGGACTTGCACCTTTAATTAAAATGGAAATTTGGGATTGTTTAAGGGGTTTGAAATCATCCGGACAATCTATCCTTGTGGTAGATAAAAATATTGCGGCACTCACAAAACTTGCCGACCGCCATTATATCATGGAAAAAGGGAAAATTGTCTGGACAGGTGATTCTTCCACGCTTAACAAACATAAAGAAATGCAACATCGATATTTGGGAATTTAAAAAGCATTTTTTAAATCTTTCTCAAACCCAATTACCATTCGCAGTCTTTATATTAACCCTGAAGCAGCTGCAGAACGTTTTCAGGTAGCTGATTAGCTTGAGCCTGCATTGACTGACTGGCCGACAGAAGAATCTGGTTTCCTGTCAATTTTGACATCTCTGCAGCCATATCAGTGTCTCTTATTGCTGACTCACCTTTTGTGATATTTTCTTCAGCAATTCTTAATGAATTGAGATTGCTTTCTACTGCATTTTTCTGGAAAGCTCCAATTTCCCCACGGTATGATGATATTTCATCAATTGCCTGATCAATGATTCTTCCTGAATCAATGGCTCCTTGTCTGCTGGTCAAATCTACATCAAACAGACTTCTGAAACCGCTATCATTTTCCACACCCATTCCCAAGTTGCTGGTACGAATGCTCTTCAATGAAAAACTACTTTCCATTCCTGGATTTGGACCAAGATTTACATTCTTCGTCTGTTGAGATAAGTGTACAAAGCCTTCAATGATGGGATTTTCAGGCGTGCCCACAATTTCATCTTGTGACTCTTGCACAAACTCTACACCTATAAATTCTCCCTGCTCATTTTTGACAGGAACCTCTTTTAATCCGATTGTACGATCATACTGAATCGTGATTCCCTTAGCGGGAGAGGCACCTTCGATCGCAGTGAGAAACTGGCCATTTCCTCTTGCAACCTGTCCCCCAATCCTTCCTGCTACATCCAAACCTGGTACAGATAATTCTGCTACATTAGCTTTTTCTGTCAATAAACCCGCAAGGTTAGTGGTTACAGAAAAAGAGGTATCATCACCAAACTCCTTGTGCCTGATGTAGAAAGTTTTATCTGGTGTTTCAAAAGCTTCTAAAGCCAAACTGCTGGACTTTATACTATTTTTAATTGCATGCATTACAATTCCACGTATATCTGCGGATGCTTCCTCTGCGGGAAAACGTGAAGGGTCACGCCTATGGTTGTACAGAATTTCTTCAATGTTTTTGTTCACTAACCCTGACCTGGTGTCTATTTCCACATTTCTACCACCTTCGCTCAACAAAATGGTTACTCCATCGCCAATATTATTTACAGTCAACGGGGCAGTTCCTTTTTTAAATGCCTGTGTTCCAACTTGCATAATATCAACTTCATAGCCTTCTGTGGGAGAAGCCTTTGTCCAGGTTTCAGCACTTACGAATCGTATATTATCTCCAACCGAAGCTCCATTTGTACCCATGCTTCCATCTAGTAAATGTTTTCCATTAAACATGGCTGTTTCTACGATTCGGTCCAAAGTGGTGAGTAAGTTTTCCACCTCCTGCTGATCTGCAGCAAGCATAGTCTCATCGTTAACTGCTTCATTTGCAGCGTGAACTGACAGCTGCTTCAGATGAAGCAAAATGTTACTGAATTCACTCAGGGCTCCCTCAGCTGTTTGAAACATTGCGATGGCACTTGCATTATTGCTGTGTGCCTGTCTCAAACCAGCAATTTGTCCTCTCAATCGTTCTGATGCAATCAATGAAGCTGGTCCATCGGCGGCATTATTAATTCTTGTGCCTGAACTTAGTTTTTCAATTGAGTTTCTAACATTTTTTAAATTGATGTCCGAGTGCCTCAATGTATTCAATGATATGGCATTGCTTCGAATTTTCATTTTCTTTCTCCCAATAATTAGTCAAAATTTCAAGGCTTCCCCAAACTGCTAACACATTTTTGTCAGCGGGAAAAACACTTGTCTTGCTTTTCGGCATACTGAAAAAAAACTTTAAAGTAAAAATGAAAAATATTGATGGATCTCTTAGTGTCAGCTGTCTGACGGCATTAGTTGGACTGTGATTCTGTCTGCTATCAGCATTCCTTTTGGTGTCAAACAGAGGCTGCTGCCCTTCCTGATTGCATACCCTTGCTCGCAAAGTGAATGAACATATTTTTCCTCTTGCGTGCCCCAATGCAGCCCGAAACGGTTAAGCCAATTGTCAAGGTTCACACCTTCACTCCGTCGCAATCCAAGCATTAAAAATTCTGTTGCAAGCTGAGTGGTAGTAAGCTGTTCCTTAAATTCAGTAGGTAATGTCCGTTTTTCCAGAAGATTGAGGTATGATTTAATAGACCGGATGTTTCCTCTGCGAGTTTGCTCTTTGAATGAGTGTGCTCCTGCTCCAAAACCCAAGTAATCCTGTCCGGACCAGACCAGCAGGTTATTCCTGCCTTCGTTACCTTTTTTTGAAAAGTTTGATACTTCATATTGCAACAATCCGGCTTTTTCCAAACGATCTGTCGCCCATAAATACATTTTCTCATATTGTTCCTGATGTTCTGTTACCCATTTCCGGATCTTTGCATTTTGTCCAAAAGGTGTCCGTTCATGTATTTCAAGCCCATATAATGATATATGCGGAGGTTTATAGGAAAGTGCCTCTTCAACATCCTTTTTGATCATTGCAATACTTTGCTCTGGTATTCCAAACATCAAATCGATGTTCCAATTGTTCAAAGGTGAATTTGCAATTGCCTCGCAAGCACAGCGCAATTCTGAAACTGTATGACAGCGTCCCAATTTCCCTAGTGTTGAAGTCTGAAAACTTTGTCCGCCTAAACTAAGGCGATTTACTCCAATTTTTGCAAGATCGTCCAAATATTCTGGAGTCACATCTTCAGGATTCATTTCAAAAGTGATTTCAATGTTTTCTGACCAGGGGAAATGATCTCTGACATATTTGAGTAATTCTGATACCTTCGGAATGCTTAGTCTGGATGGTGTGCCTCCTCCAAGATAAATTGATTCAAGATATTTCTGACCTGACAGTTTTTTTCCCCCATCAACTTTCTGTTTTTTTTCTTCAAGTATTTTTGAGTACATAACCATTTCTTTCAGCACCCCCTTGATGTATTTGTCATGCAAATTTGAATTGTCTTTACAAACTGCAAAGGAACAAAATGGACAAATCAAACGACAAAAAGGGATATGAAGATAAACCGCTGGAACGGGACTATACTTTTTATTATTTTTTTTTGATATATACAATTTTTTTACTCTTAATATCAGTTAATTAGTTGTTACCATTTGATTTAGCAGAAGATATTTTTTATTGATTATATAAGCGTAATAATCTAGATTATAATGTGCAATTTCAGTTTGTTTTTTCTGTGTTATTAAACGATTTGATGAATTGAGAGTACTGACATTCTTTTAACTTGAATAGCAATGAAAGTGTTAAATCATCAAATTCAACACAGATAATATTTGGATTATGGAATAATATATTTTTTGTTTATTTGACTCTTTTTTGCTTCTATAATTAAATAGTAATTGGTACCTGGTTACGTAATTAATTCCTGAGTTTTTCCATTTAAGAATATAAGATTTTTACACACAGCAGACCTAATTGGCAACGTGATTCCAGCCTGTAAATTTTCACGCTAGAGTCTGCATTGGACAAAAGAGGCAAGCCTTGGATTTGGTGAGCTTCATTAATTTAGAATACAAATCAAATAAGGTTATCCATGAAAATCAAGCGCCTGTTCACCATGGAAGGTGAAGGACCATATCGGTCTATAGAATTTGAAAACCGAACTTCAGTTATACGCAACCCGGATGGCTCTGTAGTCTCAGAATGGGAGAATGTGACCGTGCCTAAACATTGGTCACAAGTAGCCACAGACATCATGGCACAGAAATATTTTCGCAAGGCCGGTATTCCTAAACAACTGAAATCTACTAAAGAAAAAGGCATTCCTTCGTGGCTACAACCATCACAGCCTGACCACGATAAGTCGATTCAGAAAGCAAATGAATCAGAATCTGTTAAAACAGAACCTACTGTGTCAGAAACAGATGCGAGAGAAGTTTTTCATAGACTCGCTGGCTGCTGGACTTATTGGGGTTACAAGCACAACTATTTCGATACAGAAGAAGATGCCCGCGCATTCTATGACGAGCTTTGCCACATGCTCGCCAATCAAATGGCTGCACCAAATTCACCTCAATGGTTCAATACAGGACTAAATTGGGCTTATGGTTTGGATGGCCCGCCACAGGGTCATTTTTATGTAGATCCAAAAACAGAAGAAATCACACCATCCGAAGACGCTTACACACGCCCACAACCTCATGCGTGCTTCATACAGTCAGTCAAAGATGACCTGGTACGTGAAGGCGGAATCATGGATTTATGGACACGTGAAGCAAGGCTTTTTAAATATGGATCGGGTACAGGTTCCAATTTTTCTGATTTGCGTGGAGATGCAGAGCCTCTTTCCGGTGGAGGTGTTTCCTCCGGACTGATGTCATTTCTCAAAATAGGAGATACTGCAGCAGGTTCAATTAAATCCGGGGGTACCACGCGCCGTGCAGCAAAAATGGTATGCCTTGATGCAGATCATCCGGATATTGAACAATTTATCAACTGGAAAGTTCATGAAGAACAAAAAGTTGCTGCTCTGGTCGCAGGTTCAAAATCAATAAAAAAAATAATAAATGAATTGTTTGACGCAATTCACGGGTGGGAAGACGAATCTGAAAGGTATGACCTCCAACTAAACAAAAACCTGCAAAAAGTTGCCAAAAAAGCTCGTCAGTCAAATATGCCTTTCAGTTATGTGTATCGGATCATCCATTTGTCAAAGCAGGGCTACACCAAAGTTGCGTTCGATGAATATGATGTTGACTGGAATTCTGAAGCATATCAGTCAGTTGCCGGACAAAACGCGAACAACTCTGTAAGACTTAATAATGAATTCATGCAGGCAGTTGAACAGGATAAGGAATGGGAGCTGTATTGGCGTGTCGAGAAAGTCAAAGCAAAAAAGGAGGGAAGAGAACCTGTACCGTGCAAAACACTGAAAGCATCTGAACTATGGGAAGAGATAGCTTATGCTGCCTGGGCCTCTGCTGACCCTGGAATCCAATACGATTCAACTATTAATGAATGGCACACATGTCCTGCAGACGGGTCGATACGGGCATCCAACCCATGCAGCGAGTACATGTTCCTGGATGACACAGCCTGTAATTTAGCTTCGTTGAATTTGTTACAATTTTGTGATCCTAAAACAGGAGAACTGGACATAGCAAAATTGAGACATGGCTCTCGTATTTGGACTATTGTTCTGGAAATCAGTGTCTTAATGGCACAATTTCCAAGCAGGAACATTGCTGAGCTTTCATACAAATTCCGGACACTAGGTTTGGGTTATGCTAATTTGGGGACTTATCTGATGGTAAACGGAATACCTTATGATTCACCTGAGGCTCTTGCAATATGCGGATCTATCACTTCCATTATGCACATGACTTCTTACGCGACCTCTGCTGAGATGGCCAAAGAACTTGGCACATTCCAGGGCTATGAACGAAACAGGGAAAATATGCTGAGGGTAGTCCGGAATCATCGCAGAGCCGCGTTACGCGCTCCGGATAGTGAATATGAGGGGTTAACCATCAAGCCCGTGGGAATCGACAGTCAGCATTGCCCTCCGGAATTGCTCAAGGCAGCACAGCATGATTCAAATCTTGCCCTGAAAATGGGTGAAAAATATGGTTTCCGTAACGCACAGGTCACAGTGATTGCCCCCACCGGTACTATCGGTTTGCTGATGGATTGTGACACTACCGGGATTGAACCAGACTTTGCTTTGGTGAAGTTCAAGAAGCTTGCAGGAGGCGGCTATTTTAAAATCATTAATAATTCCATACCTCCTGCATTACAGAAGCTTGGTTATAGCAGTGCACAAATTACTGATATTGTGCACTATATCAAGGGTCATGCACGTTTAGACGGCAGCCCCTGTATCAATGCAAATGTTTTACGCACAAAGGGATTTACTGAAGAAGTCATAAAGCGCATAGATGACCAACTGCCGTCTGCATTTGATGTAAGCTTTGTATTTAACCTCTACACTCTGGGAGAGCAGTTTTGCAAGGAAACATTAGGTTTGACTGAGGAACAGTTAGGTGATTATGAATTTAGTATCCTCAAGCATCTTGGATTTACCAGTAAAGAGATAGAAGCGGCAAATGACTATATTTGCGGTACAATGACTATTGAGGGTGCTCCACATCTCAAGCAGGAACATTACTGTGTTTTTGACTGTGCAAATAAATGTGGGCGTAAAGGGAAGCGTTACATTGCTCCGGAGGCACATATCCGGATGATGTCGGTCGCGCAGCCTTTTATTTCGGGATCAATTTCCAAAACAATCAATATTCCAGGTGATGCAAATGTGGAAGATATTAAAGAAGCCTATACTACATCATGGCATAAAGGATTAAAGTGCAATGCCCTTTATCGTGATGGATCAAAATTAAGTCAGCCACTAAATGTGAACGTGGATGAATATTTATGGGATGAAGATCACTCAGAGGAGAGTATTGCCGCATCACAACCGGCACAAGTCCGGATTGCTGAAAAAATAATACACCGCTATATTGCCAAAAGGAGGAAATTACCTCACCGACGTAATGGATACACGCAAAAAGCCGTTATCGGAGGTCACAAACTATATCTGCGAACTGGAGAATATGAAGACGGAACAATCGGAGAGATATTTGTAGATATGCATAAGGAAGGCGCAGCCTTCAGAAGCCTGATGAACAGCTTTGCGATAGCCATTTCACTTGGTCTGCAGCATGGAGTCCCTCTGGAGGAATTTGTAGAAGCCTTTATTTTTACTCGCTTTGAGCCGAATGGTATTGTTTCCGGTAATGATACAATCAAAATGAGCACATCCATTATAGATTACATTTTCAGAGAACTTGCAATTTCGTACCTTGGACGCAACGAACTGGCACATGTTCATCCGGATGAATTACAAGCCAGTGCAGTCCATTCACAAAATGAAGATGAACCGGAGTTTGATAATGAACAAGTAATCTCAGAGAGAACTCTCAGCACAGAAGAAAGCCAGGCCTTTCTTGAAAATGAGAAAGTCGAATTTGAAGGGGTAGATTTTGCTTTGCTGAAAAATACTGATTCTGAGCTGGAAACTGTTCATGCAGATTATTCCGGTAATTCAGATTTTGCTGTAAACACTACTATCGAAAATTGGGAAGCACAAAACCGTTCCACAGTAAGCCTTGCTCAGGAAGCACGAATGAAGGGTTACGAAGGTGAAGCTTGTCACACATGCCAGCAATTCACTATGGTAAGAAACGGTTCATGTCTCAAATGTGCTTCCTGTGGAGCAACCAGCGGTTGCTCATAAATATTTCTGCAGTAACTATTGTTAAGAAAAACGCTTTAAACAAAAGTCGATTTCAAAGCAATTGCTCATTGCTGCTGAAAATTTTGAAAAGCAGACTTAATAGTTAAGCCTGCTTTTCAAAGAATAAAGTTCATCACTTGCCTGACAGTGAACTTCCCTTTACAATCTCAAACAAATTCAAGACGCGGAATTGCCCTGTTAATCACCTTGGTGATATTAGCTCTTCTTGCTGTCTTCATGACTGAGTTTTCTTTTGAAACTAAACTCGAAACAAGAGGAATCCAGAACTATCAGGCATCCTTCAAAGCCCGGAATGCCGTTAAATCAATGTTCAAGGCAGTACTGGAAGGTTTGGAAGGCCAGGAAGAAGTTAAATTTTTCCGGCAATATGTTTGGAGTTTAATTTCAATCGGAAATTCAGGCAGGGATATATCAATTTTGAACCCGCCAAATCCTGTCAGACTACCTGCAGGAGTAATATCTGATTTTCCTGATGTATCATTCTACACACCTTATATACGACCGATTGATCAACTGTATAATCTAAACCGTATTCAGCCACGTTCAAAAACAGGAATACCTGAATCCAAGTCGGATGTGCACCTTGCAAATCAATTTATTAACATTCTGAAAAAATGGAATCTCTCTGCCAAAACTCAAGCAGGAGCAACATTTGTCACACAAAATATAACAATAAGTGAAAATGAAATTTTAACGATATATACAGCAATTTTCGACTGGATGGATAAGGATTTATATATATATGACTCATCTGTCTACGGTACAATTGGAGCAGAAACAGATACATATCTTATTGCTGATTTACCAATTGAAATAAAAAACGGACATTTGGATCAATTAAACGAAATAATGTTGATCAATGGGATTGAAAATAAAAGAACTCCCCTTGAATTATGGGATAATAGTTTCACAACCTACCCTGTAGGAAACAAATATGAATCATTTGCTGATCATACATCTATAAAACCTCGAATAAATGTAAATTTGGCAACTTATGAAGAAATAGTTGAATTTTTGGAACAATTTGATCAATTCACAAATTACTTTACAAATTTCTCCCAATCAAATTACGAGAATAACTACGCACAAAATTTTTATCAAAAAAGAAATGAAATCGCGGATGAGCTAACAAAACTTCCCAGAGTTATTCTGAGCAGCAATGACATAAAAAATAAACTTAGAAAAATCACACAGTATTATAGCAAAATCCATGACTACTTTACTCCGTACAGTTATTGGTATGAAATACGCCTGAAAACTGAGATAGACAACGTTATCGCTTTAGTGAAAGCGATTGTATCTGTGAACAGGAATAACGACACAGGAAAAGTTACAAAATTAATAATTCATGATTTTTTGCTTCAGTAAAAGATAATGTCTGAAAAAATCGGCACAAAGATAATACACCTGAATGAAGTAGATTCAACAAATTCATACCTGAAAGCTAATCCGGAATTGCTGAATCAACACGGATTGGTAGTTCTCACAGACATGCAAACTTCCGGACGAGGAAGAGCAGCAAGGAAGTTTGTTTCCCTTCCGGGGAAAAACCTGACATTTTCCGTGGTTTTACATCCCCAAATGCCTGTGGGAGAAATTCAAATATACTCTTTATTAGCAAGTGTAGTTGTTGCTCGAGTGCTTGAAAATTATGTCAGCAAAATCCGTCTTAAATGGCCAAATGACGTGCTGGTAAATGAAAAAAAAATATGCGGAATTTTGCTGGAGACAATCACTATTTCAGAACAGCATTTCCCAATATTGATTATGGGGATAGGATTAAATACAAAAGGGAATCATACCGATTATCCTGAAGAGTTAAAGGATATTGTGACGACATTAGAATTTGAAATGTCACAAAATTCAAACAAAATACTAAATGCTGAAACAGCAATTACTCTTAAAAATCAAACTGTTTTTCATCAGCTTTTGAAAGAGCTGGAATTCTGTCTGGAAAAATTTAACTACACAAAGAAAGTTTCAGGAAATAAAAAAAATACTGGCTGCACATCTGCTTTGTTGAATGAATGGTTACAACGATCAAAGGCAATAGGCAGGAAGGTATGCAGTTTGTATAACACACAAGGTCAGCCAAATTCCTCAAGAACAATTGGTTTGATTGCAGGGCTGACGAAAGAAGGTTATTTACAAATTCGGACAGAGGATGGTGATATACTGACACATGTGTCCGGAGACATTATTGATTTAAATAATTAATTTATATGATTCTTGCAGTTGACATCGGGAACAGTGACGTAGTGATCGGCATTTTTGATGATGCAAAACTATTGCAGAGCTGGCGTTTGCATACAAGACTTCATCAGAGTATAGATGAATATGAGATGCTTGTCAGAGGTATGCTTTTCGCATGTGATTACAGCCTTGAAGAGGCTAAAGGTGCGGTGTTGAGTTCTGTTGTTCCTGAGTTGACAGACGTATTTTCACAGCTTATAAAAAACTTAATTGGTCAGCCCCCCATAAAGGTAAGTTGTGAATTAAATTTTGGAATTGAAATAAATACAGAATCTCCAACAAAAGTAGGTCAGGACCGGCTGATTAACGCTGCTGCAGCATATCAGCAATATAAAACATCGTTAGTCATTATAGATTGTGGGACGGCTACTACTATCGATGTGGTTACAGCTGAAGGAATTTTTCAAGGTGGCGTAATTTGCCCGGGGTTGTTAATTTCTGCTGAAGTACTTTTTTCCAAGGCGGCACAGCTGTTTCAGGTAAATCTTGAGATGCCAAAACAACTGATTGGGAAAAATACCACAGAAAGCCTGCAGTCAGGTCTCATATATGGTTATGGCGGTATGATTGAGTCCTTAATCGAGAAATTAGCTGAAGAAATAAAACAACAGAATCAACCGAATCCTAAAGTTGTGATTACGGGTGGTTTAGCAACAAAAATTTTACCGATAGTTCCAAAGGCAATTTTTCATGAGGATTTGACATTACGAGGTTTATATCTTTTTTATGTAATGAACATGCCTGCTGACAATAAAATTTAATTATAGTAGCAAAAGAATTTATCAATTATTCATCTGACTCTTGATCAACATTAATTAATTCAGAGTTTTTTGCATCTGCAACTGTCGTCTAGTCAAAAAATCACATTTCAGGAAAATTGAATCATGGCTGAAGAAAAAATAGACGGTCTTGAAGGTCTGGATGATTTCGGAGATGACTTTGGTGAACAGCTTGATTCATTCATGGAGAATGAAGGAGAAGATGAAAGTGACAGTGAACTGGATTCATTTTTTGAAGATCTCTCAACAATTGATGATCTTGAAGGTGACGAAGATGTACAAGTTGAGGAAGATGCAAACGATGAAGGAAATGATGCTGCAGTAGTAAAGGACAGCTCAGAAAAGTCTCAGAAATCAAGTTCCGACAGCGAATCAGAAGATAAACCAAAGGAAAAACAAAAGAAGCATAAAAAAAAGAAACACGCATTAGTTGGCAGATTCCCTTTAAAAGCAGCTATTATTTCAGGAGTGACAGGATTGATCCTTGGAATAATTACTATAGCAATGCTGTATTTTTCTGCTGAACCTACTGATATACCCGAACCTCCTCCGGTTGTTAAAATCAGCAAACCGAAACCAAAGAAACCTGCTGCTAAACCTAAGCCAAAAAAATACAGTTATTATGTGCAGGTTGTATCCTGCATCTCACAGGAATGTGTGGATGAAAGCCGTCTTCAGTTAAAAAGACTGGGATACAAATCACAGGTCAGAGCTTCCAAAGAAAGTACTAAAATTGCTGAGGTAATTTCAACAAACATTTTATCAGAAGAGGATTCAGCAAGATATGTTAAAAAAATCAATAAAAAGAATCCACTAGCCGGCCATGCTTTTCGTAAATCAGTGAAAAAAGGATCCAGAATTTCTTTAGGATTATTTCCTGATTTAGAGACCGCAAACAGGGTTAGAACATATTTAAATCAAGCATTCAAAAAACATTTATTCTTTAAAATACAAAGCACAACCCAAAAAATACAGTACCAGATAGTGCAAATTGGTGGACTGAAATCAAAAACTTATGCGCAAAATCTGCGAGACAGATTGAAACTGAACAACCCGGATTTCCGCGGAGCATTCGTAAAAACGGTCATTCTAAGATGAATGAACGATGTAACAGAATTTATTATCGTCAATTTAGTTAATAAATGAGGAACACTTAGTCAGTGTCTTAATTATTTTTCTGTATTTTAGTTTGCATTTTTCTCTCTTTCAAATAAAGTATTTGCTGAAATAAAACTAAATCCTCTTTCACAGAAAATTTTATGGGACTAAATTGGACAATCGTTTTCAGCGTTTTGGTAATTTCATTTGTTATCATTCCAGCAGTTGTTTTTCTAAACAACTTGCGGCGCATCAATAAAGAAAATCCAGAATAAAATTACTTAACACTGTTTGGGCTCGATCTACTTAAATTTCCCATCCAGCAAAAAAAGACCCCAAGTTACATTCATCCCAGATTATACTTCATAAGACTCCAATACCTTTCAGCAACACACTGGTCTTCATTAATAAGTTGCATTGTGTGTCATGGGAGATCATCTTTGTGAGAGAAATTGGAACTAAGACTGCCTTTAAGGAAAGATAATAACGGTTATTATTGGTTGAGTACTTTCCGGATAGTAAATCTATATTTATTTTTGTTGCTGTTTTCACAGGATTCCCTTCAAGCAAAAGAACATTTACAGCCTTCAATTAAGTTCCCTCAAGACAGTTTACAGAGTCCTTCTGTAGCAGATTCAACAAAAAGCCGATTATTCTTCAATAAAAATAACTTTGCTGTAGTAACAGCTTCAGCGTTAAATTTACGTTCTGGTCCAGGGATGGGAAATCCCGTCATTAAAATTCTTCCAAAGGGAACTCATGTTTTGTCTCTTTCCTCGGAAAATGATGCATGGATGAAAGTATTTGTTCCACATAAAATAGAAGGCTGGGTAGCACAGAAACATGTGAAAACTTATCAACCAAAACCTTTTCCATTTATTCATGAAAAAAAAGACTCAAAACCCTTCAGATCATTTTTGGAAGCAGGTATTCTAAATTACATGGAAGAGATATATGCGCATAATAAGCTGAAAGTTGAAGATAAGCTATCAATCATCGTACAGGACTTGGATAATGAAAACATAGTCGTTTCTATAAACCCGAGAAAAAGTGTTAAATCAGCCAGCACAATCAAGGTGCCAATTCTTCATGCTTACATGATTCAGCGCTCGAGCGGAAATCTTTTAGAAAATACAAAGTATAAAATGCATGTAGAGAAAATGATCCGTTTTAGCAGCAATGAAAGTACTAATGTTTTGATTAAGTTGTTAGGTGGACCAGAAAAAATACAGCATCTTCTTGAAAATACAAATGTTTACAAGGAATTAAAACTGATTGAGACTATACCTGAAAACGGACGTGCTTATTTGAATAAAATTTCGGTTGCTGATCTAAATCAGATTTTTAAGACAATATGGTATCACCGTGTAATTGGATCAGAATACAGTAAACTGCAAAACAAAATTGTATCAAATGAAATGCTATATTTATTAGGGCTTCCGGGACATTCATGGTTAAAAGACAGGATTAAAGAAGAAACATGTTTTTCAACAAATAAAACAGTGAAAATATGGGATAAAACCGGATTTGTCAAAGGTGCAAACGGAAATGCCGGAATTGTGGAAATAAACACTCCGCATGGTAGAAAAGCTTATTCGATCGTTCTATTTATAGAGCGAGAAGATTATAACTCTATCACTGGTGATGCGATAAATTGGTTTGAGCAGGTAAGTATGCATATGCGCAGGATTTCAGAAATGACTTACGCGTATTTTTTAAATCGATATCATAGCTACAATCAATGTGGACTTTCATTATTAATACGACATGCAAAGCGTGCTTTCATTTCACATCCTGCTAAAGTATTAATGTAACATTTCACCAGATTTACTTTGATGTCAAAGCACCATTTCCATATCTTTGAAATAATCAATAATTTATGACATTTAAACAACGTCTTGCTTGGTATTCTGATCGAAAGCTTATCATGTTGTTTCTATGGGAAAATCGATTTTTGAACCCTCTGATTCCTGAACAACAACATAAACTAAATAATTCAGGATTACTTGACGACAAAAAGATATTAGAAGTATTAGAAGAACTTTTCCCTGAATTCGAGTCAGAGCTGCCAAAAGGCATGTATTTCCCCGTTCCAATTTCACGAGCAATTTCGCAAGGTGAGAAGTTTTCTATTGAACTTGCTTTGCGCTTTTACTATGACTTCATTAAAGTTGACCAAAGCCAACAATGGAGTTTACGGAACAAAATCATTACCGGAAAGATTTTGTCTCTTTTTAAGTCAAATCTGTTATTTGAAAAGGAAACAGGACGTTATTTTGTCGAGTACTGGAGCGATACCCGCTGGGATAAATGCTATCTTGAATGTGAAATAACACCAATAATGGCGTTAGCAATAGAAAGTGTTTCAGAGGGATTTCAGTTGCAGTTGAACAACGGGAAAAATAATTTGCTCATTATTGACAGTTTCCGCATGGACAATAAAGAAAGATGTTTTGTAAAATCTGTCAATTATGGAGAAGTACTTCTTGCGGATTCACCACGATTCTGGCTGCTCGATCATTTGGATGATACCCGTTCTCATCTTGTAGTTGGAAATCGTCGCTTTCCCGTAAAATTTTCTTTATAGTCAATCAAATAATAAATTCTTCCTGATTAATTATTACTTGCTGAGCCTTTGTATTTATCACTTCTAATTCTTTTACTCAACAAATAATATTGAATTTTTGGAAGTTTTAGTGTAGGATAATGATAAATTAAGACAGAAATAATATCTGTGAATTTTATTCTAAACGTTCTAAAACAAAAAATACTTAAGGTTCTACTTCAATTACAAAACCAAAATTTAATGAGTATTTTTCACCTTTATGAGAGATATTACGTGAACGGGAGATTTCAACTTGTTTCATGATTTCCTTTCTATCTTTTTCTCGTAGTTTTTTAGATCGATTGAACAATTCTGTACGTAGTTCTTCTTTTGCTTCTTGAATAGAACGACGTAAAGTCTCCCTTGCCTTAGCTCGTTCCAATGCTCCTTCTCTTTGCTTCATAAAACACGCATATCGTGCTTGCGCCGTTTCGTAGCATGCCTGCAATTCAGGAGATAAAATTTGAGCAGAGGCTTTATTGAATGAAAAAAAATACAAAGAGCAAAACATGATTGTAGAAAGCAAAAAACTAAAACAAAGTTGTTTCTGTAGTTTAATTACTATTGGTGTTTTTTGCTGGGTAAGCATGTGTTCATTTAATTATGTATTTGCTCAAACCGATAATATGAGCTCCAATGATATAAGAGCATTAGAAAAAGGGGAAAACGAGCCAATCCCCAAGGAATCTACGACAATCAAACCGGAAGTTGCTGAAACCATAGATCCTGAAGAAGAAAAAATTGGAAGAGATGCCATGACAATGATCCTGGAAATTACAAAGTCGAACAATCCTTTTACAAAAAATAAATCTGCTTCATATTTGACTTTGGAGGAACAAAAATTAAAAGATCGTGAAAAACACAAGAAAGAGATGAAAGAATTTAATGACAGGATTAAAAAGAAATACCTGGATACATTTAAACGCTTCCAAAAGATGAGATCACAACAAGCTGACTATAGCGGAATGCATTACGACTATACTGCTTACCTCCAAAATTTTCTAGTTTCTGCTAGTCGCTGATTGAAATAAAAAGGACTGCAGTACTCTGCTGAAGTCTCAATAAATTCCATGCAAAATATATGGCACGCGTAGCAATAGCGATGAGTGGCGGGGTTGACTCCTCTGTTGCCGCTGCTCTGTTGAGAAAGCAGGGACACGACGTGATAGGTTTGCACATGAAACTTTATCGTGGACCTGAAAATGAAATTCGCAACAAAAGCTGCTGTTCAATAGATGAAACAATTGAAGCAAGATTAGCCTGTCATCGGTTGGATATTCCATTTTACGCACTTGATTATCAGCAGGAATTCCGTGAGACAGTTATTGATTACTTCATAGAAGAATACTCTAACGGGAAAACACCAAACCCGTGTGTAATGTGCAATAAAAAAATAAAAAGTCCATTACTGTTAAAAAAAGCAAATGATCTTGAATGCGACTATCTTGCTACAGGGCATTATGCAAAAGTGAGTTTCAATCCTGACACTGGCCGCGTGCAATTGTCTCGTCCTCAGGATTTGAGAAAAGATCAAACTTATTTTCTACATGGAATTCTATCCACTGAACTCAAGCAGCTTATGTTTCCATTGGCTGATTTAATCAAACCGGAAGTAAGAAAAATAGCCAAAAAACTAAAATTAGCTTCAGCAAATAAACCTGACAGTCAGGAAGTATGTTTTGTTCCAAAGGATTACAGGACTTTTTTAAAGAACGAAATGCATGAAATACCTTTTCCTGGAGAGTTTGTCAGCGTATCCGGAGAGGTTCTTGGAGAACATCATGGTTTGCCTTTCTATACGATTGGTCAGCGCAAAGGGCTTGGACTCAGTGATTCAACTCCGTATTATGTTGTGAAAATTGATAAAGACAAAAACAGTATAGTATTAGGTAAAGAAGAAGATTTATATTCTCAAACCGTTTCCGTTTCCAATGTGAATTGGGTCTCCATATCTGCCCCGGAGAAACCTTTAAAAGTGTCCGTAAAATTACGATATGCTCATCATGGTTCATTTGCTACTGTATTTCCTGAATCAGAAACTAAAATACGTCTGGTGCTTGATAGTCCAGAACGTGCTGTTACTCCCGGACAAGCGGCGGTTTTTTACCAGGACGATATCCTGTTGGGAGGCGGTAAGATAGAAAGCTCCATCTAATCATTTTATTTAGACATTAAACAATGAATATCCTTTTAACAGGCTTCATGTGTTCTGGTAAGACTACCATTGGCCGCAAACTGGCAAAATTGCTGGATTATAATTTTATTGATACCGACTTTGAAATAGAGGAAGATCAGGGTTGCAGCGTTGAAGATATATTTAAGTATGGGGGGGAAGAGTGTTTTCGTGAATTGGAAACAAAACTGTTGGAAAAATTGAAAGAAGTACAAAATACAGTAATTTCAACAGGCGGTGGAATAGTTTTACGTGAACAAAATCAGAAAATACTCAAAGAAATTGGCAAGCAAGTATATTTGAAAGTACCTAAAAATGAATTATTGCAGCGTTTTAAAAAGGTCAGAAACCGTCCTTTGTTAAAGAACAAAGATGCTGACACTGTTCTGGAGGAAATGTACAAAGATCGAAGCTTGCTCTATGAACAGGCAGAGTGTATCATAGAAACAGGTCAACTAACTCCGCAACAAATTGCTTCAGAAATAATTCGAATACTTCATTATGAAGACAAAGTCCACAACATTTGAATCTGCCTTGAAAAAACTTGAGGAAACAGTTGAAAAGCTTGAAGAAGGAACTATTCCTCTTAATGAGGCGTTAACAACTTTTGAATCAGGGGTTCATTGGAGTCGAGAATGTAAAAAATTTCTCGAGAACGCTGGCCAACGAATTGAGACAATTTTAAAGAATGAAAACGGAGAGTACGAGCAAAAGGAGTTTGTGCTCGACAAATGAACGTGGCTTTAAGGTAAATACTTAAAAGCCAAAACTATTATTTCAGAGATGTTCTGCTGCCCTGGACGAGAAGAATTTAAGTGGGTGCATATTTCTGATTCATGATTGCTGATTTCAAATAATAAATATAATTAGACGCTAGTGAAAGCGCTAAGTGAATTGCATCAACAACTATTAATCAAATTGATTTATCGCTGTTCACTTTTAAGAAACCTAATCTGAAAATCAAAATTATGCTGTCAGAACATCCTGATTTTAATCACACAGAAATCAGGCAACTTAATGACAAAAGAAGAACAAAAAATTCTCATCAATGTCGAGGATGATGAGACAAGAATCGCCTTTATCAATGGCTCATACCTCGAAAATTTAAACATAGAACAAACACATCGCACCCAAAAAGTCGGGAACATATATTGTGGAAAAGTAGTAAAAGTACAGCCCTCTTTTCAAGCCGCATTTATTGACTATGGTGAAGCTCGCCATGGTTTCCTTTCACTGTCAGATATAAATTTCCAGGTCTATAAGCTGAGTCAGTCCGGGCGAGGAAGACCTACAATCACACATCTGCTGAAACCCGGACAAAAAGTACTTGTCCAAGTCATCAAAGATGAAATTGCTCACAAAGGTGCATCTTTAACCACAAATATCTCACTAGCCGGACGCTTCCTTGTTTTTATGCCGGATAGTGAAAGAGGGGGAGTCTCCAGAAAAATTGAAGATGAGGAGCAGCGTACCCGTCTTCGGCATTTACTGAAGGGACTTGGAGGTGAAGATGCGTCAGCAATAATCCGCACAGTGGGCGTTGACCGCTCACTGACTGAATTGAAACGGGACTTCACAGTTTTACGTCGTACCTGGAATGAAATAAAGAGTGAACACGAAGATCAGTCGGTTCCTGGTTTACTTTATCAGGAAGAAGACGCGATAGTGAGAATGATACGTGATTACTATCACGAAAATGTTTCTGAAGTAGTGATTGATGAACCTGTCGCATTTCAGCATGCCTTGGAATTTTTTCAAACTCACATGCCGCGGGAACAGAAAAAACTGCAGCTTTATCTAGGTGAGAAATCTCTGTTTGCCTCATACGGAATTGAAGAACAAATTGAAGTTTTGCACCAACACAAAGTTCCTCTTCCTTCAGGTGGTTCAATTGTAATTATGCAAACAGAAGCTCTTGTAGCAATTGATGTTAATTCGGGCAGATCCGCACAAGAGAGAAATATCGAAAGCACTGCATACAGAACAAACATGGAGGCTGCGGAAGAGATTTCTAAGCAGTTACGTCTAAGAAATCTGGGCGGATTGATAGTAGTGGATTTTATCGACATGGACAATTCAAAAAACCGTCTTGCTGTAGAACAGAAGATGGAAGAAGAACTTGCAGCAGATAAATCAAAAATTTCTTTAGGCAGTATTTCAAAATTTGGACTGATGGAATTAAGTCGACAGCGTATTTCTGCCAGCTTGTCATTGAATTCAACGGTTTTAACTTTAGCAAATCGAATTTTGCGAAAAATTCATGATTCTGTAATTGAGCAGAAAGTGCTGCAAGTACACATACGCCTGCCGCTAAAATTAGCTACTCACTTACTAAACGTAAAAAGACAGCGATTAACTCAGATGGAATTAGATTATGGAGTGCGTATTTCCATTACTCCGGATTTACAACTTGACGCTGAGGAAATTCCGGAAATGGAAGTAACAATCAAGGAACAAGACGGTGAAGAACAACGAACCTCTGTGCCTATTTCTGCTGCTGACATGCGTGATGAAAAACCTGCCAGAAAAAAAGGACGGAAGAAAAAAGAGGCGGCAAAAAGTGATACAAAAATCATCCAAACCGAAATTCCGGATGATACAAAAATTGAAGAACCTGTCAATGAAACAGAAGAAATTGATTTAAAGTCATCAACTAAAGCTAATGATAAAAAGTCCGATAAAGACGCCAAAGCCCGAAAAACAAGTCCGGATAAGAATTCCGATGACACAAAGAAAAAAGCGGATTCTGATGTACCGGAGAAAATAAATAAAACTAAAGAAAATATCAAAAAGAAAACAATTGAAGAAAAGCCTGCTGCCAAAGAGAATTCTGAAGGCGTTCTCTTTATGAGTGTGCATGAACCTTTGTCAAAACAAGATTCAAAGGACATTGAAAAATCAGAGAAGGACCAATCTTTTGAGAAAAACAGCAAATCTGAAACTTCGATGTACAGCAGTGTTCACCTGGAGGATATTTCAAATTCTGAAAACAAAATAAAAAAAGTCTCTAATGAAACTAGCTTAATAGAAAATGTTGCTGAAACCAATTTGTATAACAGTGTGCATTTATCAGACGAAGAGAAAGTAAAATCAAAAGCACCTGCCTCGAAGAAACCTGCAGCTAAGCGTGGTAAATCTGAAAAAACTGACATCAAAGCGGATAAAAAGTCCGTGAAAAAAACTCAAAGTAAATCAACTAAGAAAATTGCTGTTACAGCAGAAGCTGATCCAGATAAAGCGAAGAAACAAGCAAAAGCTGTAAGAACAAAAGAGAAACCAAAAGCAAGTTCTGGAACAAAGTCAAAATCAACCCGAAGCAAAGTATCGGCACAAAAAAAAGAAGAGCAGAAATCAAGGAAACCGGTCTCCACTGGAAAAGATGGAATTACTGAGACAAATACAAAACAAGAATCAAAAACTCAGGATAAGAGAAAGAAATCGGAATAGTGCTGAACATTTAATTGACCACCAGCCTGAAGGCCCTATATATTTCTGATTTGTAAACTACTGCTTAAATTAGTGTCATGGGCAAATCAATATCATACAAGAAGCTCCCTTCCATCACAGAATGTGACACATTCCTCAAGAATCAAAAACTCTCATACGGCAAAGCAGTCAGAGAACTGGTAAACACAGTACTGGAACAGGTTCGGCTGGAAATTTCTAAAGATAAAACCGGAACTTTCGCAGTTAATAATGCAGAGATTATGGAACGTGTTGCGGAAGAAGTCCGTATTCATTCACAGATTCAGAAACGTGTTATTAATGCCACAGGAGTTGTTGTTCACACTAATTTGGGAAGAGCACCTCTGTCTAAAGACTTGATTCTAAATGTTCTGCCAAAACTAAGTTCTTATTCAACACTGGAATTAGACCTGGAAACAGGGAAGCGTGGTTCCCGTGATTCTAAAGTAAGGACACTGTTGCGTACACTTTCTGGTGCTGAAGACGCAATGGTAGTCAATAACAATGCCGCAGCAGTGTTTCTTATGCTCAAGGCCTTGACTGCAGATCAACCTGACGGAATTCTTCCTGAAGTAATTGTCTCAAGAGGAGAATTAGTAGAAATTGGTGGATCTTTCCGTATTCCAGACATTATGCGTGAAGCAGGCGTGAAACTGATAGAAGTGGGTACTACAAATCGCTGCCGTCTTGCAGATTATGAACAGGCATTAACTAAAAATACTGCAGCACTTTTGAAAGTTCATCCCTCAAATTATAAGATCCTTGGTTTTACTGAATCAGTCAGCGTGGAAAAACTGACGAAACTGGCACATTCAAAAAGCATATTGTGCTTTCATGATTGGGGTAGCGGAAGTTTTTATCAGTTTCAGCAACCAGGATTAAGCGAGTACTCTACAGCTGAGCAGGAACTCTCAGCTGATCCGGATTTACTGGCATTCAGTGGAGACAAACTGCTTGGAGGTGTCCAGGCAGGAATACTGCTTGGAAAAGCAGAAAACATACAAAAACTGCGAAAACATGCTCTCTACCGTACTTTGCGTTTAGACAAAGTAACACTTACTTTGTTGGAATCCACGCTAGAAGCATATTTAGACATTCAAACATTACCTGATCATGTCCCTACTGTTTACCTGCTTGAACAGTCAAGAGAAGAAATACATGACAAAGTAAATGCTTTTTTGGTAAAAATCAGACCCGCTGAAAATACAAGCTGGAATCTTGAAATCCAGCAAACAGAATCAAGGACTGGAGGAGGAGCTTTACCAGAATTAACATTAGATTCTGCGGCACTTGTTTTATCACATCCAAATTGGACTGTACTGGAATTACATAAATGGTTTCGGTCGCAGCCTGTACCAGTTATTACCCGTGTACATGAAGAACAAATCTGGTTAGATTTTCGCACAATCCTTCCACAAGACACTGATGAACTTCTGCAAGTCATCTCAAGATTGATTTCAGGCTGATAATTTACTTCCAGGCCTGATTTCCATCACATCATTTTTCTGGGTGATAATCTACTGGTGACTTATCTTCTAAAAGGTCTTTTTCTTGCTAGGTAGATTAGGCACCAAAATCTCACAAGAAAATAATCATCATAATTTAAAAAGTGTTTCTTAAATCCATTGAATTAGGGAATTCAAGCAGCAAGATTTTGCCGGCATTTTTTTGTAAAGCAATCTTACTGTGTCTAATCAGTGTAATCTATAGTGCTTTTGTATGGGCACAGTCTGGGATTTATCAGGAAAACACCCTCAAGTTAGAGCAGTCGCAACTCAGCGGTTTCAGTGATGATGAGCGTGTAAAAGTATTGCTGCTTAATCTCCTTCCTTCAGGAATGACTGAAACTGCCGCAGAAGAAATTGCAAAAGCTCTCCAACTTAATATCTACAACACTAACCACTTTTCAGTATTAGGTCCATCAGAATGGAACTTGCAGATCAAAGATAGTGATCCAACACTTGCTGATTGCCATGATATTGCTTGTGGTGTGATGATTGGCAAATTGTTTCATGCAGACAAGGTATTGGTGGGTACTATTCATTCAGAAATAATGCTGAATGAAAGAGGTAAGGAGGAACCTAGTTTTATTTTGTCGTTAAGATTGGTAGATGCCAAAACTAACCTCACTGATTTCACTGATGAAGTACAATTTACTGATCTGCAAATGCATGATGAATTGTTCAGGTTGGCGGCCAGGATTTCAGATAACACATTAATGTTGGGAAAAATTCTTGACAAAAAACATTCCGGAATTACTGTTAATTTAGGCAGAGCTCAAGGGATTAAAACCGGACATCGTTTGGTTATTTCACGTCATGTTTCTAAAAATGATTATGGAGAAAAAACACAGGAAAAAATGTTTCGCAACATTGCTTTGGCTGAAGTTATTCAAGTAAGTGACCTGTCTTCAGAAGCAGTTGTAATACAAAAGATTTCAGCTGTTTCAAAGGGGGATCAAATTCAGACTTATATCGATATGGAGAAATTGAATCGCTTTGTTATGCAAACTCGAAAGGAGCTTGACACCCAAAAAAGAATAAAACCAAAAAAACGAGTTGTTCAATTAGGTCCGTCTGTAGCAAAAGAAACCAAGGATTATGTCACTTGGCTGAATCGTTTTAAGCACACCAAGGCTCAGCATGACCGCTGGATATACACTTCTGCTGGAGCAGGGGCGGCGACATTATTCTTTTTAAGCGGTATAATCAAGACAACTGGAATACTTAGTGTTTTGCCTTGGATAGCCGGTGCCGGAACGATTTATAGTGGTATACAATATTTCCATTTTCGTGATTTGCTCAATGAAATATCTACAGACGGCAGATCACAGGGTTTTATCACAAGTTCAATCCGCATAAAACCTCCTGAGCTCCAGTGGACTCCTCTTCAAAATGGAATTCAAATTGCGTGGACAAAACATTTCTGAGTTCGCAATTTCTCATCTATAATTTCTTTACATCGCAATATCTCCTACATTCCCTGCATCTTAACACCCCAATTACGTCTTCCGGATAAGAGGACTTCACTCTCTATATATAGCCAAAAAATCAACTTGAGTTTAAGGGTAAAAACTTGGACACTGTGATGCGTCTTAGTACGTTGCGCTGAAAGCAAGAAGCATCATTTTCATTTGATATAAATCAATTTCCCTTATTTAGCTGAACCATAATAGCAGTGGGCTAGCAATAATTTTCAGAAGCCTGTTATATTAAGCTGAGAAATACTCCTCTTAACTGAATGTTATAAATGGCAGTATCTGAGTCACAAGACCAGCTATATTTTGCACTTCAAACTTTTACTGAAGTCAACCGTATCATCACTTCTTCACACAATTCTGATGAAACACTGGCTCGGACGGCAAAAATGATTGCAAAGCGAATTGATGTGGATGCCTGTTCTATCTATATATACGATTCGGACAAAGGAATTCTTATTCTAAAAGCAACACATGGTCTTGACCCCTCTACCATTGAGACTGTGTACATGCGGCCTTCAGAAGGTCTTGTGGGATTAGTACTTGAGCGTTCTACTCCGGTACAGGAATCACAAATGCAGAAACATCCTCGTTTCAAAGCATTTCCACAAACAAAGGAAGATTCATTTTCTTCATTTCTAGGAGTCCCACTAATTGAACACCGCAGATCTTTTGGGGTACTTGTTGTTCACACAACTGAACCACGTACTTTTTCTCCACTAGAAGTGCAATTGTTGAGCTCTATTGCAACTCAAATCTCCAGCCTTGTTTCAAAGGCTCTGCTTCTGAAGGAGTTGGATATCGCTACACAAGAACCGTCTTTTGACACCAAAAGTAAAGGAAACACTCTTCATTTTTCGGGTCAGCCTGTTGCTTATGGAGTTGCGGTTGGAAAAGCAGTGTTGCTTCAGCAGTCAGATGTTGAAGAACCTCAGAAAACCAGTTCCAGGACCTCAGAAAGTGAGATGTCTGATTTTGAGGCAGCAATGGATCATACCATTTCTGATACATTGGAATTAATTGAAAAAGTAACAGATCGCGTTGGAACTGAAGAAGCCTCAATTTTTCACGCACACCTGATGTTTTTGGAGGATCATCATTTTCAGGAAAAGATTAAGACTAAAATTGAGTCAGGAAATACTGCGGCTTGGTCAATTTATCAGACAGTACATGAATATCTGGGAGCATTTGCTGAAATTAAAGATCCATATCTCAGTGAAAAAGGATCGGATTTAAAAGATGTTGGCTACCGCCTTTTGCATTATCTGGGACATGAGGTCCTTTCAGTTACAAAAAAATCAGGCATTCTTATAATGCGTCAGCTTCTTCCCGGAGATATCGCCAGGATGGATACAACACGCATAAAGGGAATTATTTTATCGAAAGGAGGAGTAGTTTCACATGCGGCAATACTGGCTCGGTCACTGAGAATACCGGCAGTTTGCATTGATGACCACGAATTGGATCAGCTGAAAGATGGCGATCCCCTTGCTATTAACGGAGATTCCGGAGTCGCAGTGGCTTTTCCGGAAAAGGAGGTTCTGGAAGAATTTAAAAAATTGTTGGTTGAACAACAGAATTATTTTGAACACCTTGAAGAATTTCGCGATGTTCCCTGCAAAACCAGTGATGGAACACGTATTAGCTTAATGGCAAATATTGCTCTGGGAAGTGATGAAATTCAGCTGCCTCGCTACGGGGCAGAAGGAGTGGGATTGTTCAGAACGGAAATATATTTTCTTTCATTGGATAGCTATCCGAACGTTGAAGAGCAAACACAGGTATATCGTGAATTGCTGGAAAATGTAGACAGTGATAAACCCGTAATTTTCCGCACACTGGACGTAGGCGCGGACAAAGCAGCACCTTACATGGGATTTCAGGAAGAAGAAAATCCTTTTCTTGGTTACCGTGCTGTTCGTCGTCAACTAAAACAAAAAACCGTACTAAAAGAACAGCTGCGCGCTTTGCTGTTCGCAACTGGTACAAGGCCAAATGTACGTTTATTGTTTCCAATGATAACAAACGTAAATGAGATCAGACAAGCCAAGGAATTGTTCAAGGAGTGCCGTTTGGAAGTTGAAGAATCCGGTGCCCCCACAGCAGAAATTGAAATAGGCATGATGTTTGAGGTGCCAAGTACTTTACTGATTTGTGAAAAATTTATGTCTGAAATTGACTTTTGTTCAATAGGCAGTAATGACCTTACTCAATACGTACTTGCGGTAGATCGCAATAATCCTCACATTGCAGATCTATATGATCCTCTTCATCCCGCAGTACTACATTTGATTGATAAACTCGTGAAAACAGCCCAGGAACACCAGAAACCGGTAGAGTTATGTGGAGAAATGGCTTCAGATCCTGATGGTTGTATTATTTTGGTTGGCTTGGGGATCAATACTCTCAGCATGAATGCTCCACTAATACCTGTTGTCAAAAGAAGGCTCTCTGATATTTCACTACCTGACGCAAAAAAGCTTGCTCAAAGAGCCCTTAAAGCAACATCTCCAATGGAGGTACGCAAAATGATTCGTGAAAGTTTGCCTGATTCTCATACTGTATAGATAGATATGATGACGAATGTAAATGATCTTCAGAAAATATGTCTGATTCATGGTAACCAGCAGTTGTTAGTAGAAGAGACTGCGAATTCATTAGTTGAAGAGCGACTGGAGGGACGACAATACGAATGGAGTCTGGAACGTTTCAACGCTCATGAAATGCTGAAAACGTCCGGAGAATCTGCAAAAAACAATGTCGATGACTTGCTGATCAGCTGTGAAACGTTACCGATGCTTACTGATCGCAAAGTTATCCGGATTGACAATTTTGAATTGATTAAGAAATCCGGGAAAAAAAGTGATAATAAAAACGAAAGACTTCTTTTTGAAACCATTGAAAATATAATAAATAATCCTCCGGAATGTTTATGGTTTGTTTTCACAAGTCCGGGAATGCGCGAACAGGATTTCAGCAAACCTCTCTATCAAAGCATCAAAAAGACAGGGCTGATAAAAAAATTTATAGCCTATGATAATGCTACACCCTTGAACTGGGTTATTCAGCGCGGCGAAAAAAAAGGACTCCCTCTTTCAGCCGATGTTGCACGTTTACTTATAGATATTGTCGGCAACGATCTTATGGACCTTGACCATGAGTTGGAAAAACTCAGCCTTTATTTGTCAGGAGCAACTATTACAGAAGATAAGATCAAAGAACACATTCGCGGCCATAAACATTTTTCTGTCTTCCGAATGACTGAAGCTTTGTCCCGGAAAGAACTACTTCCAGCGCTGGAAATTCTTGACCAGCAGCTTCAGGCAACTCCACGTGAGCATGTGAGACTTTTTGCACTTATTATCATGCAGTTCCGCAGACTGTTAATCATTCATAGCATGCTGGATCAATTTTATAAAGAAGCAGAAATTATCAGCAAAATATCTCTTCCGGTATTCCTCAGCAAACAAGTATTGGCTCAGGCAAGAAATTTCACCAGTGTAGAACTACAAAATATATACACTGAACTTGCTAAACTGGATTTGCGCATAAAGTTTCAAAGTTCTCTTGCACCACTTATTCTTCAAGACCTCTTTCAGAGAATTTGTTCCGGCCAGTTTCAAGGAAAAACCGTATAATCTTTCCAAAAGTTGAGACAATTTTTCACAGCTGTCAGAGCTTTACGTAAGTTCTTGATTGTAACAAATGGACTTAGTCTTCTCTGAGAGATACAACTGAAAAATTGTTATAATCAATAAATGCTTTTTGCTTGTCCGATTATTGACTGATTTGATGTTGAAATATGAAAACTAACGAACATTTCCCCCGTCTTTTTTCTCCAAAAAATCTTAGAGGAAAAACCCTACGCAACAGAATTGTTTTTGGCGCTCATACAGCAAATATGTCTGTACTGGGTTTGCCTGGAGAACAGCATATTGCGTATTACCGGGAAAGAGCCATAGGCGGAGCAGCAATGCTTGTAGTAGAACCAATGCCGGTGCATCCTGCAGCAGTACTAACCAGAGGAAATTTCAGGAACAGCACAGATGGTGTCATCCCCCACTTCAGGAAAATTACTGATGCCGTGCATGAAGAAGGCGCGTTGATCCTGCAGCAGCTGTATCATGTTGGACAACATGGAGATGCTGATAATTCATATCATGCCAACTGGTCTCCTTCCGGATTGCCAAGTTACCATGATTCAGACGGCAGTCACTCCATGAGCGAAACAGAAATAGAGGAAACAATTGATGGATTTGCTCAAGCTGCAAGAAGATGTAGAGAGTCAGGTTTTGACGGTGTGGAAGTCTGGGCTGCATATCACGGAATGGTCGATCAATTTTGGACTCCTTGGTCGAACCGGCGCGAAGACCGCTGGGGAGGTTCACTTGAAAATCGCACACGTATCTCAAGAGAAATAATCACTCGCATACGAAAATTGTGCGGTGAAGATTTTATTATCGGCATTGCTGTAAATGATGAGCCTGATTTTGAAGTCTCTTTGCAACGTGAATCAATTGCGGAAATCATAGCATATCATGATAAAGATCAGCTGATTGATTATGTAACCTGCGGTACTGGAAGCTATTTTGATTTTTACAAGCTGATGCCGACCTTTATTTATCCTGAAAGACTGGGAACTGATCTGTCAGAAGTAATCAAGGCAAATGTGTCACACGCACTGGTTACCGCAGAAAGTCATATTCGAACCCCTGAAAACGCAGAAGCTGTTTTATCAGCGGAGCAGGCAGATCTGGTGTCCATTGTACGAGGGCAAATTGCTGATCCTCATTTAGCAAACAAGGCCCGTGAAGGTCGTGCTGATGACATCAGACCATGCCTGTCCTGTAATCAGATGTGCTGGGGGAGAAGAAGCCGTGACTACTGGATTTCCTGCCTTGTAAATCCTTCAGCCGGACGTGAGTCCGAATGGAACGGCGACCGCTTCACAAAAACAGTAACCCCAAAAAATGTGCTTGTAGTCGGAGGAGGTCCGGCCGGACTGGAAGCAGCAAGGGTTTCAGCTGAGCGTGGGCACTATGTAACACTTGCTGAAGCCGCTGATCGTCTGGGTGGTCAGTTCCGCTTAGCTGGAATGCAGCCAAGACGTGGTCAGATTATTGAACTTCTTGACTGGTACGCTAGGCAATTAACACAATTACAGGTAGATGTACGGCTTAATACCATTTTAGAAGCAGACGAAATCAAAACAATGGCCGCAGATGTGACAGTGCTTGCAACAGGTTCTTGCCCTCCTGATACAGGCTTCCAAAAAGCAATTCCACATATGGAAAAACTGCCTGGAATTGAACTAGGAAGAGTTTATTCCGCTGAAGATGTTATGTCACGCAGAGCACGTCTCGGGAATCGTGTATTGCTACTTGATGAAGGTGGAAACTGGAAAGGATGCGGAACGGCCTGGAAACTTGCTGAAGATGGACATGAGGTTACTCTCATTACTCCTGATCCTCTTGTAGGTAAGGAACTTCAGCGGACTGCCGCAGATTATCCGTTAAGACAGCGATTGGCTAAACTGGGAGTGGATTTCATCCTGGAATCCGCAATCACAAGCTGGAATAGTGAAGGTGCGGAAGTCTTTAATTTTCTGGATGGCAAAACACAATTCATCCCTGCCGATTCACTGGTTTTTGCCACTCCAAACATTGCAGAAGACTCTCTCTCAAATGAACTCCTTGGTTCCGGACTTAATGTAATTAATATCGGTGACAGCGCCGGACCACGCCAGGCACCCTTCGTGATCTACGAAGGACGTAAAACAGGTATTAGTATTTAAATGATACATTACGCCAATTTTCAAAAATACAATAACAAATTGTATTTACACCAAAGGAATGAGATTGAAACGAACAGGTGACGGTGAACATCATTATGTCCTGTTTTAATCAAGAATAACTAATGACAGAAGATTATTTAAAAAAAGTTAAGTCACTTAGCTTTTGGCAGCATCCTATTCAGTGCGTACCCATGGAAGGGGGCATCACCAACCGAAATTTCCGGGTAGAGCATGGCAATGAAACCTTATTTGTGCGTCTTGGTGAAGATATTCCTGTGCATGGAGTTTACCGCTTCAATGAGCTGTCAGCAAGCATGGCTGCCTATGCATGTGGTATTTCTCCGGAAGTAGTGCATACAGAATCTGGAGCTATGGTTCTGCGTTTTATCGAAGGCAGAACTTTGGAACCGGAAAACCTGCGTGACATTTCAACCATAGATAAAGTTGTATATCTGTTGAAAATCTGCCATCAGCAAATGCCTGATCATCTTCCAGGAAGCACGCTGATCTTCTGGGTTTTTCAGGTTATTCGTGGATACGCAAATACTCTGAGTGACAGTAACAGCAGGATGGTTCAGCAATTGCCGCGCTTTTTAGAAATAAATTCGAATTTGGAAAAAACTGCTGGTGCGGTTGAGTTATGTTTTGGACACAATGATTTGCTGGCTGGAAATTTTATCGATGATAATCAAAGGCTGTGGCTGATTGATTGGGATTACGCCGGTTTCAACAGCCCTTTGTTTGATCTGGCTAACCTTGCTTCAAATAATGAATATACGCAAGACCTTGAAAGGCAGCTGCTGGAAATGTATTTTGAGCAAGTGGTTTCTGATGATTTATGGAAACGCTATTTTGCCATGAAATGCGCTTCCTTGCTGCGTGAATCAATGTGGAGCATGGTTTCAGAAATTCATTCATCACTTGATTTTGATTATGTCCAATACACTACTGAGAATCTGGATCGCTTCAAAACAACTTACGCTCAATTTTCACAACTATGAGTAAAAGCATACCTGATAAAGCTCAAATTATAATCATCGGTGGAGGGATAATCGGTTGCAGCGTGGCTTATCATTTAGTCAAAGAAGGCGTGAAGGATGTATTATTACTGGAAAGAGGGCAGCTGACATGCGGAAGCACTTTCCACGCGGCAGGTTTGGTAGGACAGCTACGCAGTTCGGCAAATATCACCCGAGTCTTAAAAAACAGCGTGGATTTTTACCGAACAATTGAGAAAGAAACTGGACAAGCAACGGGTTGGAAAATGAATGGAGGCATGCGTCTGGCGTGCACAAAAGATCGATGGACTGAATTGAAACGCCAGGCCACAACTGCACATAGCTTCGGTTTAGAAATGGAACTGCTGAGTCCTAGTGAAGCAAAAAATCTTTGGCCGCTTATGCAAACAGGGGATCTGATTGGGGCGGCGTTTTTGCCTACTGATGGTCAAATAAATCCATCAGACATTACTCAGGCTCTTGCAAAAGGCGCTCGAAAGGGTGGTGTAAAAATTTTGGAAGATACTAAAGTTACTGGAATCCGAACTGACAATGCGGGGAAGTCAGGGCGCAGAAAAGTTGTTGCTGTTCAAATTGAAGGGGGAGAGATACTTTGTGAAAAAGTCGTTAATTGCGCAGGCCAGTGGGCAAATGCAGTTGGAGAAATGGCTGGTGTGAGTGTTCCTCTAGTTTCAGTACAACATCAATACCTGGTTACAGAACCTATTGAAGGCATAACTCCCGATTTGCCCACTTTGCGTGATCCGGACAAACTTACTTACTGGAAGGAAGATGTTGGCGGACTGGCAATGGGAGGATATGAACCAAACCCTGTTCCGTGGGCAACTAAAGGTATTCCGGGGGATTTCAACTTCAGTCTGCTTCAGGAAAATTTCAAACATTTTGAGCAGTTTATGAATCCTGCTCTGGAACGTGTTCCTGCATTCGAGAACGCGGGAATCCGGAAACTTATAAACGGACCTGAGTCTTTTACTCCGGACGGAAATTTCATTTTGGGAGAAGCTCCGGAAGTAAGTAATTTTTTCGTAGGTGCGGGATTCAATGCATTCGGCATTGCATCGGCCGGAGGAGCTGGGAAAGTGCTGTCTGAATGGATCCTTGCTGGAGAACCACCGATGGATTTGTGGGTGGTAGATATCCGCCGATTCAGTAAATTGCATCAGGATATAGACTGGGTTCGCAGCCGCACTCTTGAACTTTACGGCAAACATTATTCACTCAGTTGGCCGCACGAAGAACATCAAAGCGGACGACCATATCTGACTTCTCCAATTTATGAAGAGCTGAAAAAACAAGGTGCCTGTTTTGGTTCAAAGCTGGGTTGGGAGCGTCCGAATTGGTTTGCTCCGGAAGGTGTGACACCGCATGATGTTTATTCTTTTGGACGTCAAAACTGGTCACCTCATGTTGCTGAAGAGCATCGTACAGTGCGTGAAAAAGTAGCAGTTTTTGACCAAAGCTCATTTGCAAAATTTCGTATAACGGGCGCTGACTCTGAAAAAGCTCTTTCGAGGATATGTGCAAACAACGTGGCTAAACTGACCGGATCAATTATTTACACGCAAATGCTCAACTCAAAGGGTGGTATCGAATGTGATGTGACCGTAACCAGATTGTCTGAAAATCAATATTATTTAGTCAGCGGAACAGGATTTAGAACTCACACTGAGGCATGGGTCCGCAGCCAGCTTCGTGGCACTGAGAATATAAAACTCGAAGACATAACTGAAGAATGGGCCACATTTTCGTTGATGGGGCCTCATTCCCGTGATGTTCTTAAGCAAATTACTTCATGCGATCTGCAAAATGAAAGCTTTCCCTTTGGAACATGCCGCTCTATTGAAATAAACGGACATTCTGTTTTAGCATTGCGTATCACTTACGTAGGCGAATTGGGCTGGGAACTGCACATGCCACGCAGTGCAGCTAAATCTGTTTATGAGGCTTTAATGGATGCAGGCAAAAAATACAGAATTGTAAATGCCGGTTATCGTGCTGTCGAATCCCTTCGTCTGGAAAAAGGTTATCGGGAGTGGGGTTCTGACATAACAGCCGACAATACACCATTTGAAGCAGGACTGGGCTGGGCAGTTAAAATTAACTCCGGCATAGGATTCACAGGCAGGGAAGCATTATTGTACAAACTAAAACAACCGCTTAAGAAGATGCTGGCTTGTTTTACAATTGATGATCCTGAAGTTTTACTGCTTGGTCGGGAAACTATTTTACGTAATGGCGAAGTGTCCGGATGGCTGACTAGCGGCGGTTGGGGACATACCGTGCAGAAAAACATCGGTTACGGTTATGTCCGTCATCCGGATGGTGTTGACAGAGAGCACCTTAATTCCGGAACCTATGAATTGGAAGTTGCCACAGTCAGACATCCCTGCACTCTGCAATTAGGTCCGCTTTATGACCCCGAAATGCTGCGGGTCAAACAATGATTCCACGGGGTTATCTTTATGTGATCGGATGCGCCTGTTCTTTTGGTCTGATTACAACTTTAGCCAAGCTCAGTTATAGCGAAGGCGCCACACCCCAGACAGTGGTATTTTATCGTATCCTTGCCACAAGCATTTTGATGGGAGTATGGTCTTTATGGTCCCGCAGGAAAGGACAAGTTCGAGAAAAAAACAAAAAGAGGATTTTAAGCAATTTACATGTCACAACAGCAATTGCTGTTACCGGAGTTTGCATCGCGGTAATGAGTCTGGGATATTTGAGTTCAGTACAGTATATTCCTGTCAGCCTCAGCGTTTTACTGTTTTTTACCTTCCCGTTCTGGGTTTTAATTATAAATTATCTGATTGACAGAGAAGTCCCTAAACTGCATAAACTTTTTGCGTTTATTTTGGCATTTTTTGGATTAGCCCTCAGCCTGGGACCAACCTGGGAGATACTGGACTTGCTTGGAATTGTTCTGGTTCTAAGTGGTTCTCTGGCCTCAGCCGGATTTATAATTGCGGGAACGAAAGCGGTTCGGATTATTCACACCCGCGAACTGCTGTTTTACGCCAATACACTTGCAGTTTTTCTGGTTGGTGCTGTCATGTTTTATACGGATACTTTTTCCATTAGTCATACATTCTGGGGTTGGACCGGCATTGCAGCAGTTTGTTTCCTGTTCACAATTGGACAGCTTTTTTTATTCGCCGGTACAAATCATACCGGTTCAGCACAGGCCAGCCTGATTCTGAATGTTGAGCCGCTAGTCTCGATAGGAGCTGCAATAATGCTGCTTGGTGAACGACTGGCAATTTCACAGTCCATTGGAGCTGCGGTGGTAATAACAGCACTTTTCCTGGCTAGTGATACTCCGAAAAAAATGTTTGCTAAAAAAAATGTAAAAAAGTCCTTATGAACAATTCCATGAAAAATCAGTCTACTGCAGCAGAAGAGCTGGAAAACAGTTATCGTTTACCTGAAATAGTCCGACAGCGAAAGCAGACTCTGAAAAAATTATCCTTAAAGTCCGGAGAGCATGTACTTGACATCGGCTGCGGAGTAGGGTTTCTCTCTTATGAAATGGCAGTTAAGACAGGAGACTCCGGAAAAGTAATTGGTATTGACAAAAATCCGGAAATGATTCGCCATTCAATAAACAGATGTAAAGACCTGCACAACACGGAATTCATGGAGATTGAGGCGGGGAGTCTCCCGTTTCCTGAAAATAATTTTGATGCGGTTTGCTGTACACAGGTGTTGCTTTATGTAAAAGATGTCTTACAGGTGCTTGCGGAAATCAGACGTGTGCTGAAACCTGCAGGAAGAATTGTGATTGTGGAAACCGACTGGCGGGGTGTGGTGCTGAACAGTGCATTTGATTCTCTCACCAGGAAAATATTCTCGGCTTGGGATGCAGCTGTTCCCAGTCCTAATTTGCCGGTGTATTTGGGACCTCTTTTAAAAAAATATGGATTCAGCAGTATTCAGGTGGAACCGGTACCAATCCTCAATACAGAATATTCTTCAAACCAGTTTTCACATGGGATGATGAAATGGATCACCAAAAACGCTCTGAAAAAAGGAGTTATCACGGACACAGAATGCCGGAAATGGCTGGATGATCTGGAAGAAAAAGGAAAAACCGGAAGTTATTTTTTTTGCGTGAACCGTTTCCTTTTTACTGCTGTTCTGGCTTAAATCTATACCTCTATTGAATTGGCTTTTCTTCCATTTCAAGATGAAGTGCGTTTTCGGTGTAAGGATGTGCCAGTGCGACGTCCTCATTCAGTTCCACACCAAGTCCAGGTTCCTTTGGTGGAATCACGTATCCGGAATCCCAGCGAACAGGTTTTTTAAGAATTTCCGCATGAAAGCCTTCCCAGCGTTGAATACTCTCTAATATCAAAAAGTTTGGCGAGCAGGCGCTGATTTGGACATTTGCCGCACCTTCAATGGGCCCGCAGTAGAGATGAGGTGCAATTTGGGCATAATGGCTTTCAGCTATGCCTGCGATTTTTTTGGCCTCCAGAATCCCCCCGACGCGTCCAAGCGCCGGCTGTAAAATTGACGCCGCGCCTGTTTCAAGCACACGGGCGAATTCGTATTTGGTTGTCAGCCTTTCACCTGTGGCAATCGGAATCCGGGTTTGTTGGGCTACTTTTGCCATTTCTTCCGGTCGCTCTGGAGGCACAGGTTCCTCAAACCAAAGCGGATCATAAGCCTCTAATCGTCGTGCCATTCGGATTGCTCCGGAAGGAGTGAACTGTCCATGTGTGCCAAAAAGCAAATCAGCTTTGCTGCCGACCGCTTCCCGGATTCGCTTGCAAAATAATTCTGAACGATCAAGCGATTCAAGATCAGGCTGACGCGGATCAAATGCAGAATAAGGTCCGGCGGGATCAAATTTTACCGCAGTGAAACCTTGTGCCACACATTCACTTGCAGCTTCAGCCGCAAGATCAGGATCATCATATACATTCGGACTGTCTTCTGGATAAGCCCTGCCTGTTTTCGGATACAAATAAGTGTAGGAACGCAGTTTTTCATGCACCATCCCACCAAGCAATTCATAAACCGGTTTCTCAACTGCTTTTCCACAAATATCCCAGAGAGCCATTTCAATTCCGCTTAAAATACCCATCAGCGATACGTCCGGACGCATTGTGTAGCCGCTGCCATACACATTACGCCACAGGGATTCTATCCGGAAGGGATTCATTCCCTGCACATGACGCTCAAATACATCTTCAAGCATCTTAGCTATCACATGCGGTCCGAAAGTCGCGCAATAGACTTCACCAACTCCTTCAATACCGTTATCCGAGGTCAGTTTTAGAAAAATGAAATATCTTCCTCCTTGGTGTGGTGGCGGATTTCCAACCACAAATGTTTTCATTTCATTGATTTTCATAATATTGTATTAATCTAAAGTACTGATACGATGCTGAGACTTTTCCAGGAAGTCTGGATTGATTTCAACACCCCAGCCTGGGCCATCCGGAATCTTAACTTTGCCATCTTCTACAACCAGAGCAGGCTTGTAGATGCCTTCCTGCCACGGATAATAATCCGAGCCTTCAATTGTAAATTCCACATACGGTCCTGCGTTTTCAAGCGCACCCATCAGGTGCAGCGTAAATACAGTAACAAGGGATAGATTTGCCGAATGAGGTGTACACGGAAGTCCAGCCTGACGTGCCATTTCAGCCACCTTTAGTGTACGAGCTATTCCACCAAGATAGCAGACATCAGGCTGCACAACATCCACAGCACGCATCTCAATCATCCGTTTCCAGATTGTCAGATCACAATCCTGTTCTCCTCCTGTCACATCCAGTTCGAGGGTGTCTGTTACCTGCTTTGTCCATTCCAGTTCCCAGTACGGACATGGCTCCTCAAAGTGGCAGATTCGATAATCTTCCAGCATTCGTCCAACCGAAATAGCTTTTTGGGGTGTGTAGGCGCTGTTGCTGTCAACCAGCAAGGCCACATCATCTCCAATGGCTTGACGGACTGCAGGAACGATTTCTTCGGTACGTCCAGGCCATTCATCCTGATCATGTCCGCACTCCTTTCCTACCCGGAATTTAAAAGCGTCATATCCGAATTCATCTCGCAGGCGCAACAAACGTTCAGCTTCGGCTTGAGGTGTGATGTCCCGTTTCATGCTGGAGCCATAAACCCTGAACGGCCTTGGTTTTCCTCCTAGCAGTTCGCATACACTTTTGTTTTCAAGCTTGCCGTGTAAATCCCAGAGTGCTGTATCCAGACCTGCAAGTGCTCGACGCAGGTAAGAGCCCGGAAATTTGTACTCCTTTTCCGGAATCTCCTGAACAAGTTTTTCGATATGAAGAGCATCTGCTCCCAGCGCGTAAGGTGCAATCTGACGATGCACGACCATCGCTGTTATATCAGCATTATATGGCGAGACTTGTCCCCAGCCTTCAGAACCATCTGATGTGCGCACCTTTACGAGTCCTACGAACCTGTTGCTGAAGGTTTCGATGCTGCTGATTTGCAAGCTGCCACTGTTCATGGAATACAATGCTAAAAAATGATCACATTCCGTAAAGCATCATTTTTGCTTACATCAGCAATAGCTTCATTAATATTTTCAAGTGGATAACGGCCGGAAATCAATTCATCAAGTTTGAGTCGGCCTTGTTGGTAAAGAGAAATGTACCATGGAATGTCAGTGACTAGACGGGTAGATCCCATTTTACTTCCCAGCAGGGTTTGCTCAATCGAGGCAAATTTGCAGGAATCAAACTCAATCTTCACTCCATTTGCAGTCATTCCTACAACCACAAGAGTTCCGCCTCTGCCTAGAATTTTAAAGCCCTGTTCAATAGCGTTTTTGTCTCCCACTGTTACAAAAACGTAGTCTGCGCCACGCCCTTCTGTAATTCCATAAACAGCCTTGGTTGCTTTTTCACGGCTCACATTTACGGTGTGCGTTGCTCCAAATTCCTGAGCGGCTTTCAGTTTTTGATCAGAAAGGTCCAGGGCAATTACACTTTCAGCACCCGCAATGGCGGCTCCCTGAACACTGTTGAGCCCAACTCCTCCTGTGCCCATGACCACTACACTGCATCCTGATGGAATCTTTGCGGTGTTGACAACTGCGCCAAAACCTGTGATGACACCGCAGCTCAAGAGGGAGGCGCTATCCATTGACATATCTTTGGGTATGGGTGCCACCTGGGAAGCATCTACAACTACTGATTCGGCAAAAGCTGCTGTCCGTAGTCCATGAGCGATCAATTCTCCATCTGAAGTTCTAAGAGGACTATTCTCATCCAATGGGAAAGCTGTGCTGCATTGGACTTTGTTTCCCTGGGAACAGTAATGACATGTACCACATGACCGGATTAATGTTACCAGTACATGATCTCCGACTTGTATATTATTTACATCGTCGCCTACATTTTCCACAACCCCTGCTGCTTCATGGCCATAAACTGCGGGCAGGTCTCCTCCCCATGCTCCTTCAGCGTATAGTATATCGCTGTGACAGATTGAACAGGCGCCCAGTTTCACCTGTACCTCTCCTGTATTAGGTGGCAGTAGTTCTATATCCTCAATTACCAGTGGTTTTCCAAATTCACGGCATACTGCAGCTTTCATTTATTATTTTCCTTTCCATTCAGGGTTACGTTTTTCAGCAAATGCTTTTGCTCCCTCCTTCATGTCTTCAGAGCGATTTACAGTTTCAACAGCGGAACAGGCATCATGCACAGAAAATGCTTCATGTTCTGTTACCATCTCGGTCATCCTCAGTACCTGTTTAATTGCGGGATAAAGCAGTGGAGGACCGGCAGCAAGCTGTTCCACAATTTCTCGTGCCTTGGCCAGTCCCTGGCCTTGAGGAACAATGTGGTTCACAAGCCCCCAGTGCATGGCCTCCTCGGCATCCATCCAGCGTCCGGTCATCATCAGTTCAACCGCAACATGATACGGAATACGCCGCCTCAGCTTCACCACACCACAATCCGGAAGCACACCCACGTTTATCTCCGGAAGTGCAAAAGTGGAGTGTTCCTCTGCTACAATTATGTCGCAGCCAAGCATTATTTCAAAACCGCCTCCACAGGCGATTCCGTTAACAGCACAAATTACAGGCTTATTGAAATTGCGAGGATAGTTCAGTCCGCCGAAACCTCCGGAGCCATAATCTGAATCAGATTCTTCTCCGGTATCAGCCACATTTTTCAGGTCCCACCCGGCAGAGAAAAATTTTTCCCCTTTGCCTGTTAGTATCGCAAAACGCTGTTCCGGATTGTCCCTGAATGCTTCCCACATGCGATTCATTTTGCGGCTGTCCTCGGCACTTATTGCATTTGCCTTGCCCTTGGAAAGAGTTATTTCCAGAACAGGTCCTCGCTGGTTAAGTACAAATGGTTTATCGGACATCAGTTTCTACTTTTATGAAGGTTTACAACTTAAACACACCTGTTTATCGCTTGAAAAATATGTTCTGCTTTACTTTAATTCAAATCAGCATGGCATGTTACACCTGCTGAAAAAGTTCCGCAAGTTTTTGAACCAATACCAAATCAAAAATAAAAATTCATAAAATAATTCTTGACAAAATCTATTATTTTTGTTATTCTAGAATTATCGAATATTTAAAATAAAGTCTGCAACAAAACATGCAAATAGAGACAGTAGCAGAGATATTAGCAGAATTAGGAAATCCAGTACGCTTAAAGGTTGTCCGTTTGCTGGTGCAGGCCGGTGAGGATGGAGTTCCGGTGGGGCGGATTCAGGAGGAGGTGGGCATTCCGGCTTCGACACTCTCACATCACCTGAGCCACCTCAAGTCCGTCGGATTGATTCACCAGCGGCGTGAGCAAACATCGCTGTGGTGTGTAATGAACTACACTCAACTGGAATCCGTTATTGCATTCCTGACAAACGAGTGCTGCCTGGGGTTGACTTCGGAAGCTCCGGAAACCGACACTGAAGCAGAAGAAATGGTGGCCTGATCCTCAACTGAAAGGAATAATCATGAGTATATTTGGAATTTCCCTAAAGCAAAATAGATGGAGCATGAAACTGCCCGCCTTCTTGCGGGATCGTGTGCTGTGGACATTGGTGGCCGGGCTTGCCGCGCTCACCGTTTGGGATCAGCAGCAAGGTCTGGAAAGCCTGCGTTTCACGCTGGCCAATCTTGCGGGCATTGCTCCGTATCTGCTGTCGTCCATCGCACTGGCGGCCTATGCCAAGGCGAGTGGTGCGGACAACCTGATCGCCCGCGCCTTCACAGGCCGGGAGACGACGATGATCCTCTTCGCGGCGCTGATGGGCGGGCTGTCACCTTTCTGCTCCTGCGGTGTAATCCCGTTAATTGCCGCACTGTTGTCTATGGGCGTGCCACTTGCTCCAGTTATGGCCTTTTGGCTGGCTTCCCCTTTGATGGACCCCTCGATGTTCTTCCTCACTGCCGGAACGCTGGGGCTGGAGTTTGCGGTGTTCAAAACCTTCGCGGCGGTGAGCGTGGGGCTGCTTGGCGGTTTTGGAACATTCGTGCTGATGCGGGGCGGGGCGTTTTCGGAGCCGTTGCGCGAGGGTGTAGGCGACGGCGGTTGCGGAGCTTCCAGCGTGCGCAATCCCAAGGAAGTCGTCTGGCGATTTTGGAAAACGCAAGAGCGACGCGAACGCTTCGGGAAAAACGCCTTGGACAACACGTTGTTTCTCGGAAAGTGGCTGCTGATCGCCTTTTTTCTCGAAAGCCTGATGCTGGCCTACGTTCCGGCAGAAACAATCACGACTCTGATTGGGGGAGATGACTGGCTGACGCTGCTGACGGCCACGATCGTGGGGGTTCCCGCCTATCTCAACGGCTACGCTGCACTGCCGTTGATTGGCGGACTGATCGAACAGGGAATGGCTCCAGGCGCGGGTATGGCCTTCCTGCTGGCAGGCGGGGTCAGTTCCATCCCGGCCGCCATCGCCGTCTGGGCCTTGGCGCGGCCTCCGGTGTTTGCGGCGTATTTGCTCTTCGCCTTCGCCGGGGCGTTCTCGCTGGGGACGCTTTACAGTTTGCTGGCTTGGTCTTGATCCATCATGGCTCGTAAACTTTTCGCTGAGTGGCTGGGAACTTTGTTCTTGCTGGCTACCGTTGTAGGCTCCGGAATCATGGCCGAAAGGCTTTCCGGCGGGAATGACGCCCTTGCGCTTTTGGGCAACACGATTGCCACCGGAGCAATTCTAGTGGTACTGATCCTGATGTTCGGCCAGTTATCAGGAGCACATTTTAATCCGGCTGTGACCCTGGCTTTTGCTATTCGCAAGGAGATCGGTCCGCTGGAATCCGCGCAGTATGTGGTGGTGCAAATAATCGGCGGCATCCTCGGCATGATGATCGCGCACGCCATGTTTGATAATCCGCTGTTTGATCCGTCCACCACCGCACGTACCGGAACAGGGCAATGGATCGGAGAATTTGTTGCCACCTTCGGACTTGTCGCCACCATTCTTGGCTGTCTGAAAACACGTCCGGAAGCGGTTCCTTATGCTGTCGGCCTGTTCATCAGCGCAGGCTACTGGTTCACCTCGTCCACCTCCTTTGCCAATCCGGCAGTGACGATTGCAAGGAGCTTGACCAACACCTTTTCCGGAATCGACCCCACGAATGTTCCGGCTTTCATCATTGTACAGTTGGCCGCTGCAACCGTCGCCACAATCACTTTCAATTGGCTGTCTTCTGAAACCGTCACTTAAAACGAATAAGCGCGTCAGCGGCTACCACTCCCTTACCTTGAGGGCGCACGATCAGTGGGTTTAGTTCTAGTTCGGCCAAACGGTCACCATGCTTCTCAACGAATTCCGCAAGTTTCAGTACGTTCTCAACCAACGCTTTGGTGTCGCCTCTCGGCTTGCCACGCCAGCCTTCTAATAAAGCGTTTACTCTCAAGCCCTGAACCGCTTTCCAAACCTGAGCTTCTGAAATTGGCAGCAAAAATGCCACAGAATCCCGCAGCAGTTCAGTTAGGGTGCCACCTGCTCCCAGCGTCAAGGCAAAGCCGAACTGCGGATCAACGGTAACTCCAAGGATTAGTTCAGCCACGCCGTCCGTGATCATTTCCTCTATTAAAAATGTTTCGGCAAATTCGGACATTCTAAAAACTGCTTCGACTACTTCCGGAGCATTTTTAAGGTTCAATGCCACGGCCCCTCTTTCGGTTTTGTGAATGAGTTCAGGCACGATGGCTTTCAAAATTACCGGATAACCAATTGCTTTAGCAGCTTGATCGGCTTTCTCAGCATTGGCCTGGCAGTTTTCGGGAACATTTATTCCATGCTGTTTAAGTAGTTTCTTAGCCTCGACTTCACTTAAAGTCCGTAACGATAACTCATCCGGAGGAGAAGGTAATATCTCCGGAGGTGACCAATTATCCCAGGCTCTCCTGATTCCGTTAGCATGATTCAGGGCTTCAAGAGACTCAGCAAGTCCCTGTAACGGAACGACTCCAGATTCAAAGCATTTTTCACGTGTTGACCTGGAGAGACTTTCCGGTAAAGATGAAAGCAAAGCTGCATGAGCATAATTGTCGCCGGCAGCCTCAAGAAACTTTTCAATCACAATGTTAAAAGATTCAGTATCCGCCTCAGTTTCATCCTGAGGATCAAGCATTAAAGCCGTCACAGCATAATCGCATTTCAAAATGACATCAAACATTTCACGAAGCTTTGAATAGCTAAACCATGTAGCAGTCTGAAAATCAAGAGGATTGCTTAGTTTAACACGTTCGCCGACTGTAGCCTTCAAAGCACCTTGTTTGTCGTCTGGAATAGTAGAAAAATCCAGTTCCAAATCCTTTGCAATGTCAGAAACCATTGACATGTCCCCTCCGGATGCTCCCATTACCAATATATGATTAGAAGGAAGTGGGCCAAAACAATGCAGCAGTTTCAGTGTTTCCACCAGTGAACTGAGAGTCTCGCAACGAGCGATACCAAGCCTTTCAAACAGCGCGTCGTGCAGTTCGTCTGAGCCCGTTAAAGCCCCGGTATGGGTCAGAGCAATACTCCTTCCCTGTTCTGAACGACCTGCTTTGATCAATGCGATAGGCTTTTCTAAGGAACGAGCGTAATCTACTGCGTCAATAAATTGTTGCACATCCAGAATACCTTCCAGATATAATCCAATTGCTGACACACGATCATCATCAGCACAGTAGCGAATCAAATCTTCCGCTGCAAGTCTCTGCTGGTTACCAAGGGTAATCACATATCCAAGCGGTAAAGACCGCCGCTGACCCATTACCGAAATTGAAATAGTTCCGCTCTGAGCAATGAATGCTATACCTTTATCAACATGTTCCCCTGTAACCTGATCCGGCCAGAGCGCCACTCGGTCGAAATAATTTACAAATCCGTAACAGTTCGGACCGATGAAAGGCAGCTCACCAGCAGCCTCATCGAGTTTACATGCCCAGTCCACACCATCGGTTTCCTCAGCAAATCCGGAGGCAAATACCACGGATCCGCCGGCTCCATGATTGCGCAGAGCTGTTAATTCTTGAATAGTCAGTTCTCGGTTGATTCCCAGAAACGCAGAATCCGGAGTGTCCGGAAGCTCCGCTGCCGAACGAAAGCAGCCCTCCTTTGTGGGATGCACACGCCAGATTTGACCAGGGAAGCCCAGCTTGCGGCACTGTTCAACAACGTAGTCCGACCACTTCCCTCCATAAACAACAATTGATTCAGGGCGAAAAAGACGATCAAGGTTCATTTTGAGTGAAATCTATATGATTGCCTAAAATTGAGAATTGAAACATAGAAAAGCAAGACAGGACTTCAGTTTGTCCGAGCGGTTTTACTGTTATTGCCATAAATTTTCTGCTACAGATATTTGTAGAATATTGCGCGCATGATCAACGTTCATACCACTCCTTTAAATATAAAAAATAGAAATAACACATTAATTATATTTGTTTGCTTAGTCAAAATTTTTGTAATAGAATTTTTTTAATCTTTGATTAAATATGGACGTTCTTTACCTATTCATTATGAACAAAAGTCTTTTCTTCCGGTTTTTTTAACAGCTTAACTCCATATATTTTGAATTCCGCTGTATCAACATGGAAATTTCACTTGAAGGCAAACGCGCGTTTATCAGTGGAGCAGCAAACGGTATCGGTCGTGCTACGGCGGTTTCCATGCATAAACTGGGGGCTGAGGTAATGATCTGTGACATTGACGAGGAAAATTTTAGTTCTTTTGAAAATGATATCAAAACATTTGTATGCGATGTGTCTGATTCAAGCGTAGTTGATCAAATGTTCGATCAGATTTCTGAGGTTGGACTAGATATACTTGTAAACAACGCGGGAATTGCCGGACCAACCAAACTCGTGGAAAATATAACTGATCAGGAATGGCGGGAATGCATGGCGGTCTGCATTGATTCACAGTTTTACTGCACTCGCCGCGCTGTGCCGATTTTTAAGCAGCAGCAGCAAGGAGTTATCATCAACCTGATTTCTGGAGCAGGTATTATGGGTTATCCTACTAGAAGTCCTTATGTTGCCGCAAAATGGGCTGTTACCGGTTTGACAAAATCGCTGGCAATGGAACTTGGGCCGGACAACATACGCGTCAACGGAATCGTTCCCGGAAATGTCAGCGGAGATCGTGTTGAACGAGTAATTTATGCACATGCTGAAGCAGAAAACCTTGAGCCTGAAACAGTGCGCAAAATGTATAAGATCGGCACTTCAATGCAGTGTTTTGTTGAGCCGGAAGAAATTGCGGAGATGATATGTTTCCTCAGTTCAGATTACGGAAAGCATATTTCGGGGCAAATTGTGGGAATTGACGGAAATACTGAAACTCTCTATCCACGCAGTTTAATTAGCTAAGATATTGAATTATAATGTAAATTAACTTAACACTCCTGTTTTAAACCAGGATAAATTTAAAACGACATTTCGAATTAAGCCGAGTACTTAATTCGAAAGTCTGCCCGCCGATACGGATCAGGGAAGCGTCCGTTCATAACAAATTCCGAAGCAATATAACCAACCTCATCCGCAGATTTAGCACACTGCCCATTGTCTGCCAGCACCGCGTAAATCTGTTTTTCATCAAACTGATCGATAAATTGCTTGCCTGTAGGAGATTTTGTGGTCACGCAGGATTTGCTGTGTAAACTGGCAAATTTGACATCAGGAAGCAGATTTTGAAGAGTTTCTGACAACCATTCAACTTTCTCCATGTCACCATCACTTTGGAACCAACTGGTCAGCGTATTCATGTCATTTGGCATGGGATCTCCATTTGAATGACCGATCTTGATGTAGAATTTTCCGTCCGGATATAGAATCGGAGGCATGAAATAAATGTATCGCATCGGATCACTCCCATAACGATAGCTCAGTGAGGGCGTCCCATTCAGATTAGGAAGTTGTTCCATTGTGATCTCACCAAGTACAATTGTATGCGGCACAACTCCAAAATCAATTTTTCGCGGGATAATGCTACCTGAATTCGCATAGGCTCCTGTGGCAAGAATTACTTTTTTGCTGTCAATCCATTCCTGGTTTGTTCTGACGGAAACAACTAAATCCTTTTGCTTAATTTCAAAAACAACATCATCTATAACTGTCCCCCCATATATCTCCAAAGCTTTATTTTGTGCGGCAATTTGCTTACGGGGATTGATGTGACCTGCCTTGGTTTGCTGAAATATTGCCTTAACATCAGCAGGAAAATTGAAATAAGGGAAACGCTCTGCTAACTCATTTTGGGGAATACGCTCCGCCTGGGGGTAAAAGGTTTTCCCTACTGCCTCTATATCACTGTAGTAATACTTGTTGTTCGTCACTACTAAAAAACCCACCTCTTGATAAAATCCAATGCCTGTCAGTTTTTCAAGAGGTCGATAATGTTCAATTGATGCTTTGGAAATCTGAGCACTATATGGAATTGGATCAAGAATTCTAACAATGCGACCTGAATCATAGTGACTGCCAAATAATCCGTTATGAGTATGATTATTTTCAGGCTCTCCCGGACCAATCAGGGCTACATTCGCGCCAGCATTTGCAAGCTGTCTTGCGGTCGCAGAACCTATCAACCCACGACCTACAACAATAACATCACAGTCAGGCATACTTCATTTCAAACAGTTTTAAACGGGATAAAGTGGGGAGTTATTGTAATTCTGGGAAGTTTTCAGTCCATCCGGAATCGTTTCACTGAGTCTGCGTCAAAAGTAAATCCAATTCCGGGACGATCAGGTATTTCCAGCATTCCATCTTTTATTTCCATGCTTTCACAGAATAAAGCACTGAACCATGGCATGTGTTCAACAGAAATGCAATTAGGAGAAGAAGCGGCGATACATAAACTTTGTTCGGTAAATATGTGTGTCGAAACAGGAATTTCATAAGCCGCAGCCAGGGATGCAACTTTTCTGAATTCACTCAGTCCTCCAATTCTCTGTAAGTCCGGCATCAAAACATCACATGCCTGTGCATCCAGCATTGCTTTCATGCCATATCTGGTATATTCGGTTTCACCACTGGCAATCGGAATATTCAGAGCAGAACGTACTTCGGCATGCCCTTTGAGATTATTGGCACTGACAGGCTCTTCAAACCATGCTAAGTCAAATTTTTCCAGTTTTCGCCCAAGACGAATTGCCTGTTTAGGAGTAAACCCCTGATTTGCATCCACCATCAGTTCAATGTCTCTTCCTATGGTTTCTCGGACAATTCTCACTCGTTCTAAATCTGTTTCCGGATTTTGATTTCCCACACGAATTTTCATTGAGAGAAATCCCTGTTCAATGAATTCTTGTGCTTCATCGACCAGTTCATCAATACTACTGGAAAGCCACATACCACCGCTTGCGTAGGTTTTTACTGTATTTCTGCATGCACCAAAGATGTGGTGCAAAGGCATTTCCGAATATTTTCCAATCAGATCCCAGCAGGCAGTGTCTAATGCGGAAAGAGCATAGATAGTAACACCTTTGTGTCCGATTGGATTGATTTCTGACCAGATTTTTTGCCAGATACCTTCAACGTAGCGGGGATCCTGGCCTTCAAGATGATGAGCAAAGCTGTTGATCATTTCATCAAATACTTTCAGACGGGCAGCATTGAAAGTGAAAACATAACTTTCACCTGTGATGCCCTGATCTGTTTCCAGATAGACAAGTACACAGCCTACCGATCGAATTGTGTGAATAGCAGTGGCAATCGGCTTTTCTAATGGTAAATTTACAGGTACAGTTTTCAGTTTAGTTATTTTCATGTTTTACGGTTTTCAGCAGGATTAGATTTATCTTTTATCATGCTCCAAGCGGGCGAAGCAGCGCACGTGAGATGATATGACGCTGTATTTCAGATGTGCCGTCCCAAATCCGTTCCACACGTGAATCACGCCAGATACGTTCCAAAGGCAGGTCTTCCATCAATCCCATTCCACCAGCAGTCTGAATTGACTGATCAGCTACTCTTGCCAGCATTTCGGTGCAGTAAAGTTTGGCCATAGCGCAGTCTTCCGGAGTAACTGTTCCCTCATCAATTTTCCAGGCGGTTTCCAAAAGCAGCAGGTTTGCAAGCTTTATTTCCAAAGCCATATCAGCAAGCGGAAAAGAGATCCCCTGGAATTTACCGATTTTCTGCCCGAACTGCTCACGTGTGGCTGAATATTGCAAGGCTGAGTCAAAAGCTCTCTCGGCTCTTGCCACACTTGTAGCCGCAACAGTCAGGCGAGTTGGCCCCAGCCATTCATTTATCAACTGGAATCCCTGACCTTCTGTCCCGAGAATCCTCCATTCAGGAACACGGACATTGTTGAAATTCAGAATGTTATTTGTATATCCGCGGTGTGAAACATTTTTGTATCCCTGAGCAACTTCAACACCTGAATCACTGAAATCAACAAGAAAAGCTGAAATGCGTTTTTTGATTCCTTTTTCCGTTTCTTCTTCTCCGGTTGCGGCAAACAGTACGCAGAAATCTGAAACTGAGGCCTGGGAGATAAAATGTTTTACACCGTTTATCAGCCAGTGATCACCATCAAGGACTGCTTTACATTTCATGCTGCGTAAATCAGAACCGGCTTCAGGTTCAGTCATGGCAATGCAGTCACGCTTGTCGCCTCGAATAGTTGGCTCCAGAAATTCTGCAGCTTGCTTTCCCTTGCAGGCGGCAAGAATATTCAGCGGACGATGAGCACATTCCGCCATAGCAAGTGAGGTGCGTCCAAGCTCTTTTTCAATCAGCATCACAGACACTGCGTCTAAACCTCCGCCGCCAACTTCTTCAGGAAGATTGCAGGCATGCAGTCCTAATTCAATTGATTTTTTTTTCAACGAAGAAGCCAGTTCCGGAGGCAAATCATCAGTGCTTTCAAGTATTGCTTCATGTGGCATCATTTCTTTTTCAACAAAACTCCTCGTCATTTCCACGAGCATTTGCTGTTCATCACTAAGTGAAAAATTCAACATAAATGAGCTATTGATGGTTTCGTAAAAAGTCTAAATAATAAAATCCACCCCTAATAATATCAATATGTTAAAGGGGGAAAATTGCGGTAAATGGACTTTTTACGGGATTATCAGCTATTGACTTTCTAAAAAAAGTTTGTGTTTACAGATTAACCTGTGAACAGGATTGTACTTTAGTTATTATTCAAGACGGCCAAAGAAAGTCATACGGGCAAGTTCCGAAAGCATCATGCCCGGTTCAGTATTGAAATTCAGTGTAACCAGTATACGAGCTTGATCGCTGGTAACCGGAGCAACCCTGTGGAGGGAGTTTCGGCCCCGGAAGAGCACCAAAGCCCCATCACCCATCGCCAGGGTTTTGCAAGCGAGGCTGCCGTTGACCACGGCTTCAGTGTCGAAAAAACCCTGTTCTCCTGCCTCCTTGTTGCGCACTCGCTCCCGGTACTCGAATTCCCCGCCCTGCTCAGGTGCCTGCACCATCAGGGTTACTGCGAATGAGGCGTTGTCGTAATGCCAGCCAAGTTGCTGTCCCTTCTCAAAGTAGTTGATGTTGATGGAAGAAAGCGTGTCCGCGTAGGGGAAGATCGGCTCTTCCAGCACGTTTGCCAGAAACTCACGGAAGTCAGACCACTCGTAAAGCGTGCGCAGCGGGGAGTCTTCCGGAACCTGATCGTGAGGTACGCAGCCCTTGTCGCTGACCAGTTCCAGGTTGCGGATGTGCTCTGAAGGAAACTCGGGGTCCGAGTCCAGCAGATAGGCGTTGTGATTCTGGTGACAAAAATAAGCCAAAGGACGTACTTCTCCGGCCTCATTTTGCAGAAAATTAATTGTACTGTCTGTCAAAAAATTTTCCATCACTAAGGCGCCGTTTCGATCAAGTTTTGCTTTGCATTCATTAGTATAGTTTGCATCCTGTATTGGATGCTGCTGCAGATTAATTATTGCTTCGTAAGTCATTTGAGATTCACCGTTATTATTTATCAACTAAGTTCTGATATCAAACTATCACAACTGCAAATTAAAGCAAAAGGCATTACTATTAGATGTATTCACAAAAAGCCATTTGAACCAATTTCCCCTGGTCCATTATGAGGTTGAATACGGGATTTATTAGCTTTTCACATTTAGAGCAGCTAGATGTGTAAATTTTTCGAGATAGATAAGGGACAGTTCCACTCTTTCTAAACATCTCTAAACTTTAAGAAAATCAAAATTGGACTTTTAATCGATTTGCTAAATTCATCATTTGGTTCCATGTTTGCTCAGGTATCGCAACACCCTTCTTCAAGTTTTGGCTTTGAAATTCTCGTTCACGTTCACCCGGAATTTCAACCTTTTCTACTCCGGAGACAGGCGGACAGGATCGCAGTTCCTGCAGTATTTCCTCCGCAACTTCCTGGTACTTTTGACCGTCGCTGTACAAAGCGGTGTCAATACATACACATAGCCAGTTCATCTCGGTGGTCACCGGTCCTAACATTGCTGCCCCAATCAACTCTGCCAGCAAGGCCAGGCCATATCCTTTTGCACCGGCCATTGGTAAAATTGCTCCGCCATTGAAGTAGTCATCTGGATTGCGTGTAGGCTCTGCGTTTGCGTCAACAACAACGCCTTCAGGCAACAGTACCCCCGCACTTTTGGCCGCGTAAATCCAGCCACCTGCAATTCGTGCAGTTGAGAAATCCAGCACTACAGGCCCGCGTTTACCGCCCGGAATACCAAAGGCAAAAGGATTGGTGGGCAACATTCCCTTTGCTCCTCCATGTGGAGTCACTTGAGGCCAATCCTTGTGACCACCGCCTCCAACCCATATCGTCAAACAGCCGGCTTCAGCGCCTTTTTCCGCGAACGCACCCAAACGCCCTGTATGTCCACAATGGACAACAGCAACTATGGAAATCCCATTTTCTTTCGCCACTTCAATTCCTTTTTCCATTCCCAGCTGCAGAGCAGGCATTCCAAAGCCTCCGTGACCATTAACAATCCAGCTGCCCTTTTCATTTTGGCTCAACGAAGGGCGACCTGAGGCAATCATATAGCCGCTTTCAAGTTGCTCTACATACTGAATCATACGCATCACCCCGTGGGACTCCACTCCCTTCAGGTTTGACTCTACCAGATGATTAGCGACAAATTCCGCAATATCAGTATCACAACCAACTTTCTGGAATACACTGCTTACCAGTCTTGTGATTTCTTTTACAGGTACCAACTGTCGATTACCAACTTCAAGCTTGCTGCTCATTAATTGAATCAATTTATAGTGGGAATTTTACCATACACACGTTACTGACGGGCGCCTGAGTAATCTACACTCGTTTAACGATCATTGCCGCTTCTTGTGAATGTCCTTAATAACCATTTGATTTTTGTATCAAGAAGTCACCCTGAGTATTTTGCATTTGATGGTTTAGCTGTATTCACTTTTTGAAATGACGACACAGAAAATCTTTTAGCGGAGGCAATACTTTCTCAGGACCTTCGATCAAAATTGAATGTTTGAGGTTTTCCAGTATCACCAGTTCGGCGTTGGGAAGGACGTCTGCTATCACAGTATTTAGACGCGGGTTGCAGCCGCCGTCGAGTTCCCCGGTCATCACCAGGCAAGGGCAGGTCACCTGCGGGAGCCACGGCAGCATTTCCGTACCGGCGTAAATGTCAAAGACGCTAAGAAATACCTCTTCCGGAGTGTCAACAACCTGCTGGATACGGGCATCAATCGCGTCCGAGCGGCGAGAGATGAAATCATCGGTGTACCAGCGTTCTATGAGAGTTTTCAGCACCGGCTCCACACCCTTTTCCCGCATGGCTGCGACAACCCCCTTGACCTTGGCGCTGTCTTCCGGGGTACGTCCTGCTGCTGTGCTGAGCAGTGTAACCGTCTCTACCCGCTCCGGTTGTGTGCGGGCATAGGCCGGACCGATCTGTCCACCAAGCGAGTGGCCCACCACATGAATTCCCTCATGCCCCAAACGCTTCCGCAGGGCTTCCAAGTCCTCAACCAGTTCAACCAGCGAATACGGTACAGGAGGCACCGGACTGTCACCATGGCCCCTCAGGTCGTAAGAGACACAGGTGAAGTCGGCCTTGAGGTCCTCCACCAGCGCATTCCATGTGACTCGCCGCGAGCCGATTCCGTGAACCATGTAGAGCGGCGGCCCTGCCCCCTCAACGGTGTAGGAAACTTCAACAGCACTCATGTTAAATACTCAACTGGTAAATTCTAACATTATGGTAATTTCGAACATATTATAGTCACTCCTTGGTTACACCCCTCACCCCTACCCTCTCCCCTGGGGAGAAGGGGGACTGTTAGCGGTAAATGAATGTAACGGTGAGGGAATAAACTCTGAATTATTCTGAAAATGCTATGTATTACTTTAAAACCACAACTGGCGCTATGCGGCATTCTTCACTCCTGTTGAAGTACAGAAATGGGGCATCACTTCCTCGGCAAAGCGCTGCATGGCATCAAGATGCTGGGACTGGGGCTGTCCAAGGTTTGAACTCAGAATGTACTCGTCAATTCCAGCCTCGTGGTATTCTGCCATGCGATCAATCAACTGCTGGGGGGTGCCGATCAGCAGGTTCTGCTCCAGTTCCTCGATTGATCGAATACATGGCAGGGCAAGAATACAACCGTTTTCCACTTCCCCAGGACCTGTGAAGACATTGTCAAAGCGACCGTAATAGTCATAGGCGCGGGCAAGAATATCACTAGCTTCGGCTTCGTTTTCAGCGCAATAGGTGACACGCGACATCATGATGCGCAGGTGTTCGCCTTTGGTGCCCAGCTCGGCCTTGGCTTCCTTATGTGCATTTATTTGGTACTTGAAAAGCTCACGCTTTCCGGCAAGAGGAGTGGTCTGGATATGGAAACCTCGCCGGGTACACGCGGCAATGCCAGGAGGATTCATAACCGCAATCATCATCCGGGGCATCGGCTTTGTCAAGGGCCTGGGCATGATGGTCAGCGGCTCGAAGTTGTAATACTCACCGGACCAGCCCACCTCTTCCTGAGAAAGCAGGGCGATCAAGACTTCAACGCTTTCATCGAATTTTGCTCTGGTCTCTTCCATGCGTACACCGAAACGCTCGATCTCATAAGCAAAAGCACCGCGACCGACCCCAAGCACCAGCCGTCCGTCCGTGAGAATGTCCGCCTGCGTGACCTCACCGGCGAATATCCGCATATCCCGGATCGGCAGCACCGCAACTGAGGTCACCACCTCGATATGCCTTGTAATGCTGGCTACCTTCACTGCCATCTGCAACGGCGAAGGTGTGAGCAGGATGTTGATCAGGTGATGCTCTGGAATCGTGACTCCGCGATAACCCAGGCGATCTGCGGCTTGTGCCTGTTCCAGCATATCGGCAAAAAGCTGATGACCCCCATAGGCAGGATCAGGGAAGTAGCTTGAAAGGAAATGGTTGAATTCCATACTTTTAAGGCATTTTCATCTTTGAACGAGCACTTCCTCACCGGTTTTTTCCGGTTCATTATCCAATATTTCTGCAGGGAATCCGGAAGTCAAAACCTGTGTATCACAGGATTCCTCAAGGCGGCGGATGATGTTCGGTGACCACTCTCTTGCTCCGTAACGTTTTTCTCCGTCCTTAAATATATCTATCAGCATGGGTGCAACTTCCAAGGGAACTCTTTCACGATCCGCAATCGACTGGAACAGACTAACGTCCTTTATCACAAGATCCATCGTAAAGTTGATGTCACGGCTTCCGTTGAGGATTACCTGACTTTCTGTTTCATGAACAAATGAATTTCCTGAAGAAATCCGGATTGCTTCATAGGTAGTATTAAGATCCATGCCTGCCTTTTTAGCTGTGGTCAGTGCTTCGCAAAGGGTGACAAGATTTGCCGTAGCCAAATAATTAGTCAGTACCTTCAGAACAGAGGCGGAACCAAGTTTACCAGTGTGTAGAATACGTCGTCCCAGCACTTTCAAAACAGGCAGCATTTTATCAAATGTTGATCTTTCTCCTCCAGCAAAAATAGAAATGTTGCCTGTCGCGGCTCTGTGACATCCCCCTGAAACAGGACAGTCAAGGGGTTCCCCTCCCATTTTTTGTACCTTTTCGCCAATTCTTATAACTTCTGCTTCATCGGTGGTGCTCATCTCTGCCCATATTTTACCAGCTGACATTCCGGCAAGCACCCCATCCTTTTCTTCCATAACCGCTGCGCTTACTACAGGACTGGGCAGGCAGGTGATTATCAGGTCTGTGGTTTCAGCAATATTTTTTGGAGATTCACCAAATTTTGCTCCTTGTTCCAGAAATGGTTGAACTGTTTGTTCGCTTAAATCGCGAACAGTAAGATCAAATCCGTTACGCAACAGGCTACCTGCCAGTTTTCCTCCAACATTGCCTAGACCGATGAATCCAATTTTCATAATATTTTTTGAGATGAAAGGTTAAAATGATAATTTTGCTCCAACTATTTTTAGTCCAAAAGACCATCGGCACGAACTTTTTCTTGCTTGTTTGTAATGTGAGCTTCGGTGATCTTTCCATAAAGGTCTTTCACACGGTACATGCTGCCGATCACCCCCGGCTTTTCGGTAAAGGACTGGATCAGCAGCAGGCGATCCATGCCGCCTGTGTTTTCCGTGACCTGATGCAGGGAAAAGCGCCCCAGGAAGAACTGCAAGTCCCCGGCGTTCAACTCCAACTGCTTCACTCGGCTGCGGTCACCTCTCAACACCTTCTTGACCTCTTCGATGCACTCGTCCTCGGCAGTGCGCAGGTTGGGAACATACTCGAACACCCCTCCGGATTCCGCCGCTTGCAGAAGCATGGTGATGGTGAACTCGTTGGTGTCGAAGTGCCAGTTGAACTGCTGTCCGGGCTTGCCGACATTGACGATCATGTTGGAAACCGGGTCTTCGTAGATGAACAACTCCTGCTTGCCCAAGCAGTCCGCCAAGAACCTCCGGAGCGGTTCCCAATAGTAGAGGCGGTGCGAGGCGGTTTCCTCACCCAGCAGATCGGAGGTGATGAAGCCGTTGGTGCGGTCGAGGAAGATATTCTGCGGATGGTCATCCGGCAGTTCCGGATTGCCGTCTCCTAGGTAGATGTTGCATTTCTTGTTGGGAGAATAGTACGTCTGTTCCTTGCGT
>LUQO01000050.1 GCA_001627865.1 SAR324 cluster bacterium REDSEA-S27_B3
AACAAGAGCAGTATCATCCGTAGTGCTGCCACTCGACAGCGTACCCGTTACCGTACCCACGTCATCGGTCGCTGCAGTGAAGTTTGCCGTCGGTGCAGTTGTGTCGATAACAATAGTGCTTGAGCCTGATGAAGACCAGTTACCAGCTGCATCTCTCTCCTGTACATAGAGTGTATATGATCCCTCACTTAATACGCTGCCTTGTGTGTAACTAGTGCTTGAAGTCTGGGTTGCCCCGGAAGAAAGATCGCTGCTGTCACGTTTATAGCGATAGGTGCCATTACCTCCTCCTCCTGTACTCCAGCTCCAGGTTGGTGTTGTGTCGTTAGTAGGCGTGGATCCAGTAACGTTTGGCGCTGTTGGTGGAGCATTATCCTGCGTAGTAAAGCCTGTTGCTGTTTCATACAGACTGCTCATTGAATTCCCTGAAGGATCTTTTACTTCAGTTGTTATCCTGATCTTGTATGTTATCTCACTCGATAAATTATCAGACGGATCAATAGTAAATGACTTGTTGTCACTCGTATATGGTGAAGCTGTAGTCATTATTATACAGCTGGTAAAATTGTCGGATGAGATATGGAAAGAACCTGTGCAACTGGTGTTATCAGTATTTGTAGTGATAGTAGTTGAATCCATTATTTCTGAAAAAGTTACTGTAATGTTTGTAGCATTATTAACCGATGTATCTGTGTCTGCAGGTGAAGTCGAACTGACTGATGGTGCAACTGTTTCAGTAATAGTTTGATTCTGGATTGTTCTATTATCAATAGTTGAATTTGAAATTGACGAGTTGTCTATCGTTGAATTGCAGACCGTTGAATTATTAATGGTCGAAGATGTAATTGTGGAATAACATGATGAAGAAAAAGTTATTGTTGAATGTTTTATTGTAGAATTATCCGAAATTGTAGAATTATCTTGGATAGTAGAATTGTCGATTGTAGAAAATCTTATTGTTGAATTATCAATAGTTGATGAATTATCAACAGTTGATGAACTGATTGTAGAATAATTTTTTACAGTTGATTTCTTGATTGTGGAGTTATCAACCGTTGAATTACAGATTGTCGAATTATCTATTGTGGAGTTATCAATATCCGAAGAGCATGTTGTTGACAACGTCAGTGTTGAATTGTCAATCGTGGAACTATTGTCGCTTGAAGAAGTGAGAGTCGAATAATTGATTGTAGAATTATCAGTTGTTGAATTGTCGATTGTAGAAAATCTTATTGTTGAATTATCCGATATTGTTGAATTATCAATTGTTGAGGAAACAATGCTCGAACATTGTTTTACTTTAGAATTCTTTATTGTTGAATTATCCGAAATTAATGAATTATCTGAGATTGTTGATGAATTATCAACTGTGGAGTTATCAACTGAGTAAGTGCTGCTGGTGGGGCAAGCTGTTGCTGAAGTTGTAGATGTGTTTCCGTCGCCAGTTGTGCTTGTTCCATCGTCTGTAGAGGTATCATCGTCTGAGGAACTGGATGTTGTAGAACTTTCACCAGATGACGATGAACCCCCTCCTCCTGGAGAGCAGGAAATTAAAAGGAGACTGAATAATGATAATAAAAGAAAGAAAAGAAACTTTTTCATCTTTTTCCCTTAATGTATGAGAAAAATCAGCTCCTGCCATGGACGTGTATTCCTTCCTATAGAATACTTAAGGTGAACAGTCCGGAAGTAAAACCGTGACTGTTACCCAGAAAAATTTAATGTTTTATATATAACTGCAATCAAAGAACCAAATCTTTGATTCCCCATTTTTTATCATTTTATACTAAAAAAAAGAATTAATATTCTTCTGCTATCTAAGCACTTTCTGTATAATTGTCAAGACCTAATGTCCGCAAAGAGTATGATTTCGATTATGCTCTTTTTGTTGATCTTGAAAATATTCAGGTAAATTGTAAAAAATTTTATTAAATTCAATGTCGTGTTGAGCCAGATTCATAAATCCAGCTCATTATTATGAAAGGTAATATTAAAGAAAAATGATTGAATCTCTTGTAGTAGATGAGCGTCCTCAGACCATAGGAGAAGAAATAGCGAACAGTGTTAGTCATGGTCTGGGCATGCTGGCAGCAATAGCAGGCGCACCTATTCTAATTATTTTTGCAGTCCAGGATGGCGGTGCAGCCAACATAGTCGGTTCAAGTGTATTTGCTGGAACAATGATACTTTTGTACATGACATCAACTCTTTATCATGCTCTTCCAAAAAGTCGGACCAAGCAGGTTTTTCAGCTATTGGATCACGGAGCAATTTTTCTTCTGATCGCGGGCACATATACACCTTTTACTCTGGGGGTGCTGCGTGGAGGATGGGGATGGACGCTTTTCGGACTTATCTGGAGCCTTGCTCTGGCAGGTATAATTCTTAAGGTTGTCTGCGGGGCAAAGTATCCAAAACTATCTATGATTCTTTATTTGACAATGGGCTGGATTGTTGTCATTGCGGTTAAGATGTTGTGGCTCAATATCTCTGTTTGGGGGCTGTTATGGTTGCTTGCCGGTGGAATTGCATATACGGTGGGAGTCGTGTTTTTCATGATTGATGAAAAGGTGCGTTACAGCCATTTCATTTGGCACTTATTTGTAATTGCAGGGACATCCTGTCACTTTGTGGCAGTTCTGTGGTATTCCATTAATAAAACTGCAGCAGGATGAGACCCAAATAAGAGCTGTTGAGCCTGATTTAAGGTTTTCGTGAAATTTTCATTAAAGTATAAAACAGATTTGAATTACTCCAAAAAATGTTGACTTGTTTGCAAAGAAATCATAATTTGGATAGAAAAAGTTTGTTTATCAGTAACTTATTAAATTTGAAATGAAAGAAATGCCCCACCAACCTTACTTGAATAAAATAACAGCTAGTAATGGCTTCATTGCCGCACTTGATCAGAGTGGAGGCAGTACTCCAAAAGCATTACGGCTTTATGGGATAGAAGAGACGGAGTATTCCAATAATGATGAGATGTTTGCAATTATTCATCAAATGCGGACACGCATAATAACTTCACGAAGTTTTAACGGTGATCGTATTTTAGGTGCCATACTTTTTGAAAAAACAATGAATGGAAATATATCCGGGATGAGTACTGCTAATTATTTATGGCAGAAAAAGCAGGTTGTACCTTTTCTCAAAGTAGATAAAGGACTGGAAGAAGTAAAAGACGGTGTGCAAATGATGAAGCCCATTCCCGGATTGGGGGTTCTTCTTCAGCAGGCAATTGATAAAGATATTTTTGGTACAAAGATGCGTTCTGTTATCAAGGATGCAAACGAGAAAGGCGTGGCTGCAATAGTCAGGCAGCAGTTTGAAATTGCCAAAATCATAATTGATAAAGAACTGGTGCCGATCATTGAACCTGAAGTTGACATTAACTGCGAACATAAGTCTGAAGCAGAACAAATGCTGTTTAATAATCTAATGAATCAGATTGAGCTGTTGACTTCAGATCAGAAAATATTACTGAAACTGACTATTCCAGATGAGAGCAATTTATATGAACCTTTCATTAAGCATCCAAATGTGATTCGTGTATTTGCTCTTTCCGGCGGATACAGCAGAGATGAGGCCAATAACCGACTGGCCCAAAATAATGGCATGCTGGCAAGTTTTAGTAGAGCATTGACGGAAGGCCTGTCATCTCAGCAATCAGATGAAGAATTCGACTCAATGCTGGATTCTTCTATCGAAAGCATTTTTCAGGCTTCTATAAGCTGAATTGAGAAGTATTTTTGATTACATCCACAGTGATTGATGTGATAGATTAAACAATAAATTCAAAGCAATATACCGAATAAACTCAAATGTGTTTTAACACATTTGTCAGTTTGTTCAAAGATTCAAATTCGGAGGGAATAATGAAAGATCAAAAGACAGAAAACATCCATCATTTTGCCCAGGAATTCGCTTTAGAAGACCTTAAGCACGAAACTGCTGCAGATAGAACACATCAGGCAGAACCTTATTTTAGCATAGAAGGACAATTGGCAATGCTGAAAAAACAAATCTCCGACCTGGATTCAAGACTGGAGAAGCTTGAAGGAATAATTGAGTCAAAATTATGAATAAATTCTGTGTGTGTTGACTCACCAGCATATCGCGCTTGCAGGAAATACATCCCCCTTGGTTCCTCTGGGATCGCATCCTGCTTCCAGCACTCCTCTTTCCGGATCACGGGCTGCCGCTAACAAATAACCCTCCGACCAGTCAACACTTACTGATATTTTATGACCCCTCCGGGTTAGCCCATCTAGTATTTCCCTTTTTACCCTTGGTTCAATCCGGAGCAGATTTGGAAAACGGTCATGTGGCGCGAAAAATCCGGGGAAATGCTCGCTACTGAACTTTGGTGCCTCAATGGCTTCCTGAACAGACATTCCAAACAGTACTCGGTTGAGAAAAAACTGACACTGCCATTGATCCTGCTGATCCCCACCCATACTTCCAAAGACCATCCATGGTTTATTGTCTCTAAATGCCAATGAAGGACTGATGGTTGTACGAGGTCGTTTAAATGGAGCAATTATGTTTGGATGATGTTTCGGTTTGAGATAAAATGTCATTAAGCGGTTTCCAAGCGGAAATCCAAGCGAGGATACGACCTCTGAAGACTTGAGCCATCCACCGCTGGGTGTGAAAGACGCCATGTTGCCGTCTCCGTCAATCACGTCAACATGTACAGTTCCATGTCCCCACGATTCCCCCCCCAGACGTTCTTCAGTTGGCAGTAAAGCCTGCTGGTTCCTGGGATCACCTGGACGCAGCTCGGGGTTTGCCTGTTCAACATCCACTAATTCTGCTCGCATGTGTGAATATTCCTTTGTCAGTAATTCAGACATAGGGACATTCACCTGCATTGTATCACCGTAGTATTGCTCACGATCCGCGAATGCCAGTTTGAAAGCTTCTACAGTCCAGTGAAGGTATTCTTCACTGTTGTGTCCCATCTTTTTTAGGTCAGCATTTTCCAGAATGGCAAGTGCCTGAAGCATTACCGGCCCTTGATTCCAGGGGCCGCATTTGAACACCGTGGTGTCTTCAAACTCAAGTGAGACCGGTTCTTCAAAATGTGTTTCGAATACTTCCATATCCGAGCGGGAAAGAAGCCCGTTTCGAGCCGTTGAAAAACTTTCAATTTCTGTTGCAGGGTCTTCTTTGTAAAATGCGTTTAATACTGCTTTTAATCCGGTTTCCCTGTTTCCGGAACTGGATTGTTCCTTGGACTTTAGATAATCCAGCAGATCTGCCAATGCAGAATTGACAATTACCTGTCCAACCTCAGCAACTCTTCCTTCCGGAAGATAGATATGGGTGCTTCCGGGCCAATCTTTCAGGAATTTATTTCCAAGATCATGAATGCCAAAACGTTCCTGTCCATACAGTCCGCAATGTACCGGGAAGCCGTTTTTGGCGTAATCAAGAGCAGGTTCAATCACTTCAGCAAAAGAAAGTCTTCCGAATCTTGAGAGAACAGTTATCAAGGCGCTGATTGCAGCAGGTACGCCGGAGGCAAGTATGCCTTCATCCGGAACTTCTGTTAATCCGCGATTCAGATATGCTTCCGGTGTGGCCTGTTTTGGCGCAGCAGTGTTGCCGTTAACAGCAATAACCTGTTGGGTCATTGCCATACAAATCAGCATAGGGCATTCACCACCAAGCGTGAACATCTGTTGATTGACCACGCTTTCTACAAAAGTTGCCCCGACAGCGGCATCCACCGCGTTTCCTCCGATTCCAAGTATATCCGCACCGGCCTTCGTTGCCAGGTAGTGTTCTGTAACAACAGCGCCATGAGTGCCAAGCAGCCTGGGATAATAGGTGTTTTTTGTAGTGTTGTTTTGACGAAATGCTCTGCTCATAATGATATTAAGACTGATCTTTGAATTAAGGCTTATATATACAATCAGAATTCAAATTATTATTCATCATAATTTGCGGGAATGTTTTATTTTGGTTGTCTATTACTAACACCATTCTGTGTGAATTACAATTACTAAGAAAGATTGATCCGTGAAAAAATTCTTGTGTTCAAAAGGAAGCACTGACAAGTAATTAGGAAGAATTAAACTTTTTCAGAAAATAATACTTGACATCTTTTGCAAATACGCATATTGTTTGTTTTTTTGTGTTCCGGGACATTTAGTTTCGGAATAATTTCCAATCATCATCTAAGGAGGAAATATGATTAGAACGCGAAAGAAACCCCTGGGTCTTTGCATGTTGATTTTTACAGGCATTGCATTAATGTTTTCCCCAATGAGCCTGTATGCATGGGAGCCTCAGAAGCCGGTTGAGTTTGTTATAATGGCCGGCAAGGGTGGGGGAGCAGACAAGATGGCTCGTCTGATGCAATCAGTGATAGAGAAGAAAGGCTGGTCCTCTATGCCTCTCACTCCAATCAATAAGCCCGGAGGGTCCGGTGCAGAAGCTCTGGTGCATCTGAAGAACAGGACTAAGTCTGACCCTAACCACACCATTATGGTTACACTGAACAGTTTCTATACCACACCGCTGCGTCAGCCCGGTCTTGGTGTAGATATCTCAACCTTCACTCCTGTTGCCCGTATGGCAGAGGACACTTTTTTACTGTGGGTTCACAAAGATTCAGGAATCACTGACGTCAGTCAGTTCGTGAGCGCAGCCAAATCAAAGGGCAATGACTGGATCATGGCTGGAACTGGTTCTTTGCAGGAAGACCAGCTACTGACCGACTTCCTGAATGCTGCTTACGGATTGAGTATGAAGTATGTGCCTTACAAGGGTGGAGGTAAAGTGGCCAAGCAGCTTGCAGGCAAGCATGCCAATTCCACGGTAAACAACCCTTCTGAGCAGGAGGGTTTCTATAAGGCCGGAACTACAGTTGCTCTTGCAGCCTTTACCGACAACAGGCTGGAAATGTTTCCGGATGCCCCGACCTTCAAGGAACTGGGCAAGGACTATGTTTACTACATGCAGCGCAGTATTGTAGGTGCGCCCGGAATGAGTTACGCAGCTGCAGCATACTACCAGCGTCTCTTCAAGAGAGTCTTTGATTCTGATGAGTGGCAGAATTACCGCAAGAAAAAAAGCCTCATGGGGGATTTTCTGACAGGAACAGAATTGCAGGACTACTGGCAGAATGAGCGTGAAATCCATCGCAACATTCTCAAGAAAATGGGTGCAATCTGATAACCATCTGAAAAAATGGTAATAAGTAAAGGTTGACTGGGATAAGACGTGCCTAGTATTGCCACAAGCATTAGGTTCGTTTTTAGCCAGTCAACCATTATTTTTCCCTGGGGAGTGTGAATATCTTGCCCTAAACTTTTAATCCAGCTATATACTGAGAAATGATCATCACCGTGATGCCTGGTATTTCGGAAACCCCCAAATGTATAGATACTGGTTAGAATGTTAAGTATGATTCTTGAGCTGTTAATTTTTCAGCTGAAGGTGGTCATGACATAAAATAATTGTAATAATTGTATTTTCTGCAAACTAAAAAAATCCAAAGTAAAAATCAAATAAAAACTTCTTTAAAGATCATACTATGTCAAAGACTGCGACAGACACATTAGCAAAAAAAAGCCACTCAGATGATGTTATATCTGGAGGTCATCTGGTTGCAAAGGCCCTGAAGAATGAAGGTGTCGATACTATTTTCACACTCTGCGGAGGACACATTATCGACATATATGATGGATGTCTTGACGAAGGAATACGTATTATAGACGTACGTCATGAACAAACTGCAGCACACGCTGCAGATGGTTACGCCAGGCAAACTGGTAAGCTTGGCTGTGTAGTCACTACTGCGGGACCAGGTTGTACAAATGCCATGACAGGCATCGCCACTGCTTTTCGTTCTGAAAGTCCGGTTTTGCATATAGGCGGACAGAGTTCTCTTACACAGCATAAAATGGGCTCTCTTCAGGATCTGCCGCATGTAGAAATGATGTCTCCGATTACAAAGTTTGCTGCAGGAGTCATGTCAACTGAACGTGTCGCAGACATGATTTCCATGGCAGCACGAGAATGCTTTTCCGGAGCGTATGGGCCCAGCTATCTGGAAATCCCACGTGACGTGCTTGATAGAGAAATACCCATGGAAACAGCGACGATTCCGGAGCCTGGACACTACCGTGCTTCAGTGAAATCGGTCGGAGACCCGGTAGATATAAAAAATCTGGGGGAAATACTTGTGAATTCCAAGCGTCCAGCAATGCTTGTCGGCTCACAGGTATTTATGTCCCGTGGACACAATGCAGCAATAGACCTGGCACGCAGTCTTAACATTGCACTCTACATGAATGGTGCAAGCAGGGGTATTTTGCCTCCGGGAGATCCTCACTATTTCAATCGTACTCGTTCAAGTGCCTTCAAGAAAGCAGATGTGATTGTCATCGTGGGTACTCCCTTTGACTTTCGGATGGGATACGGGAAACGAATCAGCAAGGATGCAACATTGATTCATATTGATCAGGATTACCGAACCGTGGGCAAAAACCGTGACATCTCGCTTGGCTTGGCCGGTGACCCAGGAGCCATTCTTGAAGCAGTTCACAAGGATGTTGCATTAAACGAAAATAATAGATCCGAGAGCCGTAAACCCTGGTTAAATGAACTCCGATCAGAAGAAATCGAAAGAACTGAGAAACTGATGCCTTTGTTTAAAAGTGAAGAAAGCCCCATTCACCCGTACCGACTGGCATGGGAAATTAATGAATTTTTGAATAAGGATACAATTTACATTGGAGATGGAGGAGATATTGTAACAATCTCGGCACAGGCAGTACAGCCACGGAGTCCGGGAAACTGGATGGACCCCGGAGCACTCGGTTCACTGGGAGTGGGAACAGGTTTCGCGATGGCGGCTGGACTAGCTAACCCTGACAAAGAAGTTGTTTGTCTATATGGAGACGGTTCCTTTGGTATGACAGTTTTTGACATGGAAACCGCAAATAGATTTGGCGCACCATACATAGCAATTGTGGGAAATAACTCGCACATGAACCAAATTCGATACGGCCAGATTACCAAATACGGTGAAGAACGAGGCAATATCGGGAATAAGCTTGGTGATGTACCTTTTGGTACATTTGCAGAAATGCTAGGCGGTTTTGGGGCTGAGATTCGTGAGCCGAACGAAATCCAGCCTACTTTGCACAAGGCCCGTGAATCAGTTAAATCAACAGGTAAATCTGCAGTTATAAATGTTTGGGTTAATCCGGATGAGTACGCGCCTGGAACAAAAGCCCAGACAATGTACAAGTAGCCTTAATGGTGATAATTTTCAACTACTTCATTAAAAAATATTTTAGATAGAGTACAATGACAAAAGCCTTGGAAGGTATTCGTATTTTAGATATGACTCATGTTCAGTCAGGACCGACTTGCACTCAGCTACTTGCATGGTTCGGTGCCGACGTTATCAAGGTGGAGAGACCTGGGGTAGGTGACGCAACCCGGGGGCAGTTGCGCGACATTCCTGATGTTGACAGTCTTTACTTCACAATGCTAAATCATAATAAACGTAGTGTCACATTAAACACAAAGCATGAGACGGGAAAAGAAATTTTTACGAGGCTTATCAAGCATTGCGATGTAATGGTTGAAAACTTTGCTCCAGGGGCTATCGACCGCATGGGGTTTCCATGGGAGAAAATCCAGGAAATTAACCCGCGCATGATTTATGCCTCTGTCAAAGGTTTTGGTCCAGGACCTTTTGAAGACTGTAAGGTGTATGAGAATGTCGCACAATGTACTGGGGGCGCGGCATCCACTACAGGTGAATTGGACGGTGTTCCTATGGTTACAGGAGCACAGATTGGAGATTCCGGAACCGGTCTAAATTTAGCACTGGGTGTAGTTACAGCACTTTTTCATCGGGAAAAAAGTGGGCGTGGTCAGCGTGTTACCTGTTCCATGCAGGATGGAGTGCTGAATTTATGCAGGGTCAAAATGCGAGATCAGCAAAGGTTGACACACGGGCCATTGAAAGAATATCCACAATATCCTAACGGTGTGTTTGGCGAGGCAACCCCCCGTTCAGGTAATGCTTCCGGAGGAGGACAGCCGGGATGGATTGTAAAGTGCAAAGGTTGGGAATCTGATCCGGATGCATATATTTATGTGATTACCCAGGCAGCAGCATTTCCGGAATTGGCCAGGGTTATTGGACATACGGATTGGCTTGAAGATCCTGAATGGTCAACTCCTGAAGCCCGTCTTCCGAAACTGGACAAGGTATTTGAAGAAATAGAGATGTGGACAATGACCAAGACCAAGTATGAGGCAATGGATATCCTTAATCCACTAAATGTACCCTGTGGTCCAATTATAAGCATGAAGGAGCTGGCGGAAGAACCTTCGCTTAAGGCAACCGGAACAATCGTTGAAGTAGATCATCCTGAAAGGGGAAAATACTTTACAGTAGGTAACCCAATCAAACTATCTGATTCATCTTCAGATGTTAAGCGCTCACCTTTACTTGGAGAACATACTGACGAAATTCTTGCAGAGATAGGACTCAGCAATGATGAAATTGAGAATGCAAAACAGGAGAAAGCAGTTTAGTATTTCAAATCATCGTAATACAGGGTGACCGTGCGTTTAATCATTATGGGACAGCAGGCCTTTGGAAAGGCTTGTCTTGAAGCTGTATTGGGCAAGGGCAAGGACGAAGTTGCAGCAGTTTATTGTGCTCCGGACAGGGAAAACAAACCACTTGATCCAATCAAGGAATATGCTCTTGAAAAGGGACTCACCGTGGTCCAGCCTCCAAACTTTAAGGATAAAGAGGTTCTGGATGAAATGCGTTCATTCAAGGCCGACCTGTGTGTAATGGCCTTTGTCACACTTTTTGTTCCTGAAACTGCACGAGAAATTCCCACTCATGGCTCCATTTGTTTCCATCCCTCATTACTGCCTAAACATCGTGGTCCAAGTTCCATCAATTGGGCCATAATTTCCGGGACAACCAGGACTGGTCTCACAATCTTCTGGCCTAGTGATGGCCTTGATGAAGGTGAAATACTTTTGCAGAAGAAGGTTGATGTTGATCCGGATGACACACTGGGAATTGTTTATTTCCAGAAAATCTTCCCCCTTGGAGTTGAAGCTGTAGTTGAGGCAATTGACCTGGTGCGTTCAGGTAATCCTCCTCGCATAAAACAGGATGAATCGAAGGCTACTTATGAATCTTGGTGCAGACATGAACATGCTGAGATTGACTGGACAAAGCCGGTGTCAGAAGTTTTTAACCTGATCAGGGGGACCAATCCACAGCCTGGTGCCTGGACAACCCATAAAGGTGATGTATTAAAAATATTTGACTGCACCATTGTTGAAGCCACAGGCTCTCCGGGAGAAATAAAAGAAGTTTCAGAGCAGGGTGTCACAGTTTGCGCAAATGGAGGAGGAATTCTTGTTCAACGTGTCAGGCCTGTTGATGATAAAAAAATTCATGCTTCTGAATATGCCTCAAATTTCGGACTTTCTTCAGGAGAAATATTGGGAGAATAGTAGTTAACTTTTTGTTCGAAGTTTTCCTGAAAAGACAACATTCCTGAAATCAAAACACGTTCCTGTCAAATAATTCGTCAAAGACACCCTTTATTTCAAACTGAAACAGTTGATATTCGAAGGTAAACAATCAGGAGGATTTGTTGATTTATTTTGAAAAGAACTTATTTTTAAGTGGTTTTAAGGCTGGCAAAACCAATAGAATGATCGCGATGATCATGATTGGACCTGAAATAGGCCGTGTGAAGAAAACAGTAAAATCTCCGTTTGAAATCAACAGAGACTGACGAAGTGCAGGTTCTGCTATAGGTCCTAGCACGATTGCAAGTACAGCCGGAGCCAGTGGATAATCCAGTTTTCGCAACAGATAAGCCCCCACTCCAAAAATTAACATCAGCCAAACATCATGCATGTCCTGAGTGGGTGAATATCCCCCTACAAGGCTTAGTACGAAGATAATCGGTGCCAGAATTGTGAAAGGCATTTTCAGAACCCACAGAAACAATGGGATAAATGCCACATTAATTAAAAGAGAAAAAAGGTTTGCCACATAAAGAGATGCAATCAATCCCCAGACAAATTCCTTCTCCTCGACAAATAACAATGGTCCTGGTACCAATCCCCATATAACCATTCCACCCAGAAGGATGGCTGTTGTAGGAGAACCGGGGATTCCAAGTGTGAGCATCGGTAAAAGGGCTCCAGTTGAAGCAGAATTGTTGGCTGATTCAGGGGCAACCACTCCGGCGACCTCTCCCTTACCGAAATTATCAGAATCCTTTGATGTCATTTTTGCTACTCCATAAGCCATCAATGAACCCGGGGTAGCACCTGCAGCTGGAAGAATTCCAACAAAGAAACCCAGTAGTGACCCTGTCATCCATGAAAACCAGGTACGTCCCATATCGCGCAGACTGCCTAGGAAACCGCTCAGTGTGAGTACTGCTTTGGACATGGCACTATCCCCACGGTTTGTCTCTATTGTCCACATCATTTCACCAATACCGTAGATTCCTATAGCTAAAACAAGAAAATTTATTCCATGCATAAATCCTATGATGTCAAAGAAAACAAGTCTTGGCTCTCCTGACATTATATCTAGTCCTACTGCACTGAAAACCAAACCAATGCAGATTGAGAAGATTGTTTTAGGGATATCATCTCCGCTAAGACCTACAAAAGTGGCAAATGCCAACAGCATGAGCGCAAAAATTTCATGATCTCCAAAATCAAGGGCGATGTGAGCAAGTGGGGGGGCGAATCCAGTGAATAGAATCACGGAAATTGTACCTCCGATAAATGAGGCAATTGCTGCAGTTATCAGAGCTTTATCAGCAAGTCCCTTAAGAGCAAGAGGTCGGCCATCAAATGTAGTGGCAACAGCTGTGGATGCTCCTGGAATTCCAAGCATGATGGAACTTATAGCTCCACCGTACATTGCACCATAATAAAGTGCCGCCAGAAAAATTATAGCGCTTGTTGGTGGTACAAGGAATGTCATAGGAAGCAAGATTGCTACTCCGTTCACTGAGCCCAATCCTGGCATAGCACCAATAAACAGGCCAACAATTACCCCGATTATTACAACAGTAATATTAAGTGGCTGAAGAGCTATCAAAAAGCCTTCGTAAAGAAGTCCGAGAATCTCCATTTAATTTTAGATCATTGTTACTGCAAAATCTTACTGCATTCGTGCAGGCCAGCCATGGCTGAACCTGTCAGTATTTGAAGTGTATTTAATTACTAAAGGAAAATACTGTACAAAGGAAAGAATAATGGTTCCAGGTATCCCTTGGGTAAAACAATTCTTAGAGCCACGTCGAAAAAAAAGAAAATAATTACCGGAGCTGCAAGAGATATCAGAAAACTCACAGTCCATGAATGTCCTCCCAGAAATCTCAAATAATACAACAGAAAAAGTGGAATACTACCATACATTCCAATGAAATGCACAAGACCAATCATTATAGTTACCGCACCTCCAACCATTAGAAACATTCTTAATGCGTAGGCATCCATGAACGAATCCTTTGATTTGGAGGGCGGGGTTGATCTCCGATACCAGTTAAACATCGTCCAAATACAGCAGATTAGCATGACAGCTGACAACCAGAAGGAAAACGCACCGCCACCCGGACCTTCATTAGGGATCCAGCCAATAGGCAATTCAGTGCTTTTCCACATCAAATAAACTGATAAAATTGCCATCAGACTTGCGGTAACAATTTCGGCACGTCTCATCCTGGTAAACCTTTTCTGAATCCTGTTTTTTTTAGGTGATAATTAGATTGCATCGCTATCATGTGAGCCTTTGTGTCTATTACCCCACCTTTGCCGGTATTTATCACAAACTTCACTTGCTTTTAAAGGCTCAAGCATACAGGCTCTTTAGGGCTGGCTACAATGTGAGGCTACAAAAGTCAACACACAATGACCCAGGGGTTTTTAAGGAGTCTAATCATATTTGTTCCTTGGATCATTATTAGAAATAAATCCGGAATAGATGTCCCAGAATACAAATGACCAAACAATATGCATGTTTGCAGCAGATGTCAAGTATTAAACTCTGAAAAACTTAATACTTCCTGATTACTTGTCTGCCACTACAAGCTGAGTCTGTGTGCCAAGATTTTCAACACTGAGGTGCATAGTCTGTCCCGGACGGAGGTAGATCGGTTCCGGTTTCTGTCCCATCCCAACTCCGGGAGGGGTACCGGTGGAAATGATATCTCCGGAATTAAGAGTGAAGAACTGGCTCAGGTAATGGATTAAAAACGCTACTCCGTACACCATTGTCCTTGTATTACCGTCCTGATAGCGTTTCCCATCAACTTCCAGCCATAGATCCAGATTTTGTGGATCACCCACCTCATCTGGTGTTACCAGCCAGGGCCCGGTAGGTCCGAATGTGTCACAGCTTTTTCCCTTCACCCATTGTCCCGAACGCTTTATCTGGAATTCCCGTTCTGAAACGTCATTAATCACACAATACCCAGCTACATGATCAAGAGCATTATTTTGATCAACATATTTTGCAGGTTTGCCGATCACAACCCCAAGTTCAACTTCCCAGTCAGTTTTTGTTGAATTACGGGGAATAACAACATCATCATTTGGCCCGCAGATTGCGCTGTTGAACTTGGCAAAAATTATAGGTTCCGGTGGTACAGACCCACCTGTTTCCTCAGCATGATCTGAATAATTAAGTCCAATGCAGATAAATTTGCCTATCTTGCCTACACATGGACCTAAGCGAGTTCCATCTTTAACTTCAGGAAGTGATGATGTATCTGTATTACGCAATTTTTCCAGGTTTTGTGGTAAAAGATTCTCCTCAGAAATATCGTCAACCAGTCCGGAAAGGTCTCGGAGAGTTCCAGAATCATCAAGTAATCCCGGTTTTTCTTTTCCGGGACTTCCAAATCTTAGTAATTTCATATTTTTTCAAAATATATTTTGTTAGATGAATTTTCCGGAATCATCTTGACATTCCAGAAAAATTCAAGCAGTTGTTACATTGATTCTTAGAAAACTAATATATTTGATTAGCATCAAGTCAGCTTAGAATTGGCCATTAAAATATATTGAAATCTGAAACTAATCTATTTCAGTTCAGTATGTCAATAAAATATTTTGAAATTTGTATGAATTTTAAATGTTGATTGACTTGCAAAACCAGATAACCCAATCTCATCTGACTTGTGGTTTTTGTATTCATTTGGTGCAAAAGGTTTTCATATGGATCAAATATCTGTGATGATTTAATATGAATTTTGCTTAACAAATGCTGCAATAAATTGAAAACACAATAAAATGACTCAAAGAGTTAAAAAAACTGTTAAAAAACGTATGCAAGGGGCATCAGAAAGCAAACAAAAAGAATTTATGGCTCAATTGGTTCTAAATGAATTTGATGTATTTTACAAAAGATTTAAAGAGATTACAGAATCAGCGAAGGATGCATTTGAAAACTGTGATTTCCAGGAGTCACTTCAAACCAGTCAGAAAAGACTGTCTCAGTATAGTGTCAGTATGTATGGGTTGGGTGACGAAATTACTAAATCTTTTCCTGATGTGTCAAAGAACCAGGAATTTTGGGACGGAGTTGAAGAAAATTTTCGACAGTTTGTTGAATACAGGTATGAAGGGGATCTTGCTTTAGCATATCTGCATTCGGTTAGAAGGGCAATTTTCAGGGGAGAATGGACTCCTGTTGATTATTCATTTGGAGTTTCAAGTGACTCAAAAGCAATTTTTAACAGTTTTCTTATGGATACTTTCCATACAGATGACTTTAACAGTTCACTTGTACTTAAGATACTTCGTGTTCTAGGCTTCAAAGCAAAGTTTCGTCAGGCTGAAAATGAAGCAAAACTGGCAGCCGTGAAGATAAAGTCTGAACTTAAAGTACAGTATGAAAATTATAAAATACAAAAAGTAGAAATTATTAAAGGCGGTTTTTTCCGCAATCGAGGAGCATATATTGTTGGAAGAATTATCCTTAATGATTCTATAGTATTGCCTTTGATCATAGCCTTATTGAACGGAGATGATGGTATTTATATTGATGCAATTTTTACTTCAGATTCAGCTACACATAATCTATTCAGTACAACTCGAGCAAATTTTCATGTTAACAACCATTACTACCATGAACTGTCTGAATTTCTGCACAGCATAATGCCCATGCGTACTCTGGGCCTTCATTATTCAACAATTGGGTTCAATCATTTTGGTAAAGTCGCTGTAATGCAGGAATTAAAGGAGGATTTGGTTTCGTCAGGTGGAATTTTCGATTTTTCAATCGGTTTTATGGGTACTGTAGCCATTGGCTTTCAGTCTCCAAAAGCAACCTATAACCTGAAGGTCATTCGCAACTCTCCAACCAGGCATTACAAGTGGGGCGAATTTGAAGGTGTTTCTTCAGTTCTATCTAAATACAGTCTAGTGCATGTTATTAACCGAACAGGGAGTATGCTTGACAATATAATATTTTATAATGTGAAGCTTGAAAAAAAGTGGTTTTCAGAGGCATTGATTGAAGAATTGTTGACCAGTGCAAGTGAGTGCGTGAGTTATCAGGGTGATGCACTGTTTTTCAGACATTTGATAGTACAGAGCAGGCTTACCCCTCTACCTGTTTTCCTTGAAACGGCATCTCAGGCTGATAGTGAAACTGCTATAGTGAATTTGGGATATTGCATTAAAAACAACATAGCGGCAAATATCTTCAACAAGGACCTTGATGCCAGAAATTACGGTGTTGGCGGATACAGCAAAGTATACCTTTTTGATTATGACGCTTTGGAGCAGTTTGCTGAAGTTAAGGTACGTACTAATAAGCATAAGTTTGAAGGTGAGGAAGATATACCAGACTGGTTTTTTGAGGAAGGGGTGGTGTTTTTGCCTGAGGAAATAGAATCTGGTTTGAGAATTCCCAACCGCTCTTTGCGAAAATTGTTCAGGGAAGTGCATGGTGATTTATTGGAGGTTGATTATTACATAAAAATCCAGGAGGAACTTAATTCTGGGAAGGTGCCCAGTGTGCGTGTTTATCCAGAATGGTGTCAGATTAGTAAAAGTTAAATATCTTAATATTCACTTTAATTTCTTAAAAAATTGCATCACAGAAGGATTGGAATCTGAAAATATTTCGCTTTGGAAAAATTAATTTAAATTGTTAATGAACTGTATCAATATTTTTGCAAGAATGTAGGATTTAAATTTTGCACAAATTATTAATATTCAGAAACTATTCATCTTAATTCAGCTGATTATGATTACAAAAAAGTTGTTTATAGAATTTTACATAATTTTCTGTTATCAAATAATTAATCTTAAATGAAAAATATGAAATGAAAGTATGTGTTGTAGGTGCAGGAGCGATTGGCGGTTACATGGCAGTTCATATCGCAAATACAGGACACGAAGTTTCAGTAATTGCAAGAGGTCCCCACCTGGCAGCTATCAAGGATAAAGGATTGAAACTGATTGAAGCAGAAACAGAATTTGTTGCAGACAAACTAGTGGCCACAAACGATATTAAAGAGCTGGGTTCAGTAGATTTGGTACTTCTGGCTCTCAAAGCTCATCAGATTTCTCCAATTGTAAATGATTTGTCCATGCTGTTAGGTAAAGACACAGTAGTTGTCACTTTACAAAACGGTATTCCCTGGTGGTATTTTCAGAACTTTGAAGGTAAACATTCCGACCTGGTAGTTGAATCCGTTGATCCCGGAGGTGTGCTTTTCCACAACATGGACCCTGATAGAATAATCGGATGTATTGCTTATCCTGCAACAACAATTGAAGAACCCGGGGTAATCAAGCATATTGAAGGTAATCGTTTTCCGGTAGGTGAGCTTAACGGACAGGAAACAGCAAGAGTTCAAAAAGTCTCCGAGTTATTTTCAGAATCAGGATTCAGAGCAAGGATTATTGATGATATACGCTCTGAAATATGGCTTAAACTATGGGGTAACCTGACTTTCAACCCAATCAGCGCACTTACGCACTCAACACTAGTAGATATCTGCCAGTTTGATTTGACAAGGGACCTTGTTGCTAAAATGATGAAAGAAGCCCAGGTAGTAGGGGAAAGTTTAGGAGCACATTTTCGTGTACCTATAGAGAAGAGAATTTCTGGTGCAGAGATGGTTGGAAAACACAAAACCTCAATGCTTCAGGATGTTGAAGCAGGAAAGCCAATGGAAATTGAAGGAATGCTTGGTGCAGTTATAGAGTTGGCTGATGTAGTCGGAGTGCAAACTCCTACTTTGAAAGCAATTTACTCATGTGTAAGTCTTCTGGATAAAACGGTACAGGAGGAAAAAGTAAGCATAAAGGGAAGTCCTTTGAGTTAAAACTGCTTAATTTTGTTAAAATACTTTTCTTATTAAAATAGTTATGGACCTAGGGGTTACAAAGAAAGTTCGTCCGTTGATTGAAGCGGTACGCGAAATGGTTAATGATGAAATTGTGCCCTTGGAAGCAGAATTTTATCAGGAAGTTGAAAATGCAGAAAACCGTTTCATCTTCACTTCCCGAATGACAGAGATACTTGAGGGCTTGAAGGAAAAAGCCCGTGATCGAGGACTCTGGAATTTCTGGCTCAATGACAGTAAGTTAGGTCATGGTCTGAGTACTGTTGAATATGCTTATCTTGCTCAGGAGATGAGGTCTCCATTTCAGGCAGAGGTTTTTAACTGTTCAGCACCTGATACAGGCAATATGGAAGTATTGTTAAAATACGGGTCTGATGCTCATAAGCAGCGCTGGCTCTCACCATTGCTAGCCGGGGAAATCCGTTCAGCATACCTGATGACAGAACCTGATGTTGCATCATCTGACGCAACAAACATTGCAATGTCATGTGTCAGGGAAGGTGATGAATATGTTTTGAATGGAGAAAAATGGTGGATTTCCGGCGCAGGTGATCCCCGCTGCAAGATTTATATCGCAATGGTGCGTACAGGTGATGATTCATTGCCGAAGCATAAGCGTCACTCTATGCTGATTGTTCCCGCAGATACTGCCGGAATCGAAATACTTCGTCCAATGCAGGTATATGGTCATGATGAAGCACCACACGGACATATGCATATCCGCTTCAGCAATGTCGTAGTTCCTTTGGAAAACCTGCTGCTTGAAGAAGGAAGTGGTTTTGAAATAAGCCAGGGACGTCTTGGACCTGGACGCATACATCACTGCATGAGGGCTATAGGGCAGGCGGAGCTGGCTCTGGGACTGATGTGCCAAAGGTCTCTGCAGCGTGAAGCATTTGGCAAAAAACTGGCAGATCTTGGAGCAAACTATGACATCATAGCAGAATGCAGAATGGAGATAGAACAGGCTCGCCTGCTTTGTCTGAAGGCTGCATGGATGATGGATAATGCTGACGCGAAAACTGTAGCTCCTTGGATTCATCAGGTTAAGGTTGTTACTCCCAGGATGGCACTTAAGGTTGTGGATGAAGCAATTCAGCTTTACGGAGGGCAGGGAATTAGCCAGGATACCCCTCTCAGCAAAATGTGGATGCTTCTCCGCACTATTCGTCTGGCAGATGGTCCTGATGCTGTACATAGAAGACAAATAGCCAGGGCGGAACTGCGTCAATATACCGACAAGAAACTCTGATAAATGGAATCCTCGGATTTAGAACTTGATCTTATCCGTGTGGAAAAAGCATTCCGTAAAAGAATGCCTGGTTTCTGCGGTCCCCTTACTGCTGAAAAGACACCTCACGGACAGTCCAATCCAACCTACATAATTTCTAGTAAGTCTGGGAAATACGTTCTTCGGCGAAAACCGGATGGAGTACTGCTGCCCTCAGCGCATGCTGTTGAACGTGAATACCGAGTAATGACAGCATTAGTTGAATCGGACCTCCCTGTACCATGTACCCATTTTCTTTGTGAAGATCCAGAAGAAATTGGTACTGTTTTCTTTGTTATGGATTATGTTTCCGGAAATGTATTTACAGATCCCAGACTACCGGGCCTTTCAATAAGTGAACGAGAATCCGTATTTGATCAGATGAACCTGGGACTTGCTAAACTGCACAAACTGAATCCGGAAATGCTGGGGCTTAGTGATTTTGGCAGGCCAGGGAATTATTTCGAACGTCAGTATTCACGTTGGTCCAGGCAATATGAAGCATCTGCCACTGAGCACTTTGCTGAAATGGAGGATCTTCAGCAATGGCTTAAGAACAATATTCCTGAGGAAGATGGGGCCCCGTGTCTAGTTCATGGAGATTGGCGTATCGATAACCTTATTTTTAAAACTGATTTTTTCCAACTGGCTGCGGTAATTGACTGGGAAATCTCTACATTGGGTAATCCCATGGCCGATCTTGGGACGCAATTAATGCAATGGGAAATGCCTTCTGGCGTTGAAACAAGGGGACTTAGCGGACTTGACCGCAAATCTCTTGGTATTCCAAATAATACTGATTATGTTGAGAATTACGCAAGACGTGTTGGTATGACAGAAATACCTGATTTAACCTTTGCTGTGGCCTTTAGTTTTTTCCGCATGGCTGCCATCATGCAGGGTATCAAGAGGCGGGTACTTGATGGAAACGCGTCTAATCCGGAATGGGGCATTAAGGGGATGAAATTTATTCCGCTTTTTGTGAGTCAAGCGCTTGAATATATTGAAATAAATCAATGAACTTCAGTTAGTTTCATTTACCTTGATTCTTGAAGGAACCCAGCAATAACCATTAGGGTCAAGAATGTAGCACTCTCTCAGGCCATGCGGCCTGTCTTCGCATTTTCTTAGAATAGCATAATCAAGTTCCCTGGCTCTTTCTTCACAATTATCCGGATCAATTTCGTATAGACGCAGTTCAATTCCTGCTCCGCGTGCACCATCCTGCGGGAGCAGAGAAGGAAGCGGATTTGAATGATAGGTATGGTCCGCGTGAAGCTGAAAATATGTTCTGCCGGATTGAACAACAGCAAAATCCTGATTTGCGCGGTGAACCTTCATCTTCAGAACATTCCTGAGGAAGTCAACGGATGCTCGAACATCCCGGACAAGCAGGTTAATTCCGAAACCTCTTAGTTCTCTGCCGAATTCTGCTGCTTCGGATTCTTTGGCAATTTTAGGATTCATTTGTAGGAATGAAATTGTTGCTTAATGTTTCAAAAAAAAATGTGTCCGGATTATGTGCAACGTGATTACAGAAATGACTAAGAAAGCGCCAAAAATCATGATCATGCTTGGTCTTTCACCAATCCCAATCCAGACCCAGAACGGTCCGATTACCATCTCCAGCAGCATAACCAAGCTGACTATCGCGGATGTGGTATATCGAGGAGCGATGATAAGCAGGGCGAACGAAAAAGGAAGTATTACCACACCCATTGTAAATACTGTCCAGATCGGCGCGACAAAAATACTTCCATCTACACTTAACGAGAAACCTATGATTCCGCTAAGCAGTGACCCTATTGCTGCGGCCGGAATCACCTCAATATCATGATATTTTCTAACCATTGTGAAAGCCAGTGCCAGTCCTATTGCAGTAATGCAGCCGTAAACTGCTCCCAGCACAATTGAACCCTGGGGATGGCCTATCGCGTTGTGACCGTCGCTGACGACTACAGCGACTCCAATCATTGCTGCAAAAATAGTTAACCAGCCTGCCCAGCCCTGGCTTTCATTCATCATAAAAGTGGATAGAATTGCTGCGAATACCGGCATTGTTGCCACCGCAGTCAGCACAACCATTACAGAAGTTTCCTGGATTCCAAGCGTGAAAGTCACTGAATTGATGGTAAAAGCAAAAACCACAATAATTCCATGCCAGGTGAAGATAGAACTCCATTTTTTGCCTGCATTGGAGAAAAAAAATAAACGCCAGATAATCAGCAGGGTAATCCCCATTAATAAACCCCGCCAGCCCATCAATGGCCATCGGTCAAGATTTGAAAATCTCATAATCATGGTGTCTGGTGTGAGAACAAGCACGCCGATCAGGGCAAGAAAATTTCCAAAGCTTTTTGGTCGGTTTTTGAAAAATCTGTTCAACAAATAATTTGATTGCATTCGGTAGTTACGGGTAACAGCGTTTAGTTAAAAAGCAGGCATTATATCTTTAATAAAGATATCTCTTCAACTTTCCAATGATTCCAGTTCCACACCCAGACCATCAGCAAGGCGGTTTACGTAGGCGTAGTAACCCGTAACATGAGCAATATCAAGGATAGCGACATCGCTGAATCCGGCCTTACGCAATGATTGTACGTCAGCTTCTTCCATATTCCATGGCTCCCGTGAAAGTTTTGCGGCATAATCCAGCATAATCCTGTCCTGCTCCGAGACAGGCGCTGTTTTGTAGTCCTTGACAAACTGCTTCACGAATTCATCATCTTTTGTGATTTTACGAAGTCCCGCTCCGTGATGATGAATTCAGTAAAGGCACTGGTTTACCTGGGAAACCACCACAGCCACCATCTCACGCTGTTTATAAGATAGATCCTTTGTACCTTTCATTGCTGAACGGTAAAGCTCATAATGTCCCTTCAGTGTACTGATGTTGAGGCTGTGGATTTTCATGATGTTATCCACTCCTCCCCATGGTTCAAGTAATTTGTCGTACCATTCCTTAAGTTCAGCTTCTGCCTTGCCTTCCGCGATCATTGGAATCCATGCCATCTTGTCTCCTTTGTAAGTCGTTTTTGAAATTGGATTAAAATTAAAATTACTCTTCTTGAAAAAAAGACTTTATGCTGTAACATACTTGAATCCCAGAATGTAATACAATCCTTTTTAATAAAATCCTGAAAAGAACCAGCAAAATGTTTTATGAACCTCTCAAAAAAAATCATGGTCTTTCCAAAAATCCTTTTAACAGCTTGGTTGTTCCACGCCCAATAGGCTGGATCAGTTCCATTGATAAAGAAGGAATTGTCAACCTTGCCCCATACAGTTTTTTCAACGCGGTATGCTACAGACCGCCCACAGTGATGTTTGCTTCCGGACCAGGCAGCGGCTCCGACGGCATGAAGGATTCTATCAGTAACATCGAATCTACAGGAGAATTTGTCTGCAACCTTGCAACCTGGGAAACACGAGAACAGATGAACCAGACTTCAGCCTCAGTTTCTTCAGGTACCGATGAGATGGAACTGACCGGATTAACGCCTCTCAAATCAAACCTGGTAAAAGTGCCGCGTGTGGCGGAAACCCCGGTTAACCTGGAATGTCGTTACCTGAAAAGTATCAGGGTGCCAAGCTGGGAGGAGAAGGACAGATATTTCATTGTGCTTGGTGAAGTAATTGGGATCCATATTCGCGATGAATATATCACTGAAGACGGCCTTGTTGATATTGGAAAAATAAATCCCATCGGCAGAATGGGCTACAATGATTATACAAGTGTAAACAGCAGTACCATATTTACAATGGAACGTCCGGATTGATTCCGGAGTAATGTTTTTCTGGAAACAAAATGCAATTGTTAAAAGTTCCATTCAGTCTTGTATTCATAACTGTTTCAGCTATTTGCCTGTTTGTTAGTGAAGCAGCAAGCGCAGATGCTCCGGACACAATTTTTTACGCAGCAACAGGAGAAGCTTGCTGTGGAGAAGATCCGCATGCGGTACATGGCATTCAAACACCTGACGGAGGTTTTGTGCTTTCAGGTAAAAGTCTTGATGCAGAAGGTGAATGGCAGGGATTTGCTGTTAAGTTTCCGGCTGATCTCCCTTCCGGAACAATCTGGCTCGATCCGGAAGAAGAATTCACTTACAAGTGGGTACACAGCTTTGGCACTGATGGAAAAAAGGATGGCGCAAATGCGGCTGCCGCCACAGATGAGGCTGTTTTTGTTGCCGGATTTTCCACAAATCAGTCCGGAGTGATTGATCGCTATCTTGCCAAACTTGATCTGCTCAGCGGCAAACTGATTTGGGAAACAACATTTCCGGACAGACACACATCCGGAGAAAGCGCTATTGAATCAGTGCAAATAACTGCGGATGGAGGCCTGATCATGTCCGGATTTGTAGACGGAACCAAAGTAGATATGGAAGGTTTCAAGTCCTACGGAAACCCGCAAAGCGGTCAGGCCTTTGTACTCTTTCTTAATGCAAGCCAGGTTTCCGGAAATTCCGCTCCCCAAAAACCAGTGTGGCAAAATATATTCAGCCAGGCATTAAGCGGCAAGTCTGTCAAGGAAGTATCCGGCAAAGAGTCCGGATACATTGTTGCATCTTCCACTCGTTATGAAAAGCATGTCCCTCTGGTGCTCCGACTGGACAAAAATGGGAAACTGCTGTGGTGGGAAAAATATGAGCATCACGGTGAACTGACAGACATAACCGTCCTTTACAACAAGGGAGAAATGACAGGATTTGCCTTCAGTGGGAATCTTCAGGATAAAGATGGCGGAATTGATGGTGCAATCACCAAGTTAACTACTGATGGTTCAGTTGTCTGGAAAAAAAGCTATGGTAATCCTGCAGGCGGAGATGGGATATTCAGTAACCTTGATGCCGGCAATCCAAAACTGATTTTCGACGAATGCTGGGCCATCAATGGAACAGATGACGGAGGCGCTGTTATGGCCTGTGGAACAGGCATAGAAGAGTGTGAGCCGTTTGAGGAAATCGATGCACTTTATGAAGAGTGTGAAGCAGATCCCCGGAAAACATGGCGAAGTATGCTGGTGAGGGTAAACGGACAGGGCAACTTGATCTGGCAGCATGTAGGCTCATATCGGTTCCCTGACGAAAATGGAGAAGAAAGTGAAGAAGTGGCCTCTTCCGCCTCAGAATATGTGCTGATTACCAGCAAAGGTCAGTATGCTTCGGTCACTGATCTGGCATTCGGTCTTGGTCTGCAGCTTCTGGATAAAGATTAACGCTGCCATCACACTTTAATTATAGTAACGGCATGTTTAGAATCTGAATGCTGCTTTGCTGGAATTATGATTCCGGAAAGTAAAATTATTCCGGCTCAGCAGGGAATTGACTCAAACACCTCCTGAAGCTCCTTGTTCATGGCCGGGTCCTGGTATCTTTGTGTTTGAACAAAGTTTTCAAAACTCAAACTGGTAGAGCTGACAGCATGTTTAAGCGCTACTGTTGCTTCTTTTTGCTGTCCTGCTTTTGCAAGTGATGCCGCCAGGTAAAAAAGCCCTTCTCTATTGAGAGTTTTAATTTTATTAAAACTTTTTACTGCATCACTGTAATTTTGCATCCAGTAATGACACATACCTTCATCTACAATTAAATCGTCTGGACAGAAGGGATTAATCCTCATTGCCCTGTGAACAGTCTCCAGCGCGTTCTCCGGTTCACCAAGATATACCAGCAGTGCCGCGTTTTTACCCATGATGTAGGCATCACTAGGGCAAAGCTGTTTGGCCCTCTCATGATGGTGTCGGGCCAGCTCAAAATTTTCTCTTACCAGAGATATTGCTCCCATGATCCTGTGTGCTTCATGATCATTAGGGTCAATTTCAAGGGCTTTTGTTACTGAAGCAGTGCCCTTTTCCAAAATGCTATCCCAGGAAATTTCAGGATGCCATGTTCCATAGTTTGCCATTGAACATGCCCGCCAGGCGTATGCCCTGGCATAGTTTGGATCAATCTCAATTGCCCTGTCGAAGAGTTCTACAGCTTTTTTCGCATTCTCTTCTGTGACATTGCTTTTTCTGTGATGTTCAAGTCCCTGAAGTACAAGGTCATAAGCACTAAGGTTTTCAGGTCTGCTGCTTGCGAGCAGTTTCACTTCATCATCCTCTACTCTTCCCGAAATTGCTGAAACTATTGTATCCACAATTTCATCCTGAATATCGAAAATTTCCTCAATGGTTGTATCAAAATTGTGTGACCAGATGGCGTTCTCACGATCAGCGGAAATCAGCTTCGCGCCAATCCGCATCTTTCCCCCAAGCTTTCTCACATTACCTTCAAGAATGTAGCGTACGCCCAGTTCTTTGCCAATCTGCTTCGGGGTTTTTGGAGTGTCATTATAGTTAAAACTGGCATTCCCGGACACAACAAGCAATTTGCTGAACTTGGAAAGGGATGAAATCAGGTCTTCCGAAAAACCTTCACAAAAATATGCCTGTTCCTCATCTTTGCTTAAATTCCTGAAAAGCATTACTGCAAGTGAGCCGGGCTCAGCTTTTTCAACCTTAACTTGAGGAGCCTCATCATATTTGTAATAACGTGTATTTCCTTTTTGCTGAACAACAAAATATGCCTGTACCGGTTCGGTAATGTTTTTTAATTCCAGGGCCCCGGCGTTTTCAAAAGAAACCTGCAGTTTTTGATTTATCAAATCAAAGACCTGCTTTGATATGCAGATTCCGGACGGCTGTGCGGCCGATTCAAGCCTGGCAGCCACATTCACTGCGTCACCAAACAGGTTCCCCTGTTTAACCATCACATCACCAATGTTGATACCTACCCTGAAAATCATCTGCTGATCTTCAGGAGCGTTTTCGTTCAGGTTCTTCATTTTTCCCTGCATACTCACTGCGCATTCAGTGGCTTTGACCGGACTGCCAAATTCAGCAATCACGCTGTCTCCTGCGCCACCGAATACCATACCGCTGTGTTCTTCAATCACTCTGTCAATCACCTGCCTCCTTTCCCCCAGGATTTCAAGGGTTTTTTCTTCGTTCCTGCCCATCATTTTGCTGAAACCAACCACATCTGAGGCAAATATGGTGCTGAGTTTTCTTTCCATTTGTTATTATAATTTTTGGTGACAATTCAGGAATTTAATCAGGATAATTTGTAAATAAGCAACATGATGAAACTTTATCCTACCAGCATCAAGTAGTCAATAGATATTGACTGGAAAAATATTCAAGAATCCAATTGAGGGTCAAGGCTTTGATCATATTTCTGGATTCCTGATCAAGCCAGAAATGACATCAAATGAATTTCTCTTTCCGCTATAAGTGGATTGTTATCTATTCGTCATTCCAGAAGAAGCATCGTGATTTTCTAAATGTCATTCCGGGCGGAGTGAAACGAAGGCCCGGAATCCAGGAGTGGTGTTGTAATTCCTGACCTCACCTTGCTGGTTTCGACTCCGCTCAACCAGCTGAATATGGCTCCCTGAGCGGAGTCCATAGGCTGTTAGCTCCCTGAGTGGGGTCGAAGGGAAAGGAAGAACCGATTGCTGTTGAACCCCTCATCCCGGTTGCGTCTCATTGGTACACCAGCTAAATTACGATCCAGTAAAGTCCTAGAGTTTCGCCGTGTTCTGTTCAGCGCCTTGATAGAGGATTTCATGTGTTGCGGCACTGGCAAGTTCGTGAGTCGCCACAGCATCCACATCCATCGCCTGTGTCGGAGGCGGAGAGAGTCGGAAGTGCCCAAAGCGGTCTTCCCCCCGGACGAGGGCTGCAAAGTCCACGTCTGTTTTCACTTGCCGCGTGCAGGTGGGCATGTACTGGACCGAGAAGCCGATCCTGCGGTCGTCGGAGCGGTTTGGTCCCGAACCGTGGGCGATCCGGATGTCGTGCAGCGAAAACTCTCCCGGCTGCAAGGGCATGCGGACGGTTTTGCTGGGATCCACGTTCACGGCAATCTCCTGCCCGCGGGTGAGCATGTTGTCCTGATGGTAGCGGTCGTCATGTGGCAGGGGTGGTTGCAGGTGGCTTCCGGGAAGTACACTCATGCAGCCGCTGGTGGAGTTCGCCGGAGAAAGCGCCACCCAGACGTTGACCACGTCGCCGCCCGTCAGTCCCCAGTAGGTGACGTCCTGGTGCCATGAGACAAAGCTTGCGCTGCGGGCCTCCTTCGTCCAGAAAATACTGCCCCAGCAAAGAATGTCCGGGCCGATCAAGTCCTCAACCGCATCCAGTATTCTGGGATGGCGAATGAGGTCGTCCAGCCACGGAAATAGCAAATGCGTATGGCTTCGCTGCCCCCCTTCTAACGGATGGCCCTGTCCCGCTTCAAAGGCTTCCAACTGTTCCCGGACCTTTGCGACCTCGCTCTCGCTCAAAAGCGGGATCGGGAAAAAATAACCCTCGTTGTGGTACTGTGTGATTGCGTCTTCAGAAAGGCATTTGGGCATCACATGCTCCTTATTTGAATTTTTTCGGAGTTGATCCGTCGTTTGTTTACATATTGAATAAGCCCAACCCCGTTGAGTGTCAAGCCCGATTGTGCATTGTGATTTCCAGCACAGCCGCAAATCGGTAGTTTTGGATGGCTCTTCGAGCAGATTAAAACGTGGCCACGGATCACGCGGATCAACCCCTCACCCCGACCCTCTCCCCATGGGAGAGGGAGACTGTTTGACTTATCTTATTATAACCCTCTCCCTAAGGGAGAGGCGAGGAACCGCTGTTCATCTCAAAACTATAACCTACTCCCTTGGGGAGAGGGGGGACCGCTTGCGGTGGGTG
>LUQO01000051.1 GCA_001627865.1 SAR324 cluster bacterium REDSEA-S27_B3
ATATGGACGTTCGACTCCACTCCAACGTGGATTGTTCGACCAGTCTTCTCCAAGACTGTGTATTTGATTCTTTTTGGTAGACATTTCAACTCCTTAAAAATATGTTAAGATTGTTCAGGTACTCATATTTTCCAACCTGAACTGTGACTTTTCATTACTGTGTGAGAAAAAGATAAAGTAATTATATTTCAGCGAAAAATAATTGTCAAGCGAAAATTCGCTAAAATTGAATTTTTTATTTTTTCTGTTTTTGAAGTCTTGTTTACAAAGTTTTCTCGATTTTTATCAAGCAGTGGAATCTTGGATTATTGAATGGTTTTTTACAGACATAACAATTTTTTTTCTTGATTAGTTGAAGATCAGGAGTAGAATGCCTTTCATTAGCCATCTTTCATTGCAGACCGTAGTGGAAGATCGTTCATCACGGCTGCTGAAAATATCCAAACTGACAAAAACTGCAGTGGATTAAATTGGCAGCCTTTGTTTATTTTTCTCTTACAATGCAAGGAGGTTTTATGGCAAATTATTTAGTTCAGGCATCTTACACATCCGGTTCCTGGGCAACACAGATCCAGAATCCACAGAACAGATTAGAGCAAGTAAATAAAATGTTTGCTGCGAAAGGAGTGAAATTTATATCGGGTTATTACGCGTTTGGGGAGTTCGACCTTTGCGTGATAGCCGAAGGTCCGGACAACGTAACTACTGCTTCAGCGCTTATTGCAGCGGCTGCAGGAGGGGCTTTATCAAAAATTCAAACCACCGTCCTGATGACGGCCGAAGAAGGACTGGAAGCCATCAAAGGAGCGGGTTCTATAGATTACAAACCTCCCAGAGCTTGAAAACGAAAAACATTTTTCAAAGCGGTCAGCCCGGTTGACTGGCCAATACCCCAACATGGAGGGCTATTGCCCTCCATCTTTCTACTTCAATCCTGAATTCCACTCCTGCTGCTTTTTAACACAGTCTTTTAATTAAATCATAAGACATTTTATAGATTTGGAGAATAACGCTATAAAGCATTTTCGACTCTTATTATTTTTCATAAAATATTTATTGATGATAGCGTTATAATTCTAAATGACGACCTGTTTTTGCGAGACCATCACAACTGGCCTGAGGTCAACTTTGTAAATTCGTTAGCCATGTTTTAAGTATAATATCATGAAACAAATAATCGCCAAAATCGAATCACGTTTTGAGCAGCTGGGACATTTGATTTTCGCCCGACGCTGGTTAGTGATAATGGCAGCTTTGGTTGTGTTTGCGGCTATGGCTTCACAGGTTCCGCATATTAAAATTGACACTTCAAATGAAGCCTTCTTTGAACCGGATGATCCGGTTTTGACAAAATATGATGAATTCCGCGAGCAGTTCGGTCGAGATGAAATCGTGCTGGTGGCCATCAAACCTGAAGATGTTTTTGAAGAGCAATTTTTGCAGAAACTCAGGGCGTTTCATGAAGAGCTGGAAAATGAAGTCCCTTACCTCAATGAAGTGGTCAGTTTAGTAAATGTTACTTCGATCAAGGGAAAAGCTGATGAATTGCAGGGATTCGCTCCAACGCCTTCACAGGCGACGGTCCGCTTGGTGATGAGCTAGATTTTAGTGATGAATTATTTGAAGAAGAAAACGAAACAGATCCAGAATCAGCGGACAGTGAAAAAATTACAGGAACAATTCATTCCACTGCTGAAAGACTTTCAGACCAGCAAAACACTGAATTTGTAAGCACAATAGAAGATGTTGTGAAACGCCACAATTCAGAGGAGTTCCCAACTTATGTTGCAGGTTCTCCGGCCATGACCGGAATGATAAAAAGCGAAATGATGCGCAACATACCCCGCTTTACTCTGGCTGCTCTTGTTTTAATTGCTTTGTTACTGCTGCTTCTGTTCCGTACTCCAGTGGGAGTGTTTCTGCCTCTTTTGACAGTTGTACTGTCCCTGATTTCAGCAATCGGCATGATGTCATTCAGTGGAACTCCTTTCACTGTGGTAACTCAAATTCTGCCGTCATTATTGTTAGCAGTGGGGGTCGGTTATTCAGTACACTTACTAACCATATATTTTCATCATGTTCAGCGTAATGGAGATAAAGAAAATGCCATAGTATATGCATTGGGGCATTCCGGTCTGGCAATTTTAATGACAAGTCTTACCACGGCGGGTGGATTGCTTTCTTTTGTACCGTCTCCACTTGCACCTGTATCCTCACTTGGTTTATTTGGAGCAATAGGTGTTTTGCTTGCAGTGTTTTATACTTTGATATTTGTTCCGGCAATGCTGGCTGTTTTACCAATCAGTAAAAAACGAGTTGACAAGCTTACTGTCCGTTCCAGTTTAGCCGACAGAGTATTGAGTGGATTTGGAACATTTTCCACCAATCGTCCATGGACAGTTGTGCTGGGCAGTACACTGCTGGCTTTAGTTGCCATAGGAGGAATCACACAGCTTCGCTTTTCACATGATCCGATTGGCTGGCTTCCGGAAGATAATTCCATTCGAATGGCCACTGAAGTAGTAGATGAAAATTTGAAGGGTGCGACTTCGGTTGAAATTGTGATTGATTCCGGAAAAATGAATGGGGTGAAAGAACCGGATTTTATGAGGCGCCTGAATGAGTTTAATCAATATGCTGAACAATGGCGGAACGAAAAATTATTCATCGGCAAGTCAACTTCTGTGGCCGATACACTAAAGCAGATTCATCAGGCATTGAACGAAAATCAACCGTCATTTTATACAATCCCAAATGATCGGGAGTTGATCGCGCAAGAGCTGATTTTGTTTGAAAACAGCGGATCTGATGATTTGGAGAACCTTGTTGATTCCCAGTTTTCACAGGCACGAGTCAGTGTAAAAGCCTCATGGGCTGATGCAGGATCTTACGCGGAGTTGATACGGCAATTGAAAACTATAACGAGCGATATTTTCAGTGAAGCAAAAGACATTACTGTCACAGGATTAATTCCTTTAATGGCACGCACCATTGATTTCGTTATGCTGAGCATGTCCATCAGTTACTTAATTGCGGCACTGGTGATTACGCTGTTTATGATCATCTTGCTGGCTGACTGGAGATTGGGTCTTTGGAGCATGATACCAAATTTTTTGCCAATCCTGATGGGACTGGGAGTTATGGGAATGCTGGATTTGCCTTTGGATGTGGCATCAATGCTGGTGGGCAGCATCGCGCTGGGTTTAGCAGTGGATGATACTGTGCATTTCCTGCACAATTTCCGGCGCTATCATCACCAGTCCGGCAGTGTTTCCGAAGCAGTTTCCAGTACGCTGAATACCGCCGGAAAAGCAATGCTGTTCACAACAGTTGCTTTGTCTATCGGATTTTTTGTGAACACTTTCGCATCCTTGAAAAATATATTCTCATTTGGTTTAATTACGGGATTCACGATTATTATGGCACTCTTTGCTGATCTGCTGCTTGCTCCGGCAATGATGAAGTTGATTTTCAGCAAAAAAAGCCCTGCAGCCGATTAAACAGAAATCAATGATAAATGAAGGAGAAATTATGAAAGCAGCAAAGTTTACTATATTAACCCTCGGATTCAACATATTCAGCATGTTCATTACGGCTTTATTGGTTATTCCCGGAATAGCTGAGGCTTTAACCGGACGTGAAATTATGGAAAAAGTCAGAGATCGTGATGAGGGCGACCACTCAACTTCAGAAATGGAAATGATCCTGATTGATAAAAAAGGGAAAAAACGTGTCCGGAAATTAAAGACTTATGGACGGAAACAAGGCGAAGATACACAGAGTCTGATGTTTTTTCTCTCTCCTGCGGATGTAAGAAACACTGGATTTCTGACTTATGATTATGATGAGTCCGGAAAGGATGACGATCAGTGGCTTTTCCTTCCGGCATTGCGTAAAACCAAACGCATTGCGGCTGGCGACAAAAGTGGAAGTTTCATGGGTTCAGACCTGAATTATTCCGATATGACAACTCCGGATCTGGATCTTTACGATTATACTTTGATGAAAGAAACAGAGGTAAGAGGACACAAAGCATGGCAAATCAAAGCTGTGCCTAAAAGCAAAGATGAAGCAGAAAAAAGCGGTTACAGTAAATCAGTTGTTTTCATACGACAGGACAATTATGTGATGATTCGCGGAGTACGCTGGGTTCATAAAAAAAGACGAAACAAATATCTGGACGTGAAGAAACTGGAAAAAATAGACGGAATATGGGTTTCAACAGAAATGCATGTGACAACAAAATCCGGAAAGAAAACACTGCATAAAACAATCCTGAAACAAAAAAACATCCGATTTAACCAGGATGAAGTCAATGAAGACATGTTTACTGTACGGAGGCTGGAAAAAGGCTTGTAATGAAAAGATTTATAAAAGGTTATGGGGCACAAAGAAACTGAGTTTCAGAATGGTAGCCCCGTGCCTGCGTGCCGGGGTATAGTATCAAAGCTACAAAGTTTTTTTTCGCAAATCCAACTCTTAGTATTGGTTACAGCATTTTCGATTTTGGTGCTGCTGATTGGAGTTTCAGAAATTGCTTTGGCACAGCAAACATCAGATGACCAAGAATTGGAGGAGGTTCTCTCCGGATTCGATGAGGAAGATTCCTCAATGGAAGAAGCGCTTTCCGGATTCGATGATGAGGATTCCGGAACAAACGATGAAGAGATTCTTTCAGGATTTGATGAAGAAGAAAGTACTGAGGCCAGCTCGGAAACGGAGTCCACAGCTGAAGTCGAAAGCTGGAGCAGCCTGTTTGGTTACACAGGAATGAGCCTCAGTTACAGTTATAAACGTGATCCTCCTGAAGACAAAAACCAGCCGGACTGGAGCGGTTTGACCAAAACACGTCCATTTTTTTCTTTGACATGGGACGCAAAACTGGGCAGCAGTTGGAAAACCAGGATATCAGCAAAAGCATTTTATGATTTTGCATACGGCTTCAAGGAACGTGACACTTTTTCAAATCAAGTATTGGACAAATTGGAAAAGGAAGCAGAATTGCGTGAAGTTTATCTTGAGGGCAGTCCGTTTGGAAGTTTGGATATCAAGCTTGGCCGTCAAATTGTAGCCTGGGGTACAGCAGACAGTTTGCGTGTGGTTGATGTGCTGAATCCCACTGATAATCGAGAATACGGTATGACTGACCTGGAAGACATCCGGATACCGCTTGCAATGACTAAAATAGATTATTATTTCAAGGATTATAAGCTGCAGACAGTTGCTGTACATAAAATTAAATTTAATAAAACCGCCCCTTTGGGAAGTGATTACAATTCATCAACAGCAGAAATAAAAGAGGTTGTTCCGGAAAGTTCTGCAGAAAATACGGAATACGGGGTGGCTCTATTCGGCAGACCCAGAGGCTGGGATTGTTCAATTCACTGGGCACAGTTTTTTGATGATGAGGCACACCTTTTTATTACAGACACAATTTACGTCCCCTGGATTGGTCTGGTTCCAACACTGGAATACCGACACAGCCGACTGACGATGTTCGGTGCTGCTCTGAGCATTCCTTCGGGAAATTTTTTGTGGAAAGCGGAAGCAGGAAATTATTGGGGGATGGAGTTTAATAATGTAAAAGATAAAAAATTCACACGAACCGATGTTCTATTCGGCGCAGAGTATTCCGGATGGAACGACACCTCTGTTTCATTTGAATCCGGAGTGCAGCATCTCAATGATTTTGACAAACTTCTGGAAGCGTCACCGGATTTTCAGCTGGAAGATCGAATCGCCACAACAGTCAATTTCCTGCAAAACTATTACAACCAGACTTTGAATTTGAACATTACAGGCATGATGATCGGGAAACGTGGGGAAGACGGTGGATTAAACCGTGCTTCACTTGAATATGATGTGATGGACGCATTCTCTATCAAGGGAGGTGTGATGATATATCAGCCGGGAGAAAGCTTGTATTTCCAGAGTTTGAATGAAAACGACCGTCTGTTCTTTGAGGCGCGTTACTCATTCTGAAAAGCAGTGATTACACGCTTACTCCATCTTGCAGTTGATGGTTATATAATTTAAAATTCATACACTTATTTATACAATTATTCTATTGATTTTTAATCTTGGTTGGGGAGAGTCAAATGATACCAAGTTCAGCAAAATATCTGATTATAGGTGCAGGGATACATGGTCTAAGCACGGCATACCATTTAGCACTTGAACTAAAAAAACGTGGCCTGGGCAGCGGCAAAGATATCCTTGTAATCGATAAATCCGGAATAGGCGCAGGCGCATCCGGAATTGCATGTGGTGTTGTACGCAACAATTATTTTCAGCCGGCGATGCGTGAATTAATGGCACATAGCGTGGAAGTCTGGGAGAGTGATCCAAAGGCTTACAGCTATCATCCAGTCGGATATATGCAAATCAGTCCGGAAGTAATGCATTCTGATGTCGCCACCATCTATGAGCAGCAAAAAGCAATTGGTTATCCTTCAGAATTCGTCGAAGGCAGCGCTGACTCAATGGCTTACATGCGTGGAATATTTGACGACTGGCAGGCAAAAGGTATCACTTCCGTACTGCATGAGAAGAAAGGAGGTTACTCCAACAACATGAAGTGCATGCAGGGTCTTGCCGCTAAGGCAGAGAGCGAGGAAGTCACGATATTAGGAAACGTTGAGGTCACAGGAGTGCAGTTTTCCGGAAACTCGATTTCCGCGGTTGAAACCAACAGTGGCACTATCCAGACTGATTATGTGGTGGTTGGGGCCGGGCCCTGGGTCAACACCTTCTGGAAGATGATCAATCTGCCTTCCAGGATAAAAGTCAAGGACGGAGACACCGTGCACAAAGACGTACAGATGTGGCGCTACTACTGCCTGCAGGAAGGAACACTCGGTGTTGATCCAAAGATGCTTACTACCAATGATGGTGATATGCCTCCAGTAATTCATGTTGATACTGACGCGCCTCTTTATTCTGACATCGACGGCAGACTAATTACCGATAAGATGTGGGGAATTTATTACAAGCCCGACTTCAGCTTTGACGGTGTGCAGGGTGGCGCGGCACCTTTCGATGTGGACGGCACAGACGATAACTTCAGCGTCGACCCATATGGAACAGAATCTCCTGACTTTGTGGTGGGCAACGAATTTATTGATATGTGGTGCGCGGCTCTGGCTTTCTGCCAACGGCGTTTTGAGGACACACGTCATCTCTACCGCACTGAACATGCTTCCGGCGGATTGGGTGCGTTGTCTCCGGACAGCTTCCCGGTTTTCGACGTGTACCTGGAGAACTGCTACATTATTGCTGATTCAAACCATGGCTACAAAATGCTTGGAGTTGGAAAACTGGTTGCTGAGGAAGTAATGGGGAATTCAAGCAAGCTTATGGAACCGTTTCGATTTTCACGATTCGAGGAAGGAAAGCTGCATCCGGTTTCAAACAGCCCTTTTCCATGGAGTTAAATCACTGTTACCCTGATTCGGCAAGAGAAAAGTGTAATCAGTTTTATGGAATCAGACCCTTCTGAAAGCAACTCCGATCCTGAAATTGATCGGCTTCCAATACAAAACTACTTTATAGGATGGCAGTGCCGGGTGCGTGAAAAAGCCATGAGAAGTGATGAAGGTCGTCCTAATGCCGGAATGCGGCCTCGGATTCTTTTGGAAAATGGTACAGAGGTTTCTTCTGCGGCTACACTGCTTCTTATCCCTGATCAGCCTCAGCAAAGCATCAAACAGTTCCATTATATGGCCCTGAAAACTCAGGATCCGAAGGAGAGATACACTAAAGCCTTACAGCTGCTTTCAGCTAAGTTTTTTCAAAATGTGGAGGGATTCAGCGGTGTAATGTCCGGGGTTTTTTCGCAAAGCTCAGAGGTAGTGGAAATTCTTGAGCAGCATCGGGGTTGTGTTCTGGAATTTAATTTCCAGCAACAGAGCTTCAAAATTCCATTCTCTGTCAGTGCATCACAGAAAAAAGAGCCTGTGTATGAATTCACTTACTGGCACAACTTTCTTTTCAATCCACACCTGCCTCCGGAAGTCAAGGTACTCCAATTTGAACCTGACTGGTCCGGAGCCAGCGCTGATCCGGCTCCTATCTAAAAGCATTTCTTCCAAAACAACATTTGGCAAGAATCACAATCTATGGTAATAATTCTTCCCAAATTTACTCAGAACTTTCCGTAAGTTTCTTCAAGCACTACCATCGGATGACGTTGTGACATTTGAAACTTAATTAAAAGTTCACGCGCAATCATGTCTCTGTCCTGTTGATTATCAGGCAGATCCATGTCTTCCGGAACTGTCACCCAGCCGTTTATATTACGATCGAATACAGCGGGCCGATCTTCTTCGTAGCCCATGTGCACATCCTCTAGCCAGTTCAGATCATCCCATTGCATTTTTTCAAGGTACTTTTTCAAAAAAGGCGTCAGCCGGTCATAGTCCGGCACAAGGTTTACATCATAGCGGTAGCCGATATGCTGACCAATTTCTTTTTCGCGCTCAGTTCCTAAATCCTCCGGAACAAGTTCATCTTTTTTACTCATTTTTTTTCTTGAATAGGGGTTTAAGCTGTATGTTTTCAGACCTGTCTGCAAGAAACGTTGCCCTGATCTTTACAAGTCTGAAGCTATAAAATCCTTTTAGTAACGATTCATATCAGGACGTCCAACAGTATGCTGGGATCCTGCCAACGGCACCTGGGCTAAGGCTGATGCTTCCATTGTCAGAGCAGCAAGGTCCTCGGGTTCCAGTGAATGAACATTTGTTTTGCCGCATGCACGAGCCATCATTTGACATTCAATTGCCAGACAATGCAGGAAGTTGTACACCCTCTCCGCAGCCTTGTCCGGATCAAGACGTTTGCGTAATTCAGGATCCTGTGTTGCGACCCCGACAGGACAACGACCGGTGTGACAGTGGTAACAGTATCCAGCTTCTACACCCATTTCTTTTTCAAAGTCTGCTTCCGGAATTTCTTTATTGCAGTTTAATGCCATCATCGCGGAGTGACCTATAGCAACAGCATCTGCTCCCAAAGCAAGCGCTTTGGCCACGTCTGCTCCGTTTCGGATGCCACCGGCATAAACAAGAGAAATTTCTCCGGTTTTACCGAGATCATCAAATGCTTTGCGAGCTTGTCGAATAGCAGCAATCCCGGGAACACCTGTTTCCTCAGTGGCCAGGTGAGGCCCTGCGCCTGTTGATCCTTCCATGCCATCAATGTAGATGCTGTCCGGATTTGTTTTTAATGCCATACGAACGTCATCATAAACACGCGCCGCACCAAGTTTGAGTTGAATTGGAATTTGGGCATCTGTCGCCTGGCGTATTTCCTCAATTTTCAAGGCAAGATCATCAGGGCCAAGCCAGTCCGGATGTCGTGCTGGTGATCTCTGATCAATTCCTGCCGGCAATGAACGCATTTCTGCAACCTGATCAGTAACTTTCTGCCCCATCAAGTGTCCTCCCAATCCTACTTTACATCCCTGCCCGATAAAAAATTCGCAGGCATCGGCGAGACGCAGGTGATGCGGATTGAATCCGTAACGTGACTGGATGCACTGGTAGAGCCACTTGGACGAATATCGTCGCTCATCCGGAATCATTCCGCCTTCTCCGGAACAGGTAGCTGTACCTGCCATTGTAGCACCGCGTGCCAGCGCCGTTTTTGCTTCATAACTAAGCGCGCCAAAGCTCATGCCGGTAATATAGATCGGTATGTCCAACACCAGCGGACGCTTTGCCTTGGGGCCGATGACTGTTTTAGTCAGACATTTTTCACGATAACCCTCGATCACAAAACGCGTCAATGTTCCGGGCAGGAAAGTCAGGTCATCCCAGGTTGGAATCTTTTTGAAGAGGGAAAAACCGCGCATGCGGTAGCGCCCCAATTCAGCTTTGATATGAATGTCGTCAATTACCTCGGGCTTGAAAATGAAACTCTGACCGAGGAGTGATTTACTTCTTGCCATAATATTCTCTCTAAATAATGAATGTCAGAGCACGATTTTCTTTTCACTCGGCTCCAGGTTGTCGTAGTTCCAAAGCTGTTTACCAGCTACAATTTTTTGTAAATTTGCTGCCCCATTTGGTGCTTCAAGTCCGTATAATGCAAGCTTACGATCAATCCATGCTGCTTCAAGTTCAGTCATTTCTCCATGAACTGCATCTACCCCAAGCGAATTTATCTTGCCGCCAACATAGATGGTTCCATCATACATTGAATCACCTAGATTGGGGCCGGCGTCGCCAAGGACGATCATACGCCCACGCTGCATCATAAACCCGGAAAGGGTGCCGGTTCTTCCTCCGACAATAATGGTTCCGCCTTTCATGTCAATACCTGTACGTGAGCCAACATCACCTTTACAAACCAGATCGCCTCCACGAATCGCGGCTCCAAAAGTGGAGCCGGCGTTTTTCTCGACAACCAGTGTTCCTGACATCATATTTTCCGCGCAAGACCAGCCTACCCTGCCTGAAATGCGGATATTCGGGCCGTCAATCAAACCGCATCCGAAATATCCAAGACTGCCTTCAATGTCTAATCGGAGTCGGTTAAGAATACCAACACCTACTGAGTGCTTGGCCATCGGATTCTTCAATACAATATGACCGTGGTCCTCTTTCATCAATTCACGGATTTTCAAATTGATTTCCTTGTTATTTAAATCCTTTGCGTCAAATTCAGCTTTATTATTGAAATCTACTTCAAAGGCATTATAGGGATAAAAAAAGTTTTCTCCTTCCTCTGCAGAAAAGAAAATCTGCTGAGTCCGCCCGCTAAGCTGTTCTGCATGTAAACCTGATTCAAATGATTTTTCTATCTTTGCCATACTCTCACCTCTCCTTCATACGGATCATACGTGTCAATTTCATGGGGAAAAATACTGCGAATGGCAACTTCTTCAGAGGCCAATGCCACAAAATCTTCTGACTCATAAAGTACCATCGGTTTTGCTGCCATCAAGTCTTTGGCCATACCAAGTCTGTCGGATGTTGCGACTACATAAGTGAAGACTCCGTCTAATTCCTCCAGAGAATCATGCATTGCCTCTTCCAGATCAATTCCACGGTCCATTTTGTCAGCCAGGTAAACAGCAATCAGTTCCGAATCACAGTTTGACATGAACCTGTGTCCACGGTGTTCAAGTGCCCTTCTCCATCCCCAGTAATTTGTTAACTGGCCGTTGTGCACCACTGAAACATCATTAAAGGGATAAGCCCAATAAGGATGCGCAGATCGTATATCCACATCTGATTCGGTTGCCATTCTGGTATGTCCAATCGCGTGGCTGCCGTTAAAGGTTCCGAGGTTGTACTGTTCAGATACGACATCGGCATCTCCCAGATCCTTGATCAGTTCCAGACCTTCACCTAAAGACATTATTTCAACATTATCGATATCTTCGATATAATCTGCTACACGACGCATATCGCCGTCAAAATTAAAAGTGTAACGGAAAGCATATTCTGTTGCTTCTTCTTCTGTCAGTATTTCAACTCCCATTTCAATCAGGCGGCTGTTAACTAATGCCCGTCTATTCTTAATTTGCTGATGGATATCAAAGCCTTTACTGACATCTTCCTGTTCGGCAACTTTGAAGCGCATCACACACTGATTTTCACCTGGGGAACCGTAAACGGCAAATCCGGTTGAATCAGGACCGCGATGTTTCAAGGATCTGAGCATGGAAGTCATCTCCTTCCCAATGTTTCCGGGATTCCCCCGGCGGATTATTCCGGCAATTCCACACATAAATTATTCTCCTTTTCAAATTTCTAGTTTCAATGTGCATGTTTCAAGAAACTGGGCTTGCTATTCCTGCCAACAGTCCTTGTCCCTTGCCGCTTGCAACCTTGTTTAAGGCAGACAATCCATATAAGTTTCCTGGTCCCATTCTGTGACTGTGTGCATGAATCTTTCCCACTCATCATTCTTGTACCAGTGGTATATCTTGTACATTTCATCAGGCATAGCGGACTTAATTACTTCGTCGTTGGCAAGTCTGTCAAGTGCTTCTCCCAGTGACATTGGAAGTTTCTTAACCTGCTTGCCTGCTTCCAAAGCCTGGTAAATGTTGCGATTTTCAGGCTCACCCGGATCAATATCGTTGTCAATACCATCCTCAAATGACTTCAGCAATGCTGCTCCCATCAGGTATGGGTTGACCATTGAATCAACAGACCGATACTCAAATCGTCCTGGCGCAGAAATTCGCAGACCGGTGGTTCGGTTTTGATATCCCCAGTCAGCAAAAACCGGTGCCCAGAATCCGGTATCCCATAGACGACGGTATGAATTCACGGTGGAACTTCCTATAGCAGTCAACGCACCAAGGTGAGTTACAATACCTCCTACACACTGCAGACCGACTTTGCCGGGCATTTGTGGGTCATCTGTATCCGGCATAAAAGTGTTTTCCCCGCCGGAGCGATAAGTGAATACATCATCCATTCCCGGAAGAACATCGTTGTGAAGTTTGTTCAAACTCTCGCTGCCACCTTTCCAAAGTGAAATGTTAGTATGACATCCTGAAGCTGAAACTCCCATGAAGGGCTTTGTCATGAAGCAGGCGATCAGATTGTTTTCACGAGCAACCTGTTTACATATCTGGCGATAGGTAGCAAGCCTGTCTGAATTACGTAACACATCATCGAATGTCCAGTTTAACTCTAACTGACCGGGCGCGTCCTCATGGTCACCCTGAATCATATCAAGTCCCATTGCGTGGCAATACTCAATTACCTGCATGAACACAGGACGTAAAGACTCGAACTGATCAATATGGTAGCAGTATGGTTCCGAAAAACCCCCATCAGGCTTGCCGTCTTCACCTCGCTTGAGCCACATCATTTCCGGTTCTGTTCCTACTCGGAAATCCATTTTGTATTTGTCCTGAAACTCCTTGTGGAAGCGCTTGAGGTTGCCTCTGCAGTCTGAAGTCAATGCTCCTCCAGGATTCTCCCGCTCTTCACGGTTCCGGAAACACACACAGAATACTCGTGCCACCCGCTTATCCCAAGGAAGCTGACAAAAAGTTTCCGGATCAGGAATGCCCACCAGTTCCATTGCTTCCGGACCATATCCTATGTAATCACCATGTCGGTCTGTAAAAAGGTTGGCCGTGGAGCCATACACCAGCTGGAACCCCCGTTCAGCAGTACGTTCCCAGTGGTCAGCAGGAATTCCTTTACCTACAATCCGGCCGGTGACTGAAATAAATTGATAATAAATATATGTGATTCCAAGCTCTTTAATTTTGGAACGAACTTGCTTTACCAGTTCATCTCTACCTTCTGCGCTTACATAAGCTTCTAAATCTGTCATGCTATCTCCTTTTATTATAAAGTTGTTATCGGTATCTTTTTGTTTACAAAAACACCGGATTAATTAAGGCCAAAAAATTAAAAAATCTATTCAGCCATTTTCAGCAAAACTGCCAAAACTGTCACATCTTTCTGTATTGCAGAAGTGTGTGAGTCTATTTTCAACATTTCAAAAAGTCAAGAGCGCGGTTTAAGTTTCTCAGGATCATAAAACGGAAACGGTACAACCATGGCCGGAATACGCTTCTGGTGGCCATCAAGTTTACCCACCTGAACCTCTGTCCCAACTTCTGAACTTGTAACATCAATCCTGCAAAGCGCGATGTTCTTGCGCAGAATCGGTGAACGCATACCGCTGGTAATAACGCCAACCTGCCCGCGCCCAACATGAACACAGTCACCATGCGCCGCCGGTTCATTGCCTTCAAGCTCAAGTCCCACAAGTTTACGTTGTGGATTAGCCTTTCTGTTGATAAGCACTTCCCTGCCTACAAAGTCATCTTCCTTTGTTTTCAGCGGCACGGTGAACCCTACACCGGATTCAAAGGGATCTGTCTCGTCACTGAATTCGTATCCGGCAAAAACAAGCCCTGATTCTATACGAAGTAAATCGAGAGCATCCAAACCTAACGGAAGCATTCCGTGTGGTTGTCCTGCTTCCCAAATAGCATCCCATACTTCCGGAGCATCATTTGGATGGCACCAGACTTCATAACCTAGTTCTCCGGTATAGCCTGTGCGGGAAACCATAATTGGGATCCCGTTCAAATCTCCAATCCGACCGATTGTGAAACGGAACCATCCGATTTCTTCCAGTTTTGGCTGAGTGGGCGGTGTCCAGACAACTTCCTTGAGAATTTCACGACTCTTTGGTCCCTGTACTGCTATATTATGTATTTGATCAGTAGAGGATTTAACCCATACTTTCAGTCCCAATTTGTTTGCCTGTTCCCTGAGCCATACCCCTCCATAGTCATCTCCGCCGATCCAGCGAAAATTATCCTGGCAAAGTCTCAACAAAGTACCGTCATCCATCATTCCGCCATGAGGGTAGCACATGGAAGAATAGACAACTTGTCCAACAGCCAGCTTACGGACGTTTCTTGTCAACGTCCATTGCATGAGCGCTTCAGCGTCGGGACCTAGTATTTCAAATTTCCTCAAGGGAGAGAGATCTGTTACAATCGCTCTTTCACGGCAGGCATAATACTCATCTACTGCCCCATTATTTCGGTAGCATGTCGGCAGCCAGTACCCCCGATATTCAGTAAAGTTACGCGTTAGAGCCGATGTACGGGGGTGAAATGCGGTCTCCTGTGTTAATTTTGCGTCGGAATCTGGAGTCATTCTGGTTGTAATTGCTTTGGTGAATTTGTTTTTTTCCGGATAAATCCGGACGTGAATATCGGTTGGTTTCCAGGCATTGGCAGGGCTTGTGTCATCCGGGCATGCTGAAGAAACACAGACCAGATCAGTTTGTGCCTGCAAAAGCACATAGTCACCGGGACGTGACCACGGTTCATCACTGTAAAGCACGTTGTGATCATCAATTCCGGTATTGAAGAAAAAATTGGCAGCAGCCCAGCCTTTGCGTGAGGCAATTTCAAATGGTTTCAGTGCAGTGTTAAAATTATCAGAGCAGTTCGCGTGGCCGAAATATCCCATATCCTCATAATATTTCGCGGAACATGCCAGACCAAAAGTATCATGCCGTCCAACTGTATCACGAATTACTTCCACCAGCGGCTGCATATCGACATCATAATATTTAGAGAAAAGTCCGGGGCCGGGATAGCCATATCCCATTAAGGTGCGTGTGGTAGTAACATCCAATCCCCGCTCAATACCATCATCCAGTTTTCGCCTGTCAAACGCCTGAAAGTCTGAACATTCCCTGCCCATCACATCTATCACCTGAATAAACTCACCCGCCTTTACTTCATAAGCCTGCGCGGTGCAGGCATCAATGCGGAAATCAAGTCGAGCATCAGCTAGTGGTTCCGGCAATTCAATTTCAGCTTCCTCCATAGCGGAAGCTCTTTTTACGAAAACAAGCAGATCAGTCGGAGGTAAAGTCTCACCTTCCACATTCATCAAATTTCCCGGTGCCGCGATGGCACATGTAGCACGAGATGTGACCAGAAAGCTGATTTCTTCTCTGGCAGAGGAATCGGGGACAAAAAGCGTTGCCGCTTTCGCTGACGCCAGATCAAGTCCTCTGTTTTCCAAACCCTGACGGACACGGCGTGCGCTGTCTGATTCTCCTGCAAGAATTTTTCGCATTCCATCAGCAGGCCTGGATTTGGTAATTCCAAGCAATGAAGGATCACCTTTACCCTCAGGAGTGAATGGAACAACCTCTGCCAGCTGGCCGCCCTCAGGATCATGAACCACCAGTTCATCATCAGCATGAAGCTCAATTACTATTACTCCACATGCAGGAACCCTGTAACGCTCCTGTACCGGATCCAACTGCCAGAGTCCGGGCTCCAATATGCTGAAGGTAGTTTTAATCTTCTCTTGTTCCATGTTTAAAATGCCGTATGCTGATGCAGAATATTATCCGTATTTCAGTTATGTTAGTGTTATTTGTCGAAAAATAATAAATTATTGCTAAGAATTTGGCAACACTCAAAAAGATAGTGGACACATTTCTTATGAGTGGCATAAAACTACTCAGATGGGTGGTGTTAAGATATTTTATTAGTACAATTATTTGCAGATGATCCTCTTAGAAATTGTTTATCATTGAATTATTTTTTCAAATTCAGGCCAGTACACTTTGACAAAATTTCTGCTTTAAGACAAAAAACAGCATAATAAAATCTTGCCATTCGAGCTTCTGCTAAGTACTATCTGATTGCTGTTTGCCTCTATTAGGATCTCATAAATAATCCATGTATAGACTCAATCATCAATAAAGCTAAGAGGCATCTATTTATTCATTCTGTAGTATAAAGTCGGCAAGCAGCTTTCAATTTAGCGGAATTAAATTCCATCAATCAACCAGAGAGGGTATATGAGCAATAATCTTGCAGATGCATCAAAGGAAAAAGGCATCAGATATTTTTTAATAAGTTTTACTGACTTGTTCGGAGTGGTGCGCTCCAAGCTTGTTCCCGCTGCGGCAATTACTGGTATGCAGAAAGACGGCGCCGGATTCGCCGGATTCGCCGCACATCTTGACATGACACCTGCAGATGCAGATATGTTTGGGCTACCTGATTCAGAAAAATTGATTCAGCTGCCGTGGAAGCCCGAAGTCGGCTGGCTGCCCAGTGATATCTATCTTGACGGAAAAATCGTTGAACATGGACCGCGGACTGTTCTTAAAAAAGTTCTGGCTGACGCTGAAGCAAAAGGCTATCTGGTAAATACCGGAGTTGAATGTGAATACTTTGTGCTCACCTCAGAAGGAACAGCAGTTTCTGATGCTGCTGATATTCAGCCCAAACCATGTTATGACCAGCAGGCTTTAATGAGACGTTATGACCTGATTGCTGAAATCTGTGACTATATGCAGACACTTGGCTGGGCGCCTTATCAAAACGATCACGAAGATGCTAACGGTCAGTTTGAAATGAACTGGGATTATTCTGATGCTCTCACAACAGCTGACAGACATACTTTTTTCAAGTACATGGTTAAGACTGTAGCGGAATGTCATGGTTTCAGGGCCACCTTTATGCCTAAGCCATTGCCTACGCTTACCGGAAACGGCTGTCACGCTCATGTTTCTGTCTGGAGCAGGGATGGGGAAACCAATCTGATGGAAGATAAACATGGTGAACTTGGCCTGTCTGAACTGGCTTATCACTTCATCGGAGGTTTGTTAAAGCATGCCGCAAGTATAGCTGCTGTTACCAACCCTGTAGTTAACAGCTACAAGCGCATCAATGCACCACGGACTACTTCCGGCGCGACCTGGTCACCCAACACAGTCACCTATTCCGGGAATAACCGTACCCACATGATAAGAATTCCGGATTCTGACCGGATAGAGGTGCGACTGGCTGACGGCGCGGCTAATCCATATCTGCTGCAGGCAGTGTTGATTGGAGCCGGACTTTGGGGTGTAGAAAATAAAACTGACCCCGGAAAGCGGCTGGACATTGATATGTATGCTGAGGGACATAAAGTCAGAAATGCTCCTAAACTGCCTCTGAACCTGCTGGATGCCCTGCGTGGATTTAAGCAGAACAAGACCTTGAGAGAATTACTGGGTGCTGAGTTTGCTGATTCTTATTTCAAACTAAAACTGGATGAGTGGGACCAGTACATGCAGCACTTTTCTGAGTGGGAACGAAAAAACGCCCTGGATGTTTGAAAATTTCTTATTTCAAAATAATTAGCCGATGTGCGGAATTGTTGGTTTATACCTGAAAAACTCTGAACTGCAAACTCAACTGGGAAAGTTATTTCAGCCCATGTTGGTGGAAATGAGCAGTCGCGGGCCTGATTCCGCAGGAGTTGCTATTTACAGGAATCCAGTTAAGGCAGGTCAGACAAAATTTTCATTAGCACACAGCGACTTAGAATTTTCATGGAAAAAACTGGGAACGGACTTAGCCTCATCGTTCCAGTGTGATGTTTCCGTCCAAACTGTGGATACTCATTGCATTCTAGTTACAGATGCTGAAGAAAATGCAGTTGTAAACTGGCTGAAGGAATTGCTGAGCGAACAGTATGTTACTGCCGTAGCCGATATTCCATCGAAGATCCGGATTGTAGGCAGCGGACGATCGATTGAAATTTTTAAGGAAGTCGGTTCTCCTGAGAGGGTATATGAGCAATTCGAATTGGGTCAATCCGCAGGAACTCACATGATTGGCCATACTCGTATGGCCACCGAAAGCGCGGTCACCACAGCCGGTTCGCATCCCTTCGCAACAGGCGCTGACCTCTGCCTTGTCCACAACGGTTCTCTTTCAAATCATAATATTCTCAGGAGAAATCTTGAACGGGAAGGCATACGTTTTCAAACAGAAAATGATACTGAAGTTGCCGGAGCATACCTGACATGGAAACTCCGTTCAGGCGCAACTCTTCGTCAGGCACTCGAAGACGGTATCAGGGAGCTTGATGGATTTTACACCTTTTGTATCGGAACTAAAGACGGATTTGCTGTTGTTCGTGATCCAATTGCCTGCAAGCACGCGGTACTTGCTGAAACTGGAGACTGGGTAGCAATGGCCACTGAGTTCAGAGCAATTGCTCATTTGCCCGGCTCTGAAAGCGCAAAAATCTGGGAACCGGAACCTTCAATGATCTACATATGGGGAAAAGACTAATGGATGTTCTTGACCTGAAACAAATTGGAGTACGAGGTGTAAATTCCGCTCTGCATGATTTGTCGGAAGATTCCAAGCACAACTTTGAAATTCACAATCCCCAGGGACAGCACTCAATTGCCTGTGGATTGAATGCTCCTTTGAATGTGGTAATTAAAGGTCATGTTGGCTTTTACTGCGGAGGAATGAACAAATACGCAAAAATAGTGATTTCCGGACATGCCGGAGTAGGGATTGCTGAAAATATGATGTCCGGATACATACATGTAAAGGGCGACTCATCCGAATCCGCAGGCGCAACCGCGCATGGCGGTACACTGGTAATTGAGGGCAATGCCTCTTCCCGCTGTGGAATTTCAATGAAAGGGGTGGATATTGTTGTGGGTGGTTCAGTCGGCCACATGTCCGGATTCATGGCACAAAGTGGAAACCTTGTTATTTGCGGAGATGCTGGAGAAGCACTTGGAGACTCAATCTACGAAGCAAACATTTTTGTGCGCGGAGATGTGTCCGGATTGGGTGCTGACTGTATTGAGAAAGAAATGATACCAAAACATATTGCTAAAATCTCCGAGCTTTTAGAAATTTCCGGAATAAAAGCTGACCATTCAGATTTTCGACGTTATGGTTCTGCCCGCAAACTTTATAACTTTGATGTTGATAATGCAGATTCCTACTGACTTAAAATGACTGAACACAGATCACGGACACATCCACGCAAATCCGCGACATTTGATGATTACACTTTGTCTGAAATCCGCAGAGCTGCGTCTACCGGAATTTATGATATTCGCGGTGGTGGGGCAAAACGTTCACTGCCTGGACTTGATGACCTGCTATTTTTAGGCGCGTCGATGTCACGTTATCCGCTTGAAGGATACCGGGAATCATGCGGCACCGACGTGGTCCTGGGAACACGTTACGCAAAAAGCCCCCTCAAGTTGAAAATTCCAATCACGATTGCGGGCATGAGTTTTGGTTCGTTGTCAGCCCAGGCCAAGGAAGCCCTGGGGCGGGGTGCAACATTCGCCGGAACTTCAACAACAACCGGAGACGGCGGCATGACTTCGGAAGAACGGGGGCAGTCGGAAACGTTGATTTATCAATATCTTCCTTCACGCTACGGAATGAATCCCGATGATTTGCGTAAAGCAGATGCGATTGAAGTTGTGGTTGGACAAGGTGCAAAACCGGGTGGAGGAGGAATGCTGCTGGGACAGAAAATTTCTGATCGAGTGGCAGAAATGCGTAATCTGCCCAAAGGCATCGATCAGCGTTCTGCCTGCCGTCATCCTGATTGGACAGGTCCGGATGACCTTGAAATAAAAATTCATGAACTGCGGGAAATCACTGATTGGGAAAAACCTGTTTTCATTAAGATCGGTGGTGCACGTCCTTATTATGATACAGCGCTTTCAGTAAAAGCCGGAGCAGATGTAATTGTTTTAGACGGGATGCAGGGGGGTACGGCGGCAACTCAGGAAGTTTTCATAGAGCATGTGGGACAGCCCACACTTGCCTGCATACGGCCTGCGGTAAGAGCATTGCAGGAACTGGGTATGCACCGCAAAGTACAGCTGATAGTTTCCGGAGGTATCCGGAACGGAGCTGATGTGGCAAAAGCGCTGGCCTTGGGTGCAGATGCTGTTTCGATTGGAACTGCTGCGTTGGTTGCATTAGGGGACAATGACCCTGCTTTGGAAGAAGAATACCGGAAACTCGGAACTACAGCCGGCGCTTACGATGATTGGCACGAAGGTCAGGATCCTGCCGGAATATCAACTCAGGATCCGGAATTGTCCAAGCGGCTTGATCCTGTGTTAGCAGGTAGAAGATTGTCAAACTACCTTAAAGTGATGACTCTTGAAGCACAGACAATCACACGCGCCTGTGGAAAAAGTCACGTACGCAATCTTGAGCCGGAAGACTTGGTTGCCTTGACAGTTGAAGCTGCTGCCATAGCAGAAGTTCCTCTATGCGGAACAGACTGGATTCCGGGGAAAAAATAGTTTAAGTAATTCTTGTTTGGCTGGAACGTTGCCGCACAATAAGCACGGCAACGTTTTTAAATTAGTGGTAAATTCATTCACAAATTGCTTGTGAAACTATTTACCAGATATTGCGTCGGAAAGATTCCCTTGCAGTTTAGCTGTTTGCTCATCATAAGTGCTGTTTTCAGACTTGATCTGCCAAACTTGCCAGACTATCCAAATAACAACAGCAATGATCGTCATGATGACTTCCGAGCCGACAAAAGGATAAATTGCAGGTGAGTCTGCAAAACTTTCCCAACTCCAGCTTTCTACTCCAGTACTCATAATATTTTCTCCATAATAAAGTTACACAGAAGAACCAGCGTTTGCTTCTGCTAATTCAGCATCAACAATTGCCTTATTGTCTGCAGCAGTAGCTTGATTGTCCAAATAATCAAGTCCGGCCAATTCAACGTCCTTAGGAATCCGAAGAATACCCATGGCATTCAAAATTTTAGCAACAATCCAGGTTGGAATGAATCCCAGAACAAAAAACATTATGATTGCTCCGCCAATTTGTCCCCAAGGGGTAATTGTAGCTGAACCATCTTGTAATGCAGGATAACCCCAGAGCATGAACCCACAGATGATCACTCCAAAAGATCCAGCGTAGCCATGCACAGCGACAGCACCGACAGCATCATCAATTTTGAACTTGCGCTCAACCCAGTAGTGCATTTTGTAGGCAAACCAAACACCAACAATTCCAATCAGGAAGGCTTGCAACGGATGATAAAGGTCATTACCGGCTGAAGCGGCAATGATTCCCCCGAGACCTCCAGAAAATGTCCAGAAAGGCTCTCCTTTGGAAAGAAAGTATCCTGCCATTAAACCACCGGCAAGTGACATCAGAAAGTTAAACGTGATGGTACTCAATGTTGTCGGCGTACCATATATCGTGGTGGCTGTCCATACACCATCGACATTGCCAATCGGCAAATTACAGGCCGCATAGAATCCCCAAAAACCGGTATAAATGACAAACAGACCGATTACAGCAATCCATGGGTTTCTAGGAGGAATATCACGAGGAGTTCCGTCCGGAGCAAATTTTCCTATACGTGGTCCTAGAACGGCAAGTATTCCAAGCGCAGCGCCTCCACAGATACCGTGAATCACGCCGGATGCATAGGCATCGTGGTAACCCCATTCTGTAACCATCCATCCGCCTGCGCTCCAGCCCCATGCCGCGTCAATCATCCATGTGACTGAACCGACAAGGACAGCAAAAATCAGGAAAGCTCCTGTACGAATGCGTTCAATAACCGAACCGGAAACAATTGAAGCAGCAGTCCATGAGAACAGAAGGAACGCTGCCCAAAACACGCCCATGATGTGATCCTTAACGTTTGAACCCATAGTTACATCCCATGGCAAGGCTCCGGTATCTGTCCCAATATCGCCAAACGGCCAAGCTGGGAATGCGAAGTAAATCCAGAAACCAAAGAAGAACATAGTCACTGTTACCATCGGTATCAGCATTGCGTTCTTCATCAAGGTGTGCAGATGGTTTTTAGCCCGAGACACACTGACTTCATACAAACAGAAACCAACATGAATCAGGAACATCAAAGGCACCGTGATCCAATAATAAAACTCAACGAAAATTTCGTTAAGCGCCGAGACTTCAACAGTCATGTCATAACCCATATAGCCTCCTCTAGATGATGGGTGAAAAATAAGCAAAAGCATTATTGCCCAGGTATTTCCAGGCTATAATTTTTGCATAATACAGCCTCCCACAGTAATTGTAAGGGCTTATGAATAATTATAGAAAAAAATTAAAAAGTCAAGAAAAAACTTGATTTTTTATTTTTTATCTTGATAAAATGCGTTTCTTGATCTGTTAGGGATGGTCTCTTTCAGGTTAATTTGCTGGAAAGGATTCGGGGTCAGTGTAAGTTCTAGGATTTCTTTGAATTCGATAACCTTGTTATTTAACCCGCCACAAACCTTTTGAAATGATTTCAAATGGTTGTAACGTGGAAAAAGAGGATGTATGGTCAGTGCAAGTTCTCAGGATTTCTTTGAATTCTAAAACCTTTCTGTTAACTTTCTTTAAGAGGAGACAATATGTTTTCAATTAAGAAAATTGTTGGTACCATGTTAGTGGGTACTATGCTCGCATTTGGAGCAAGCTCTATAAATGCCGCAGATAGTAAAAGGCCAATAATAATTCCGACACACAACTGGTCCAGCCAAGTTGTTATGGCATATGTTATTGGTGGAATTTTTGAAAGTATCGGTAATAGAGTGGCGTACACTCCATCTGATTCTCAAGCGGTTTACGAGTCAATTCGTCTCGGCGATGTGACTTTATCTCATGAAGTTTGGCAGTCAGCATTTGGTAAATCATTTGATACAGCTCGTGACAAAGGTGGTTTGCTAGATTGGGGAGACCATGAAGCGAGGACATTAGAGGATATGGGATATCCAAATTGGGTAGTTGAAAAAGGCCTCTGCCCAGGTTTGCCAAACTGGGAAGCTTTGAAGAACCCTGATTGTGCTAAAAACTTTGCAACTCCTGACTCTGGAGGGAAAGGTCGTTGGCTAGAAGGTCCACAAAGCTGGCACCAAGATCTAATGCCTCAACGTCTTGAAGCTCTTGGACTCGGTGACCTGTGGTTTGTTAAGTTTGCTGGTGGTGCAGATGCACTTTGGGCAGAACTTGAAGCTGCTAAAAAAGAAGGAAGAGGAACAATCATCTTCAACTGGACACCAAATTTCACAGATGGTGCGGGATTTACATTTATTAAATTTCCTCCATACTATGATGGTTGCAGACCTGCAGATGGCGGTGATGGAAAATGTGGTTCACCTGATGGTTATTTGAAAAAAGCGGTGAATGATAAATTCCCTAAAACTCATCCACATGCAGCTAGGATCTTCAAAAAGTTGTCATTTACAACAAGTCAAATTGGTGCAATGGCAGCTTTAGTTGACACAGATAAAATGACTCATGAAGATGCTGCAAAAAAATGGCTTGCTGACAATGAAGCAGTTTGGAAGCCCTGGACCAAATAAACTTTTGTGTCTTAATTTTTTTTTAATCCATAACACCCCCGTGATTTACTTGGGGGGTTAATAGTAGCTTAGCCCCCCCCCGGGTTTCTCTCCTGGGGGGGGCTTTGTTTTTGTTATAGTGTAATTTGTAAAATAGACGACATGAAAAAGCTTTTTCTATCTATACTTGTAAGCTTGATTCTTTGTAATACAGGATTTACACGTTCAACTGGATGTACTGATGGCGACTGCAACAATGGATACGGGACTTGGACTTATACAGACTTAACTACATACGTTGGTGAGTGGAGTGATGGTAAAAAGCATGGACAAGGGACCGTTACCTGGCCAAACGGATACTTTTATGTGGGAGAGTTTCATAATAGTAAATGGCATGGTCAAGGGACTTTGACTTTTCCAGATGGAGCCACATACGTTGGTGAGTGGAGTGACGGTAACATGCATGGACAAGGAACTTTTACTTTGGCAAATGGAACAGTTAAGAAAGGCATCTGGAAAGACGGCGAATTAGTTGAGCCGAATTAGATAGAACAATGTTTTTAGGAATTAATTTAAATAAATACAAAGAAACTCCGGAAGGCTTTCAAAATATAATAGGCCTTGTGGGATTAACAGCTGCGATAATTTTTATATTTAGTATTTTGAACATTTTTACTTTTGGAGAGCGTGATAAAGCTGCAGAGAGTGAAAAGTCTCGAGAGATTAATACAAAAGTTCTTTCTTCACTTCCTAAAGGTAGATTAAATTTTTTTGAAAGCAGTGAAGGTCACAAATTATCAGCTATCGAATATGAAGCGGTGTGCAAAAATACGAAAATTGTAACCCAACGCGCAATAATGGGAGCTAACATTACAAACTACAAAGCACAGCAATTGTATACTGATAATGGCAATTTAATTGACAAATATTCTGTTAAATGGGATAGCTCTTCAAAAAAATGTTTTGCAGAATATACGATAAGGGCTTTAGCTGGCACGAGTGATACAATTATAGTTTCAGGTGAAGCAAAAGGTTTTTTAAAAACCAGTATAGACACAAGAGTATATTTTATAAAAAATTTTTAGAACGCTTACAAAACAAATAGAGGATATTTATTTTTAATTTTAATTTATTGAATTGAAGAAATTTTATGTCATCTCAACCAGTAATTAAATGCGAGTCTGTCTACAAGATTTTTGGGGCAAATGCGGAAAAAATGCTCCAAGAATCTAATGGGAATGTTGATGCCAAAACTTTTCAAGAAGCCGGCTGCATCGTAGGGGTTAACAACGCTTCTTTTGAAGTTTCAAAGGGAGAAATGTTAGTAGTGATGGGATTATCCGGATCTGGAAAATCTACTTTACTTAGATGTATATCAAGATTGACAGATGCAACAGCAGGAAAAATTTTTGTTGAAGGTCAAGATTTATTATCTTTGAAAAATAAAGAATTAATTGAGTTAAGAAGAAATAAAATGGGAATGGTTTTCCAAAGCTTTGCTCTTCTTCCTCACAAAACAGTTTTAGAAAACATTGCTTTTCCTTTACAGATAAAAGGAATAAAAACTGAAGATAGTATTTCGAAAGCAATGGATATGGTTAAACTTGTTGGTCTTGATGGAAGAGAAAATTATTTTCCTAGAGAACTATCTGGTGGTCAGCAACAGAGAGTAGGTATTGCAAGATCCTTGGCCGTTGAGCCTGATATTTGGTTTTTAGATGAACCATTTTCTGCTCTTGACCCTTTAATCAGAAAAGAAATGCAAGATGAATTTTTAAGACTGCAAGGTGTTTTACAAAAAACAATTATGTTCATTACACATGATTTTGACGAAGCCCTTAGACTTGCAGATAGAATTGCAATAATGAAGGATGGCATAATTGAGCAATTAGATACTTCAGACAACATTGTATTAAATCCAGCAACAGAATATGTCAGAAAATTTACTCAAGAAGTCCCAAGAGAGAAAGTCTTAAAAATAGAGGCTGTAATGGACCCGATTAGCGATGATCAAAATTTAAGTGATTTAATAGTTTCTAAAGATGCGATCATTGAAGAGGTTGCTGAACAAATTTTAAGTCAGGAAAAGCCTGCACAAGTTATCGATTCTAATAAAAAAACTGTAGGAATAGTGAAGCCTTCTAAAATAATTCACACTGTATTTGGTGCAAGAAAAGAGGATTCATAAATTTATGGAAATTTTAAAAAAATACCCAAAGTCAATTCAGTGGGTCTTTTTGCTGATTGTTTTTTTTACATTGTGTTTCGCGATAGATGTACCCGAAGGGTATAAATTTATAAGGGCTCAGGCAGAACACGTAAAAGACCCAAATCAAGTTACATACAATTTTTTGGGTACAGAAGTTAGATACATTGAATATAGTGCTTTATGGAGATTGCCTCCACTACTTGCATGGCTTCCAATTTGGGTAAATGACTCCATGTTTTTCTTATTAAATGACTGGATGCCAATTGAGATTTATGATGCTGAAATTGATGAGTACGAAACACGTCCACTTATTCTGCAAATTACCAGAATGATTTCTGCCTCTATGCTTTTTTTAATTCAAGCTTTTCGCGAAATTTTAATTGGAGGAGTTGAGACCGTTGTTGCATTTACAAGTTGGGATTGGATTGATGCAAACCCATGGGCAGAGTTACCTGGACTTCCCTGGACGATTATTGCTGCTGCTGCAATAATATTAGGCTACAAACTTAATGGAAGAGGCCTCGCAATTTTTGCAGCCATTACTATGATTTATATTTCTGTATTTGGGCAATGGAAACCTTCAATGCAAACACTTTCATTTGTAATGGTTGCTGCACCAATTTCGTTCTTACTTGGTTTGGTTTTTGGTATTTGGGCATATAAAAGTAAAAGGGTCGAAGCAATACTAAATCCTGTACTTAATGTAATGCAGACCATGCCACACTATGCCTACCTTGTACCCATAATGGTACTGTTTGGAATTGGAGATCATGCAGGAGCAATTGCGACAATAATTTTTGCAACACCACCGATGGTACGTTTAACATTGTTGGGACTTAGAAAAGTTTCTCCGGAAGTTATTGAAGCTGGCAAAATGAGTGGCTGTAACGATTTTCAACTTTTATTTAAAGTATTAATTCCAACTGCCAGGCGAGATATTCTGATCGGTGTAAACCAAGTCATTATGCAATGCTTAGCAATGGCAGTTATTGCATCATTTATAGGTGCTAGGGGATTAGGTTGGAATTTACTGTTGGCCTTAAATCAACTTAGAATTGGTTTAGCTTTGGAAGCCGGTGTTTGTATTAGCTTAATTGCAGTACTTTTAGATAAAATGTCTTTAGCCTGGGCAAATAAACAAACAGATTATTTTGCCAACTTAACTTTTTTTCAGCGTCATAAATATGGATTATTGTTTGTTGGTGCAGTATTAGTTGGAGTAATACTTGCCTCTGTTGGATCTTTGTTTTTCAAAGCTGGATTTAATTACTTGTATGAGGTTCCACATAACAAAGGTATATCAACTGAAGATTTCTGGAATGCAGGTGTTGATTGGGTATGGGATACCTTTTTTCAAACTTTAAAAATATTTAATACATGGTTAATTGTAGATGTATTACAACCAATGAGAGCTATCTATCTCAGGATGCCGATTGTTGCGACTTTTGTTTTGGTCATGGGAGCAGGTTATATAATAGGTGGTATTCGATCAGCTCTTGTAGTGGGAGGATTTACATTATTTATTGCATTTAGCCCATGGTGGGATAGAGCTTTAGTTACAGCATACATGGCGACTTTTGGCGTAATTGCATCGGCTATAATTGGAACAATAGTAGGTTCTTTGTGTGCGCAACATAAATACAGCTCTAAATTTATTTTAGGAATTTGTGACATCTTGCAGACTTTTCCATCCTTTGTTTATTTGATTCCCGTCATGATGCTTTTTGGAGTAACTGATACATCCGTACTAATTGCTGTAATTATTTATGCAACTATTCCTGCAACACGTTACACTGTTGAAGGGCTTCGCAGTGTCCCACCAGCTTTGCATGACGCTGGATCAATGTCGGGTGTAACACGTCTACAAAGATTGTTTAAGATTGAATATCCTTTAGCATTTCCTCATATTATGCTTGGAATTAATCAAACAGTTGTATTTGCATTATTTATGGTGATTATTGGAGCTATGATCGGAACAGAAGATTTAGGACAGTATATTTTAAAAGCCTTATCTGACTTAAAAGGGGGTGGTAAGGGATTAATACTTGGACTCTGTGTTGCGTTTATCGGACTGGCCGTTGACAATTTAATTCGTACATGGGCAGAAAAAAGGAAAACTCTTTTAGGCTTAAGTTAAAAATACCCTCCTTTACCCTAGTTGATGCCATCAGTTGGCATCCAACCCAATATCAGTTATCACAAAAATAATTTTCCCTGTTTAACTGGCATCTTCATATTTCTTTAATACACCCTCTAGGCTAATCCTCTCCATAGGATGTAGGGGAAGGATGATCCAGTGGAATCAGATCCTGGAAAGAAGGATTAGCAGATATGCTTTTTGGATATCTCTAGCCTTGGGTGTTTCGCCGCGAAAGCACTGGAATCAGCCAGAGCAAACAGGCAATCGTCCAGACAACACTTCCGGAAGTGGCAAGGTAATCTTCACTCCGGAGGCCAGCTGCTATGAAAATCAGTCCGGAGACTATGAAGCCGATCAGGCCACAGATTTCAAAATAAAATGTCTTCATTTGTATTTAATTGTAAGATGATTACAGCAGTTATTATTTAAAACAACACACTTATACAGACTGCTGAACTTTTAAAGTATTAATTGAGAAAATAGCCAGCCCAGACCATATTAAGGAAAAAGTAATTAAATGTGTCTGCGTAAATGTCTCATTGAAAAAAAATACCCCCAAAACCAGGCTCAGGGATGGTGAAAAATACTGGAATAATCCCATCGTTGAATAACGCAGTCTTTTAGCCGCGTTTACAAACCAGAGAAGTGGTAGCGAAGTGACCACTCCTGCTCCTAATAACAATAAATCTGTGTCCCATTGATTTCCAAAATTAGCTGATCCATCAACTTGCCAGAATCCAATTAATAAGACAGCAAGTGGTGAAAGCAGTACTGCCTCGATAAAAAGTCCAACCAGTGGTTTCACCGTGATTATTTTACGCACCAATCCATATAACGCAAAAGTCACTGCAAGCATAAGAGCAATCCAGGGCAGAGAACCAAAATCCCAAAGATAAATTAATACACCAAGTGCTGCTAATCCCAGAGCAAGACTTTGCAGCACATTTAGTCTTTCTCTTAAAAACAGAAATCCCATCAACACATTAAATAAAGGATTAATGTAGTATCCCAGACTTGCTTCAATTACACGATCCGTATTGACTGCATAAATGTACACAAACCAATTCAATCCCAACAGGATAGATGTCACAAGCAGCAGCCAGATATATCTTGGTGTTTTGAGTAACTCAAGTATTTCATTCAGTCGTTTCTGGACTGCCAGCAGCAGAAATACGAACACCATTGACCACAGCATCCTGTGCGCCAGTATTTCCAGCGCTGACGCAGTGTAAAGCAGTTTCCAATAGATCGGCAGGAGTCCCCATGACCCATAAGTCAGCAAGGCATACACTACCCCAATTTGTTTTTCCAGGCTTTGTGATTTAAATGAATTGAGCAAATGCTGTCCTGAAATTATTCTGCAATACTTTTGAAATATGCATCATGATTTTCTATTTTCCTTTTGATGAAAATGTAAGGTGAATGTGCTGCCGACACCAATATCGCTTTTCAGTGATACGGAGCCACCCAGCAGCTGCATTAGACTTTTCACAAGAGCAAGTCCGAGTCCTGTGCCTTTTTGTGAAATGTTTCCGGAAGATTCAGCCTGATGGAATACTTCAAATATCTGCTGCTGCATTTCATCAGCAATTCCACAACCGCTGTCCTGAATTGCTATCGAAATGCCGGTATCATCATTAATACAGCGGATTTCAATTTTTCCCTCAGGCTCAGTAAATTTAATCGCATTTCCAAGTAGATTAATCAAAACCTGACGCAGTTTCCCGTAATCAGAATATAGCAAAATCGGCGGTTCAGAGAGAAAAACTAGTTTATTTCGCAGAGATTTATCCTGCATCAACGGCTCCAATAGTTCCAGAACGTCCTTTAGCAGGTTTTCAATATCAAACTCAGTATTATGGACTTCCATTTGTCCGGATTCAATTTTGGAAAGATCAAGTAGTGAATTGATCAATTCCAGCAGGTGTTGTCCGCTTTTCAAAATTCTGCGCAAACGATCAATTTGATAGTCAGAGAGTGATTCTTCTTTTCCGGATTCAAGCAAAACTTCCGCAAAGCCGATAATAGCATTTAGCGGAGTACGCAATTCATGGGACATGCTGATCAGATACATACCTTTGGCACGGCTGGCTTGATCAAGCCGAAGATTTGAAGCTTCCAGTAATTCTGTGCGTTCCCGAATGACTGCTTCCATTCTCCGGAAAACCACTGTTAAAGTTTGTACCTCATCCATATTTTCATAAAGTTTTTCTGCATCACCCTGTATTTGAACTGTTTTGTCAGCTTGATCATGAAAATGATCCAGGGTTACCTTCTGTGCGGCACTTCTTAATTTTCTGAGTGGCGCAGTGATTCGTTTTGCAAAAAATATTGCTATCGCCAAAACCAGCAGCAGAACGACAGATGCAACAATCCAAATCCATATTCCCAGTCCAAGCAAACCCTGACGCAATTTTGCATCTTGCTGAAGTGTGTAATCAGTTTGCCAGCGTAAAAGGATTTCCACCTGCCTGCTGATATCCTGTACCAATGGCCACTCCTTTTCCGCCCAGATAATCAGAGCTTTTTCGGAGCTGAAGTCCTGCGTCTGTGCTACAGTGTTTTTCTGCAGATTTTCAAGTTCCAAAATCATTAACCTCAAATCATAAAAAGCGCTCCTCTCTACCGCCCTTTCTCCTTCCCACACTCGAGCCTTTTTATAAAGCTTCCCCAGCAAATTGAAGGCAGGATGAATGTCCTTCTCCCATGCCAGTTTCCGTTCTTTGAGAAATTTTGATTCTCCGATTTTAAGCCATGCCTGTTGTGCCATGGAAGCTCGATTGATACCATTATTAAGCGTAAACCATGTTTTGGAAATTGCAGGCAGATCATGGTATCGCTCCAAGGATTGATGCTGTTCCAGTGTCAGCCAGTATACTGCCAGAAAACCCAACAGTGTGATCGAGGCACACACCGCAACAACCAGCAAAATTTTATGACGTAAACTTCGGAACATTTGCTTTCATCTTATTATCTAGCTTATGCACCTTCACATTTCCGGCCAAACTGTTTAATTACTGCTTACGAATTAAAATTAGAAACAGTTTTTTCAGTTTCACAATAAGTCACAAACAGTTGACAGATAGGCATGTATGGATGAAAAAGATTTCAATTCAGTAAATGTGAATGAATCATTCTTTAACATGCCACTAATAATAAAAACTTATGAGTATGTCTTGGAAATAAGCAAAGCCTTCAACTTGCAAGATTAGTATAGAAAGGGCACTCTACATGCCATGCTGTAACAGACCACTTTCTTTGAACGCAAAAGAAATAAATTCAGGGTCAGAAAATAACTGCTCACTATTTGAATCATTGTCAATTTAGTAAGGGATAATTAAGTACAAGAGAAACATGAAAGACCAGTCCATTTTGTATCGATTTCAGGCAGCTCAGGTACTGACCAGAAATGCCGGATTATATGCAATGCAGTGGTTTAAGAATTACGAGAAACTCCAAACTGAAAAAAAAGGGCCGCAAAACTGGGTAAGCATAGCTGATCGTGAAGTTGAAAGGATGATTCGCGGCAGGCTGGAAGAATTGTTTCCGGAAGATGGATTTTTAGGAGAAGAAAGTGGAACCAGAAATATGGATGCAGAAGGCATCTGGGTGGTTGATCCGATTGATGGAACTAACTGTTTTTTGAATGGCATTTCATCCTGGTGTGTGTCCATAGCCTATGTCTTGAATAACACCATTGAGATAGGACTTATTTTCGCACCCTGTACAGATGAACTGTTTGCAGTACATAGGGGATTTGGTGCAACAATCAATGGTTATCCAATGCAGCCCAGCAAGGCATCCTCACTTTCAGAAGGTATAGTTGCCATGGGATATTCACCAAACAGTTCCATTGAAGCCACACAGAAAGCATTTGATTATTTGTTCAAAAATGGAGGTGTATATCATGATATCGGCTCAGGCGCGTTAATGACTGCTTATGTGGCCGCTGGACGATATATCGGCTTTTATGAATATCAATTAAATTCATGGGACTGCCTGGCTGGAATTGCCATGGTTCAGGAAACAGGTGGATGGACAAATGATTTTTTGGCAGATGATGGTTTATTTTCTGGGAATCCGATTGTTGCCTCATCACCTGGGACCAGGGAAGCGATGCAAAACTTGTTTTCTGCTGCAGGTCATTAATCAAATATTTTTTCCCTTTTTTACACGCTGATGTTTCAGTCAATACGTCCTTTGTCAAATCCTGAAATCGGAGGACATTGGCTGGGAAACAGACTTAAATTAGGACTATTTGCCACAAATACAGTCAGTATTAGTTATCTTTTTTATCCACACTTTTTGCCACAGCCCGGAGACAAACTTGATCTTTTGTCTCAAATTCAACTGGATACAAGTTTTCAATCAGATGATTTATGGGGATGGGAGGCAGAATTATGCCGTACTGAAACAGCATCTATGATCTATATAATTCAGCTGGAAAAAACTGACGGAACCACACACTTTGTAATAGACCCTTACGCAAAGGATAGCCGTGGAGGTGAAAAATGGGGAGTTCCTCTCGGCTTTATAGTTGATAAACAGAATTACAGTCTTAGTGTTATTTCACGTCAATCCGGAAAAGAGTTTAATGGGCTGCGCAGATTGCCTGTAATAGCTCCGGAAACGACCTTAAACCAAATAAATAGTCAACGCCCATCTCGTCCTAATCATCCTATAGAGCAGAGTATCGTTTACGAATGTCATCTGCGAGGCATGACACGCAGCCCAACCAGTTTGATTGCCAATTCTTCACTTTCCGGAACATATAAGGGTCTGGTCAATTGTATTCCGTATTTAAAATCATTAGGTATTACCGCGATTGAATTGCTTCCGGTATTCGATTTTGATGAAAATGAGACTCTTTATTCTGCAACAACCAAGAAGCATTCTTTATTAAATTACTGGGGATATTCACCTCTCTTGTTTTTTGCGCCAAAACAAAATTACGCGGCAGATGTGGAAAATGCTGTGCAGGAATTTAAAGCAATGGTTGACAAATTCCATCAAGCTGATCTGGAAATCTGGCTGGATGTGGTTTTTAACCATACTGCAGAATTTGGCGAAGACGGCCCGGTTGATCATTTTAAAGCATTGGCAGCAGAAAATTGGTATTTGCGAGACGAAGACGGAAGTTACACAAATCATTCCGGATGTGGAAACACACTACGCTGCGCCCAACCCACAACAAAAAAAATGATAAGAAACTGTCTTTATTACTGGTCAAACGTTATTGGTGTGGATGGATTTCGTTTTGACTTGGCAACTATTCTAAACAGGGATTGTTCCGGAGAGATCATGGATTTTCCAAAGTTGCTTTGGGAATTAAACAATGATCCGGGACTGCATGACATTAAGCTGATCTCAGAGCCCTGGGACGCTGCCGGCGGTTATGAACTGGGCAAAGCGGCTTCCTTTGCCGGTTGGACAGAATGGAACGACAAATTCCGTGACACCGTACGTCGCGCGATACGCGGAGACGATAATATAATTGATGAACTTAAAGAATCCCTTCTTGGTAGTCCCATGGTTTTCGGTTCTGTGGAGAAAGGAAGAAAAGGAAGTCTCAACTTCATCACATCACACGATGGCATGACAATGATGGACCTGGTTTCATACAACAATAAACACAACCAGGAAAACTGCGAAGACAATTATGACGGACATTACAGCGATTTTTCAAATAATTGTGGAGCCGAAGGAGCAACAAACAATTCAGAAATACTCAAAATTAGATTCCGTAAGCTGCGCATGTTTCATTGTTTGCTTCAGCTTTCAAACGGAATTCCCATGTTTGTTGGAGGAGATGAATTTGGCAGAACCCAGCTGGGCAATAATAACGCATATTGTCTTGATTCACCTTTAACATGGATTGACTGGACACTTGCCACAAAACATAAACAACTGCTTGAATTCACCAAACGTATGATTACATTAAGGAAACAGCTCGCTTCTTTGTTGTTTTCCAAAAACAGCAATTATCAGTGGTTTAATGCTTTAGGAGGTCCGGAAGATCTTGCCTCGCATATACGCACATTGCACTATCAATTAACAAATGATGAATGGCCTGAGCGGTCTTTGAGGGTCATGATTAATTGTTTTGATAAGCCTGTTAAATTTGAGGTTCCTGCAGATAAAAGCTGGCAAGTCCTGCTTGATACCGACAAGGAACCGGAAGATTATATTGCTCCTGTAGATGGAGGTGCATGGCTTGAAGGGTTTACAGTACAGGTATTAAAGAATGAAATAATCAGCATAGATGCGAGTTGAAGGTGTCCGGTTAGAATAGTAAACTGGTCTGAAAGGGCAGAAAATGGCAAAAACAAAAAAACATACTCCGGCTTTAGGTGCGGATTACAGCAGTAAAATGAAGAGTCGCTATTCAGAAAAGGTTAAACCTTCAGGGAAAAAATATACTAAATCAGATCGTAGAGAAAATCGTGTAAAGGGTGATATGCAGGAAAATTCTAAACAGGAAAATATTAAGGAAATTAAATATCAGGGTGGATGTTTGTGCGGCGCAGTAAGATTCAATATTTACGGTCCGATGAGACAGGTAATAAACTGTCATTGCGGGCAGTGCCTTCACACTCACGGACATTTTGCCGCTTATAGTTCAGCAGCAAAAAAAGAGTTTCATTTTGTAAATGATTCCGGACTTAAATGGTTTCACTCCTCAGATAAAGCAAGGAGGGGATTTTGCCAGGAGTGCGGTGCCAGTCTTTTTTATGAGAGGCTTGGAGAAAAAAATCTCAGTATAGCCGCAGGTATGCTGGATGCAACAGAAAGACTTAATACGATTGCGCACATATTTATTGATGACAAGCCTGATTATTATGAAGTTGATGACGATCTGCCAAAATTCAGCCAGTACCACAATAATGAGCTATAAAGAATTATCTTAAGTTTTTTTGTGATTCCTACCTCAAGACTATTTAGACTAAGTCACAGAATCAGCATACAGTCTCCGTAGCTGAAAAATCTGTATTTCTCAGCCACTGCTTTACTATAAGCCTCCAGCAAATTTTCACGTCCGTAAAACGCTGAAACCATTATAAACAAAGTTGATTTTGGAAGATGGAAATTCGTAAGCAGCCCCTGAATCATCTTGAATTTAAATGGTGGATAAATGAATAAATCTGTCCAACCGGAATTCATTTGGAAATTGTTTAGTGCCAGAGTTTCCAAAACACGCGTAGAAGTTGTTCCAAGTCCGATCACGCATTTTTTTGACTGCTGGTATTTTTTTAATTGAAGAAGTGTTTGAGGAGAAAGAAAAAAATATTCTGAATGCATTTTGTGTTCGCGTATATCCTCTTTTTCAATTGATGTAAAGGTCCCCAAACCGACATGTAGAGTAACCTCCAGAATTTCGATTCCTTTGTCACTGATTGCATTCAATATCTCTGTTGTAAAATGTAAACCTGCTGTTGGAGCGGCAATTGCTCCAGGCTGAGAAGCGAAACAGGTTTGGTAGCGTTCCCGGTCTTCAGTATTCTGAATTTCACTGGAGTTATTTCTTTTTATATAAGGCGGCAAAGGAGGTAATCCAACTTTTTGCAAGCGTGCTTTTAAAGTCTCCGGTTCATCAAATTCCAAAAGCCATTCCCCTTCCTCCAGCCTTTCCAGTGCCACAGCTCGAAGAGCACCTCCGCAAAATTCCAGCAATTCACCTTTTTTGATTCGTCCGGCTTTCCAAACGACAGCGCTCCAATGTCCTTCGTTTTGTTCCTCAACCAACAATGCCTCTATCTTTGCTCCTGTTTTACGTCTGCCTGGAAGACGAACAGGGAGAACCTTGGTGTTGTTTATCACCAGACAGGAATCCTGCGGTAAAAGGGTAATTATTTCTGAAAAGTTATGGTTTGAAATTCTATTCCTGGAACGATCAAGAAAAAGCATCCTTGATTGGTCCCGCCTTGGGGTGGGTTGCTGGGCAATGAGGGATTCAGGGAGTTGGTAATTGTATGAACTCAGCTTCCAGTCACTTGATGACATTTTTTCAGGGATCAAGTAAATTCATATTCCAGGTCATAAGTTTTTTTATCTACAATTATTTTGCTGAGGCTGAATTATCTAGTTTGTTTTATCCATGCCTGCCATTTTTTTCACGCGCTCTTCCGGAGGAATAACATTAGTAATTTTTGCACAAAATTTTTCATTGGAAATTACAACTTCTCCCTGAGCAATTAACTTACCATTGACTAAAATGTCCAGATCTTCTCCTACTAGACGATGTAAATCCAACACAGATCCCTGTCCGAGTGAAAGCAGATTGCTGATGCTCATTTTTGCTCTTCCAACTTCAAAAGTCATTGTCAGTGGCATTTCGAGTAAAAATTTTACATCAACCCCATCCTCTTCTGAGGAAGAGTCAGATACAGCGGAAGAAGTGTCTGAGGCAGATTCAAGCATTTCATCAAGATTATCTTCCGAAGAAGCAGTTTTTTCTGTAACTAAAGAACTGAGATCTTGACTGCTATCAATGTCTTCGGGGTTGGTTTTCTGCTCTTCCAACTCATCCATCAATGAATCCATATCATCTTCAGCATTGACCGCTTCTTCTTTTTCAACAGATTCGTTATTTTCCTGATCTTCCTGAACTTCCTCGTTTGCCATTTTTTACTCCATCACATAAGTTCAGAAAGAAAAACTGATCCTCGATAAGCTGGGGCATAAACCATCCCTTGCTTTCGATTATCTAAATAATCAGGAATTTCTTCAGGAGTAAGTTGTCCATAAGCTCGTCCTGTTGGAAAATCAATCATTGTGGGAGCAAATCTGTGCCCGCCAAGATGGCTGCTTTCCCAGACTTCTATGTAATCCTCCTGTCCTTTTAGATGATAACGCATTTTATCAGCAAGTTCCTGTCCAAATTTGGCACAGCATTTATCATGCCTCCCGTGGGTACAGATTAAAATATGATCTTTTTCAATTATATTAGCGGTATATCCAGAAACATGTCCCTGCATGAAATGTGATTTCAATACTTGTTGGATTTCTTCCGGAGGGATTTTTGAATAATGTATTTTTGCCGGATAAATGAAAATGTCCGCATTTTCGTTGCTTAACTCTTTACGGCTTATCAGACGAATACTGATTTTTCCGCTTATTTCACTTTGAGCCCGCATCCATTCTTTCAAACCATCCGGAAAACCTCCTTTTGAATCAAGGGCCTCGTATTGCCAGTATTTTTTTGGCCATGTAATAAAAACAAAATGCTCCGCAAAAGGAGCTGTTCCCGCCAGAGGTTCTCCGGACTGTCTGGTCAGCATACTGCAAAATTTTGAATTAAGCATATTTTAACTTATCAATGTTCAGGTTGTTAGAATTTAAGAAAACTGAAAAATTAAACTCGTAATGTTTTATAACAATCAAACTTGCCATCAATTCCAAGTTATTTGTTTACAATTCATGTTTTCCGGCTGACTAACCTGCAATTCAAAAATTTTAATTAATGGATTTTTTTTACAGAGAGGAACCACTGCAGGATTATCTCAATTCTGTCTTTAAATATCACATTAAATATTATGCATACTGTGTCAGATAAGAACATATTTTCAATTGCGAATGATGCTTGCTTGCACATGAGAAAGAAAAAATATCAACATCAAATTTTGCAGAACAGTTATTGCATACAGAATTTGACAATTGCGAAAATTCTGTTATTTTCATCATAGAATGGTAAGTCATCTGTATTCCTCGATTGGATGAATTATTCATTTCAATATTTCAAACAAATCATCAGTAGTCAAACATGAGATCAGTTATTCAGGAAGAGTTATTCGGTTCAGAGCAATATACTCGTTTATGCAGCATCTGTAGGGGGGAATTCCCACGTTCCGGTGAGTTTTTTCCTGATGGGCGCTGTAATGACGGGATGGCATCATTTTGCAGAAAATGTGCTCACCTAAGAACTCAGCTGCGTCTATCTGCAAAAGATACTGACACACAATTTTCCCAGGAAAATATGCTGGTCAAGGAATGTGAAGAATGTGGTGAACGAAAGACAATTCGGGAATTCTACATGTCTTCACATTCACAGGATGGTAAGACGTCATCATGCAAAAAATGTATGGACGCAAACTATGATCTGAAGCAAAAACATAAACTTAATCCTGAAGGGAAGTCTGTGTATTTTATTCAGGATTCAAGAAATAACAGAGTTAAAATATCTTCAGGCAGTAATCCTTTTCTTGATCTGGCTAACTTACAGCAGGGATCTTCTGAGACGCTTCATATACTGGCCAGTTTCGAAGCAAATCAGGAAGAGTCTGCTGAAACAATTGTCAATACCCTGCAGAGCTTGTTTCAAACTCATCATTGCGGAAACGGATGGTTTGATATGGTGCCTTCGCTGGCACAGTACATTTCTCTTATACAGCAAGGAGACTCCGAAAAAGCTAAGCTCCTGCTCACTCCATTAGAAAATACTCAAAACGATTCCTTATCAAAGACTGCTCAAAAAGGAGGCGAAGGTGGGGCTGTTACTGTTGAGGGTCAGAATTATCCCAATATTTCAGCTGCCGCGCAAGTCACAGGATACGCTTTTGAGCAACTGAAAGAACATCTTCAAAGCACTGAAAAAAACGGCACAACCGTCGCTGCGAAACAAAAAAAGCAGATAAGTCGCTGAATCGATAAGACTTCGCTTCTATTCTAAATTATAAATTAAATTTCAGGTAATGCTCCGGAAGAGTTATGTCTATAGCAGTTTTGTCCGGAACAATTGACTTAATTTAATGGCTAATCGGTAAGTCACAAAATCATCAGCAGTTTTGTCCGTAGTTGCTGACAAACACAAAATGCTGATCCGGAAATTGTTTTATCCCTGGTGGTTCTTTTTTTGGTAATCCTATACCCGACCCATGACGCCATCATTTAACGGTTCCTGTTCTGTGTCATGATAACTTCCAACTCCAAACCATGGTAGCATTATGCGACAACTTCTGCTGAGCATCCTCTCGTTTTTAATCATCATCCTTTCAGCTTACGCTGAAAGCATTCCCTATGAAAATTTGGTCGGAGTTTGGGCTTCCTCGCAAAACAGGGTTAATCACGATCTCACCCAAGCTCAGGTCTCGGAACTGTGCGGGATGGGAGTCCTGATCCTCCATCCTGACCGGAACATTGGCATTCATATCCGGCCCAAACTGGACGGCAAGCTGCTGGGGTCGATGGACGTCCTCTCCAAGCAGCCTTGCACCTATGTGGACAACCAACTGACCTGCCAAGTTGAAGCAAGTGCGAGTGGAAAGTCGCTGGGCGGGGGGCCGTTTTTCGTTCGCTTCGAGAAAGTGCGGGAAAACGTTTACGACATGACCTCGCTTAAGCCGGACGGTCAGACGGTGGACAAGGTTGAGACTGCCTACCGCTGTCCGCTGACGATCCCAGAAGCACTGGCATGGGTGGAAGAGAATTCGGAACTGGGTGAACTGGGCGAAAAATTGGGAGAGGCCCTGGACTTGTTTGAGGATACGGACTTGCCCATCTCGCAGAAAGCGGAGGCACTCCAGCAAAAAGCTAAGTCCGGAGATGCAAGGGCACAAGCCGGATTAGGCACTCTGCACCTGATGGCTGCGGTCAGCGCAACTGGCGTTGAACACGATCCGGACCTAGGCCTGGAACTTCTCAACCAGGCAGCAGAAAAGCAGGTTGCTTCTGCGTATGTGATGCTGGGAAGCGCCAATATGATTCCGGGATTAGCCAAAGCAAAGCAGGATTTTGCGGCGGCTTACGGTTGGTACGAGAAGGCGGCACAGGCCGGAAGGGCTGACGCCCTCAATGTTACAGGGATGATGAGGTTGTTTGGCCTTGGCACGGAACAGAATGGACCACAAGCCGTGAAGAGGTTGACACGTGCGGCGGAACTAGGCAATCACTCATCGCATTTTAATCTTGGCATAATTCGTGTGTTTTTTCCCGAAGACCTCAAGCAACGCTGGCAGGTTTCACTGAAGCAAGACCCACTGATCGGTATGATGCACCTCAATCTTGCTACCGAGCAAAAACATGAACCAGCTCAGATGGTGCTGCAGTTTCTCAACCAGAAAAGACACCCTGATCTGGCTTCCACTGCGAGTGAAAAAGCAAAACAATGGAAAAAACAGCATCTCCGGAAAACTGGGTTTAACCCAGATTATCCTGATTCAAGTGTTCTGATGGATTTCAAGATTGAAGGCGGGCAAATTAAATTCGGTGATGCCAACATCAATGCAAAACTGGAGTGGTCGCTGGGAGCTGGTACTAAACTGGTAAATCGAAAGAAGACACAAAGTACCGGAAACAAACAATTGTTGTTGAACAAATGGCGTAGTTTTGATGATTGCAATTCATCCATCTTTCTTCTGGATGGTGATGGAAATGAATTCAATCTAATGCATAAAGATGCAATCCAAGAACATGGATATAAAATTAGCCAGGATCAAAAATTTATAAATGATAAATGGTTGTTATTTTTATACGCAAAATCTGAAGTAAGTGAGAACTCTATTAAAGGAAAATATTACGATATGTTGGAAAATAGTTATTCATATTTTGACAGCAGTTATAGATTCGAAACAAAAAATAATAAAACTGCTCTTGTTCTTGTGATTAAGGAATACTATTTGTTTGACGAAAATGGAAAAAAGATTAAGCAGGATGTTTCAGGATGGGACCAATTTGTAATTATTGACTGTAATATCAGTAATATAAGAGGAGATAAAGAATTTTCTGCTCAATTTGAACATATCAGGAAATTGTACTATAAAAAATGATTAGCAGCACGAAAACATTTTCTTCAACCAATTAACCAATAGTTAAAACAGCAGCTCCGTTTATGCGGCTTTGCTTCAGGTCCAGCAGAGCCTGATTTGCTTGTTCCAGCCGGTAGAGATTCACTTCTGTACGGATAGGAATTTCACCGGCAAGTTTAAGAAGCTCCATTCCGTCCTGATATGTGGCATTTGTGGCGCTCATCATTGCTCTTTCTCCGTAAAGAAACCGATAAGGAAACTTGGGAATGTCACTCATGTGAATACCCGCAGAGACCACTGTTCCTCCTTTGCGTAAATAGTTCAGGCTTTCAACCATTAAATTTCCTGCCGGAGCAAAGATCAACGCGCTGTCCAGTTCTACTCCGGGATCATCATAAAGACCTCCGGACCAGACCGCGCCCAATTCCTCAGCATGGAGCTGGTGTTCTTCACTTCGTGTGAAAACGTAAACCTCACAATTCAAGTGGACTGCAACCTGTATAGTTATGTGCGCTGATGCGCCAAAACCATATATTCCCAACTTCTCTCCGGACTTGATTCCACAAAGTTTCAGCGAACGATATCCAATTATTCCGGCGCAAAGTAATGGTGCTGCCTGTCGGTCAGCTATTGTTTCCGGAAGTTTATAGACAAACTGTGCTGGTACAGTTACATATTCAGCATAGCCGCCGTTAAAATTAAGTCCGTTAAACTGTGCTGAATCGCAAAGGTTTTCTCTGCCTCCACAGCAATAATCACAGCGACAGCATGTTGAGTTCATCCATGGTACTCCCACTCGGTCACCTGTCTTCAACTCATCTACGCCCTTACCGGTCTCCTCAATCATTCCAACAACCTGGTGTCCGGGAATGATGGGTAATTCCTGTGTTACAAGTTCTCCCTCAACTATATGCAAATCCGTACGGCAAACAGCACAACAGGATACTCGAATCAGGACTTCTGATTCTTCCGGTTTCCTTAAATCAAGAATTGCACTTTTAAGCGGTTTTTCCTCAACCAAACTGGGACGGTGAAGCATCATGGCCTTCATGACATACCTTTTAACTGCAAAAGTAAAATGAGAACTATGAAACTATAAAACTTCAATGTGATTTAATTGTTTAGAAGACATATCAATGATATACCCTGGACTAATCATGCTCAAGCAATGAACTTCATTATCACCTTAGTACATTTGAAATTATTTTAATGCATTTCAAATTGGTCTTGTAAATACGCTGTAAAATTTGTATTTTTGAAAGCTCAATCCAATCAAGACCATTCAGGCTTACTAACATTTCTCCATTGAATGATGGAATAAAACCTCCTGTAGTTTTTCCCAATCAATTACTGCCAAAATGGCAAAAAACATTACGCCCCGCAAAGATAATTACTCTCAATGGTATCTTGATGTAATTGCGGCCGGGGAGCTTGCTGACTACGCGCCTGTAAAAGGCTGTATGGTGATCAGACCAACTGGTTTTGCAATATGGGAAGCAATGCAGTCTCGTCTGGACCGCATGTTCAAAGAAACAGGTCATGTCAATGCATCATTTCCCTTATTGATTCCCAAGCACTTTATGGAACGTGAAGCAGAGCATGTTGAAGGATTCAGTCCGGAATGTGCTGTTGTAACACATGGTGGCGGCAAGGAGCTTGAAGAACCTTTGATGATTCGGCCAACGTCTGAGACAGTGATCGGGCACATGTATTCCCAATGGATTCAAAGTTACAGGGACCTGCCGGTATTGATCAATCAGTGGTGCAATGTGCTGCGCTGGGAAATGCGGACTCGTCTGTTTTTGCGTACCTCTGAATTTCTCTGGCAGGAAGGACATACAGCCCATGAAACAGCTGAAGAAGCACAGGAAGAAACCTTGCGGATGCTGGAAATCTACCGCATTTTTCAGGAAGAATATCTGGCGATTCCTGTGATTACAGGTATTAAATCTGAATCAGAAAAATTTCCTGGCGCATTATCAACATATTCAGTTGAAGCAATGATGCAGGATGGTAAAGCGCTACAAGCTGGGACATCACACAATCTAGGCCAAAATTTCGCGAAGGCTTTTGAGATAGATTTTCTTGATCGTAATAACAATCAAAAATATGTCTGGACAACAAGCTGGGGGGCTTCTACACGTATGATAGGAGGTTTGATAATGACTCATAGTGATGATGACGGATTGATTCTTCCACCAAAAATAGCACCTGTTCAAGTGGCGATTGTTCCAATATTCAACAATGAACAGGAACGCAGCGAAACCTTGGAGTTTGCAGAAAATATTGCAAATCGACTGAAAGAAAAAATAGATCTGCTTCAGATAAAAATTGATACCTCTGATAATTTAAGACCTGCCGATAAGTTTTTTTATTGGATTCAGCAGGGAGTGCCTGTAAGGATTGAAGTTGGTCCGCGGGATGTAAAAAAACAATCTGCCATGGTTGCAAGACGGGATATTCGTGATAAAAACCCTGTTCCGGTTGAACAAATTACTCAGCATGTTGTAGAGTTGTTGGAAAAGATTCAGAAAAACTTGTTTGAACGGGCTTTTGAATATAAAAAAGAAAAAACCAGAACTGCCTCTACCTATGCTGAATTTAAGGAAATACTTGCTGAACATGGCGGATTCATATTGGCACACTGGGACGGATCAAGAGAAACCGAAGCAAAAATCAAACAGGAAACTAAGGCAACTATACGCTGTCTTCTACTTGAAAAAAATCCTGAAGCAGGAAAATGTATAGTAACCGGCGGACCATCCTCGCAAAGAGCTTTGTTTGCAATTGCGTACTAAATTTAATGCAATTCACCAAAGATCAATCTTTAATTAAACCGGAATTGTGAACAATCACATCATAGTCTCCAACGTCAGCGACGCACCTTTTGCTCTTGGTGTAGGCTATGCCCATTCCCAGCAAACTGACATTTCCGATATTATTGCTCTTAAAACGTTTATCAACAACGAGTTTTGTCCCAGATTTTTACAGGACCATGTTACTGAAGAAACACTTGGTCATGGACTGGAGGGCAAGTCAGTCTACATCGTTTCTTCTCACTCTGCATATTATTCTCGCAACGAGCTGGCTATGCGCAATTATTTAATTGCTTCTGCAGCCAAGGAGAATGGAGCAGAATTTGTTGCTTTAGTTGAACCTGATTTATTTTACTCTGCTCAGGACCGTGGTCCAAGAACCCTTGATCATCCGCAGGTTACAGATTTTGCTTCACGAGAAAAATTTGTCGGACAGCCATGTTCTGCGGAAATGTACGCGCAGCTGTTAAGAACATCGGGGGTCGACTGCGTGATGACTGTTCATAACCATAAACCTGAAGTGATGAGTAACATATATCAGAATGTCTATCCTGAAGGGAATATACGTAATATTCCAACACTGTTGAATTTAGACATTTCCCCCCTGATTGCAAACTATATCCTCCGATCAGGATTGGTAAGACTCTGGAATTATGGTGAACATGTTGGGTTTGTCGCCCCGGATGAAGGAGCAATGGATTTTGTCAGCCGTGTCAGAGAGTTCAGCGGACTTCATAATTCTGTAATGGTCACATTCAGAAAAACACGCAGCGGACAGCGTGACGTTTCACTGGACATAAGTGATGACGTGGAACAGTTGAAAGGCCGTGATGTTTTCATTCTGGATGACATGGTACGCACTGGAGGAACAATTGCGGCAAATATCAGTGCAATTGCGGAGTCAAAACAATGCCATCCGGAAAATATTTTCTTCTACAGCACTCATACATCAATCTCTCCTGAAGCACGAGAAAACCTGAATTCTCCTTACCTGAATCAATTCATAACCAGCAACACCATTCCAGGTGTGCTGAATCGTGATGTTCAGGGTCGTCTCCGAAAAAAAATTGTGGTTTTGAAAATTGAAAAATGGATTGCTAACGCAATCAGACATTGTCTGGAAGAAGCACAACTTCCGGAAGACATTTATGGAATTAATTCTGTTACACAATCTGATGAACTTTACGAAGTTGATCTCTCCACAAAAAATCCCCTGCATAATAAATCCCGCGTTCAACAATATGAACTAACAATCTAAACATGGCCAAAGACGAAAATACGCTTATCCTGGGAATAGGCGGAGTGGGAATGCACCTGGCACAGCGTTTGGTCCATGAAGGATATCCTGTGACAGTTATTGAATCTGATTCTGAACTGCTGGAAAACGCTTCTGAATCTTTGGACGCACGTCTGATATGTGGAAATGCAACTCAGCTTTCAAGCTGGCGTGACGCTAAAGCTGAAGATATGGGATTGATGATTGCTGCCACAAATAATGATTCCACTAACATGTTGTCATCATTGATTGCAGACAAATTTGGTATTGAGCGAAAAATTGTCCGGGCACGCTCGATTGATTTTATGGACGAAAGCATTTTTTCTCCGGATGAACTGAAAATTGATTTGATGGTTCATCCGGAAGAACTGGTGGCTCAGGAAATAAACCGACTGGTTAAAAGGGCCTCATGTAATGACCTCACTCCAGTAGGAGAAGGTAATATGCACGTTCTTGCTATGAGGATTAACGAATACTCCCCGCTGCTTTCCAAAACACCCAAAGAACTATCCACAACACATACTGAATTTTTTTTCAGGGTTGTTGCTATCGCCCGTGGAATTTCAACTATAATTCCACAGGCAGAGGAACAAATTCGGCCATTCGATCAAGTTTTCATCATGTCCCGTAAAGAAGATATGAAGCCATTAATGGATATGATGCAAGTTGATGATAAAAAAATCGAATGCCTGATGATACTTGGCGGTGGTTTGGTAGGAAGGAGGGTTGCACAGCTGTTGGAAAAGGAAGTAGAGATAAAACTTATTGAAAATAATCCGGATCGTGCTGAAGAGCTGGCTTCTGATTTGAAACACACCCAGGTTATACACGGTGATGGAACTGACGCAAATGTGCTGGTTATGTCCGGACTGGATACTACTGAATCTTTCATTGCCACCACCGGTGACAATGAAACAAACATTGTAAGTTGTCTATTGGCCAAACATTTAATGAACAGGAATAATCGAGATCCTCAAGGTGGTTATGGAAAAACTATTGCCTTGGTAAACAAGGAAGATTACCTTGTTTTAGCATCCACGATCGGCTTGGATATTGCCCTTAACGCAAAAATATCTGCCGCCAATGAAATTCTCAAATTCGTACGGCGTAATGAACTTTTGTCTGTGGCGCATCTTCACGGAGTTGACGCTGAAGTCATAGAGCTTATAGCTGCACCCGGCTCAGAAATTGCAGGTAAACCATTGAAAAACTTAGCGAGATACTTTCGCCAGCATAACATTTTGATCGGAGGTGTCGAGCAGGACGGAGTTTGGAAAGTCGCTGTAGGCACAACCGAAATTCAGCCGCAGAACAGGGTAGTTGCCGTATGTTCCTCTCAATACCTCAATAAAGTAAGGCAGTTATTTACTTGAAATAATTACTTTTCTTACCCGCCAAACCATTTTTCATTTTTATTTCAATTAATCCTACCATTATTAATTGAATGTGTATATACTGTTTCAATGAAACTACTGTTGTATGTTCTAACAGTACTGTTAATCATTGCAGCTGGAGGATGCAGCCAGGAGCGCAGGTATGTATATCCCTCAGATAAACGTCTTGAATTGCAGAGGGTATGCCGTGCTGTAAGTGCCAGAAATACAAATAGATTCATGGTTTTATTGGGTAAAATTTACCCCCTGAATAATGACGGAAGGACCGCAGCGCTGGAAGAAATTAGCACAAAACTGGAAGACGCAGGGTATTTTTGCGGACCTTATCGTTTAAGGAATGCGCCATGCCCTGTTGGGTATAATAGAAGAATTGACAAATCAACTTGTTCTTTTTCAAGGTAAGGTATTGAAATTATTTATATATTATTAAAGTATTTTTTTTACCATACGACATAATATCAAACAAAATTCTTTTTTAATCTAATCCCTTTTATAATTAATTCAGCTCAGTCGGAACGTAGTCAAAACATGGACAGTAAATTGCACTCGACCAAGAGTTCGTCTTATTTATTATCAAATTTTGCAATAAGCACAGGAAATTTTCAGTCGAGGAGCATGGATGCCATCGAACTCTAAAAGCAATAACCTGATCGTGGGGCTGGATATCGGCACCACAAAAATCTGTGCAATTGCAGTTGAGGGCGATGATATTGAAGCATTGAATGTCGTAGGTGTGGGCACGGCAAAATCAGAAGGTCTGCGTAAAGGAGTTGTCGTCAACATTGAAAAGACAGTCAGGGCTATTAAGAAGGCGGTTGAAGAATGTGAATTAATGTGTGGAGCACAAATACGCTCAGTATATGCAGGAATCGCGGGGCATCACATCAGGGGGCAAAACAGCCGGGGTATGGTCACGGTTTATCATAACCGTATTGTCACAGATGAAGATATCCGCCGGGTAATAGACGCTGCCCAGGTTTTGATTCCGAATGACAGAGAAGTATTACATATTCTTCCTCAGGAATTCATTGTGGATGATCAGGATGGAGTACAAAATCCGCTTGGAATGGCGGCGGCACGTTTAGAGGTAAATGTTCACATTGTAACCGGTTCAGTAACCTCCGCGCAAAATATTATTAAATGCTGTAACCAGTCAGGACTGGACGTTGAAGATATAGTGCTGGAACCTTTGTCCTCCAGTCAGGCTGTGCTTAGTCCGGATGAGCAGGAAGTTGGTGTTGTACTGGTTGACATAGGCGGCGGTACCACAGATGTCACCATATATTCCGAAGGCAGTATTGTTCATACCGCAGTTTTGGCTTTGGGTGGAAATCACTTAACACACGACATTGCAATTGGTTTGGGCGCCCCACTTCATGAAGCAGAAGATATAAAGCATAATTTCGGAGTGGCAATGACCAGCATGGTTGATGAAGATGAAATGATTGACGTTCCAAGTGTTGGAGGTCGTAATAACCGTACAATGAAAAAACGTGTACTTGCAAGCATCATCGAGGATCGTTTCAGAGAAATTTTTGAATTGATTGCTCATGAAATTGAGAAAACCCACTTTCACACTTTAATGGCATCAGGAGTCGTAATTACAGGAGGCACATGCATCATGCCCGGGGCAGACCAACTTGCATCACAAGTATTAAATTTACCGGTACGTGTGGGATTTCCGGAAAATATTACAGGATTACGGGAAATGATATATTCACCCAAATATGCGACCAGCGTAGGACTTGTACGATATGGAATTACAAGCAATCAAGGGAAATTGAACTTTGCGGGTGATGATACAAATCTCTTTCATAAGGTATCCAGAAGAATGAAAGACTGGATGCAAAATTTCTTTTAGTATTTAATCTTATTCTAAGAATAAACCTTATTCATTGTAAATAATGGGGGCCAAAATGCTTAATTTTTCTGATATCCAGCCTATTCGTGATGACACACCAAGCATTAAAGTAGTTGGAGTTGGCGGTGGCGGTGGTAACGCCGTAAATCGCATGATTCAATCAGGTGTTCAAGGTGTGGAGTTCATTGCGGCAAACACTGATTTGCAGGATTTAAGAAAATCTTTGGCGCCACAGAAACTTCAGATCGGCAGTCAATGTTCACGTGGATTGGGAGCAGGAGCAAAACCGGAAATTGGTCGTAATGCGGCTTTGGAAAGCATTGATGAAATCAGAGATTCACTTCATGGCGCTGATATGGTTTTCCTAGCGGCAGGTATGGGTGGAGGAACCGGTACCGGGGGAACTCCGATAGTCGCTCAGATAGCACAAGATATGAAAGCACTTACAGTAGGTGTTGTTACACTGCCTTTTAACTTTGAGGCAAAAAGACGGAGAAAGGTTGCAAACGGAGGGGTACTTGAATTGAGAGATCGTGTTGACACACTGATTGTTGTACCAAATGAAAACTTATTCAGTATCATCAACAGACGAACACCTATGACAGAAGCCTTTGGTTATGCTGACGAAGTGCTGCGTCAAGGAGTTCAAGGAATCTCAGACCTGATCACCAGGGACGGACTGGTAAATTTAGACTTTGCGGATGTCAGGACAGTAATGGCTAATAAAGGAAAGGCTGTAATGGGTACCGGACTTGCCTCAGGAGAAAATAGAGCAAGACATGCTGCAGAACAAGCTCTGCATAGTCCTCTGTTAAACGACAATAGAATTGATGGCGCACGTGGGATATTGATCAATGTGGTCGGAGGGGTATCAATGGGCATGCAGGAAGTTGATGAAGCATCAACTTTCATTAAGGAACATGGTCACAAAGACGCTGATATTATCTGGGGTGCAGCTATTAATCCGGATTTTGAGGATCAAATGATGATCACTGTTATTGCAACAGGTTTTGATGAAAATGATGATGCCGGTGCGAAAAAATCTATCTCAAGCATTCCGGCAATGCCATTTGAAGCTCTGGCAGAAACAACAGGACATTCAAATTCAGAGAATGAAGTAGAAGTAGGTACATTAAAGATTGAACTTGAAAAGAAAACAGAAGTTACATCTGAACCTTATAACGGTGGTAAAAATTATATGGTTGAATCTCAAACTACTGAAGATGTTCAAATTTCTGAAGTATCAGAGGCAACGACAAACTCCGATTCAGATACATTCAATAAAGAAAAAGCAGACGATGAATTTGTTTTAAGTGATGATGATGATGATTCGAGACTTATTTCCGAGCAGCCAGTTCAAGATGAAGAAAATGCCAATGATGAGGTAAATGAATTTTCATCAGAATCATCAGAAAATCAAAAAAATGAAAATGATCAAGAAAAGTTTATTAGTAATCAATCAAGCGAGACTGACCAAATAGAAGATGAAAGTACAAACTCTTCGGAATCATACGAAAATGATGAGGATCAGACATCATTTCAGGACCTTCCGCTGGACATAACATCCTCTAATTTAATTGATGCTGAAACATACTCAATTCATGATCCATCAGGAGATTCAACAGAACTCAATGGAAAGGAAATGCCTGTAACAAATTCTCTTTCCTACCCAGATCTTCTTTCAGAAAAAGAAAATGAAACTGAGACCAGCGAAGTTGAAACAAGCCCACTTATACCGGAATGGGCAAATCAAATTGATAATCCAGCGTTTTTTCAGAATCTGGACATACCTACTTTTCTAAGAAGACGAGGATCTAACCGTCCCCGACAATAAAAAACTTGTAGTTATTTTTCTTTTTTATTATGCTTGGCTTCATAGTCAAAAAGCTGAGAGTGAAAGAAAAATTTCACGGTTCTTTTGAGTGATCACAAGTTACTTCCAGAGTACTTTTACTGTCAGCTTCTGACATAATTCCCTAAATTTTTTATTTATAATTTTCCTGGTTTAGTAATTTAAATCAGGTTTTCATTAGTGTTTTTTTCATTGTTTATTATGAAGACTATTCGCTTACTGCACACTTCTATACTGGGACTTTTAGGAGGAGTCGTTGGCTGGACTCTACTGCAAAGCGGGTTTAACATTTCTGTTGCTCTATCCACAACAGTATTTCCAGAATATAATTTCTTTTTGTTTAATAAAATTAATTATGAAGGGGCTTTAATTGGTCTCGGACTGGGAATGATTCTACAGGCCAGAGCTTCATTATTGCATCATCATGATTTGATGCGTATTTTGTTCAAAATGTTTATAGGTGCTATTTCAGGGACAATTATAGGACTAGTTTGCTTTGGATTTGGAAACTTCTTGCAGACAGTACATATTTCACCTTTGGTTAGCCGTATTACAAGTTGGACACTTTTAGGATTATCAATTACAGGAGCCTCCCAGTTGTTTTGCTCTGCTTCAGGTTTTTTGGGACCGCGAATTCTAAGCGGTGCTGCCGGAGGGCTAATCGGGGGTGGAATTTTTGAAATTTTGCTGCAGTATCAATTGACCGGACCAGAACACCTTGTAGGGCTGGTTCTTAGCGGTTTTTGCATCTTTTTAATTATTGGAATTACAGAAAATAGTGTTACTTCCTTTGCTTTAAGAGTTTTAACTGGCAGTCAGGAAGGTCAAATATTTCTACTAGATCAAAATAGATTTACCTTGGGATACAGTTCACAAAATGATTTTACTCTACGGGGTTACGCAGAAGTTTGTGAATTACATGCACACATTTTCAAAAAAGGGAATCAAATTTATATTGAAAGTGCTGATGCAGGTGGAGATGTACTTGTGAACTATCGTTTGGTCGATCAACAATCCATGAAAAAAGGAGATGTGATTAAAATTGGTACCGCGCTGTTGCAGTACTATGAAATCTAATGATCTCTCACATTGGTCGATCTTTGCTGGCATGCGTGCTTAGTGCATGCCTGCATTTTTTCGGACTGTTCAAAATAAAATCCCTTCTGGCTGCAGAACAGCTAGATGAGAGAAAAAAATTGAATCTCGACGAATCTCCTCCCGAGATACTTGATTTATTCTATCAAGATCAGTTTTTCCTCAAAATAAGTCCGGACACTACTCTGACAATTACAGAGTCCCTTCTGGTTTTTGCAGGCATAATTTTACTTAAATTTGTTCTGTGGGTTCTGCAAAAACCAAGAGTCAGCACTCCTTCCGGACCAGTCTTTCAATTATTAAATCTTGGTGAGCATGGACTTTTAATTCAATTAAAATCTGAAGTTCAAACTCTGGAGTTACTTTCCAAGATTAAAACCAGTAAGAAATACCGCTTATCAGCAAATTTAAACAGAGTAACTTTAACTCCTCACCTGAATACTTTTTTGCTTGAGGACAAGAACTATAAAAACGCACTACTGATTAATCGAAGACGTTCTCATCGTATGGCTCTGTGCAATGATGATATATTGGATGTCGGGGAAATGATCTTACTTTACCGCAATCCCAATGTTTCCGGAAACAACATTCAACGTCTTGATGATGGTAAACTGTTCCTGCCTTCTTCCAGTATAAAACCTAAAGGACCAGTTCAAAAAGGAACTCCAATATTAACACTCATCGGAAGCCAACAGGATTTCCCTCTAGTTCGTAATTTGAATACATTGGGAAAATCAAAATCCAATGATATAATTATTGAAAGTGATGAAATAGCCTTACGTCACGTAAAAATATATAAGGTGGGAGAAACATGGAAAATTCAAAATTTGAATATTAATGAAACAACTTCAGTAAACGGCCGGCGAATTGATCAACGTTTGTTACAGGATGGTGACGAAGTAACCGTAGGGGATGTCTCTTTCAAATTCAGTTTAAGCAAAGCTCCAATAAAGCAATTTCGCAGGCCAAGAGTTGAGACTGCTCAAAAGACACGTACGACTTAATTTGCAATTAAAATATAACGGAAAGACTGGTAACTGCCCGCAACTCCATTTAGAAAACCTATCTCATCAGAAATCCTCAAATAAATAGCATTTCTATCAGCTGGTAATTTGTATTTAAAAGAAAATTGTTTTTTTCTTTTCAACAGGTAGGTTTTTAAGCGTTTGCGATTTTGGTCATATAATGTCAGCTTTGGACGTAATTGAGTTGGTCCAAGACGATTCCATGTTATCTTTATAGATTTACTTTCATCCTTCGATCCATCTTCTTCGTAAGTTTTTATCATGAACAATGTGCTGTCACCGCGATGCCTGATGTTGTCATATACAGTGCTTGCTAGTGGCAGGCTGTAGGTTTGTTTGAATGGACTTAATGGAACTTGCAGTTCAGGAACAGGCAAGTTTATTTCCTCAGATTCACTTTCAAAAAAATCACTTTCCTGAACCAACTCAAAAAATGGTTCCAAAGAGGCAGGCCTTTCATTCCATTCAACATTCACAAAAAGCATATTTTCATCCCAATTCAAATAGCTAATTTTGAATGGGGCATCTGGAGGTGGAATAAATTCCTGAAATATATCATCTTTCTTTCCTATAAAAAGAGCTCCATAAGAAACATAATTTTCTGAAATCACATCCAGTCGCAGGTTTTTCCAGCGAGGGTTATTTTGAAATAATGTCTTAATTAACTGCTGTTCTTGAATTGGGCCTGATATACCTTTGAATTTAAGCTTAACTTCTAATCCTGTACCAGCATAAATCGTCAAAGCTTTTTGAATCAGAGGAGTCCAGTTCAGCAACAACTTGTCAAGTATAGATGGAATGATGGCCTCGATCTGTCCTGCAGTGTAGGACATCATGGTTGATGCTCTTATTGAGCTATTTGAGGATTCTTTCAGATCTGTTTGAGGAGACCAGAAAATGAGATCTGTGTTCAAATTATAATTTTGTGAATTATTTTCATCAGCAATAATATGCAACTTAAGTTCAAGTAAAGGCAAAGAATTTATATCAATTTCTTGCAATGTTTTGTCGGCTAACAGTTTAATCCTTGCGGGCAAGCCTGCTTCAAACGTAAGATAATCTTCACTAACAAGGATTTCTTTGATACGAATTCGGTAGGGATTTAAACGAGTCCGAACTTGTTCCAAAAACAGATTTAATACTTCTGACTCTCGTAATTCCTGATCTGCATTGTAAATCAGGAAATAATCCCGGAAAGAAATGCGTTCATTTTTAGTCGGCACCCCTAGTTTTCTGAAAGCAGCCAGTAATTGTGATTTAAAAATACGTGCTTCAATACTAATTATGAACTCACTGAGATCATGGGTACTGCCTTCGCTGATTACTCTAATTGACTCAATAAAGTTATCAGGTTTTTCAAAAAATATTTTCTGCAAAAGCGGTTTCAGAGAGTCAATACTATTATAATCAAGTAATCTTTCTACTGCTTGCATAACTGACTGCCCTTTAGCATCTTTTAGCGCGTCTGCTTTTGCTTTTACAAGATTATCTCGTTTTATAACAACAGTTGTTGCAGCACTTTCCACTAACAGGCTCTGCCCCATCAATGGGGCAATAAGGAATAGCCAAAGCAGCAATACCGCAATAGGTTTGCGAATATTTAACAACAAAAATCTAATCATTAATCATTGAGAAATTCTGCCTGAATTGCATCAAGATGCTTTGTTAGCAATTCTGAATTTTTGCCATGTAAATTAAAGTAGTACTTGATTTTTGGTTCAGTTCCGGAAGGTCTCGCTAATATTCTTGTTTTGTCAGCCAATTCCAAGGAAATCACATTTGACTTTGGTAATCCTGGGCCATCCCCATGGCAAGTTTCATCCGCATGTAAAATGGTATTGTTCAAATAATCTGTTATTTTAACCACAGTTTGTCCGGCAATAGATTTTGGCGGTGAATTCCGTAGTCTTTTCATTAGCTGCTGAATTTTTTCAATTCCCCCTGTTCCGGAGAAAGCCCGGGTTTTCAGTGCATCAAGATGAATCCCATGTTCCTGATGAATCTGATTAAGTCTTTCCTGAGGAGTCATGTTTTTTTCCCTTAGAGACGCGACCATTTCTGCAAATGCCAGTGAGGCCCAGATTCCGTCTTTATCACCGGAATGATCTCCCATCAAATATCCGTGGCTTTCTTCCATGCCAAACACAAACTTAGCGCCTTGATCATTCTCAATATGTAAAGCTTCCTTTCTTATCCACTTAAATCCTGTCAATACCTCAATCACATTCATTCCATATTTGACAGCTATCTTTGATAAAAGAGGTGTAGTTACAATAGTAGTTATAATCACACCATTAAGTGGCAGTCGTTTTTGTTGTTTTAAGTTTGAAAGGATAAAATCCAGAATTAATACGCCAATTTGATTTCCAGTTAACCATTGCCATTGCCTATCAGCATCCCTTACCATCACACCTAAGCGATCTGCATCTGGATCATTTGCTAAAATGAGTTCATCATCATCAGAAGCATGATCAACAGCCATATCAAAAGCATTAATATCTTCCGGATTAGGTGAGGCTATTGTGCTGAAATTACCATCCGGAACCATTTGCTGTTCAACTACTTTAACGTTTTCAAATCCTTGTTGTCGCAGCAATTCAGGAACCAATCGACCTCCAGTCCCATGAAGTGGCGTAAAAACTATTCCTAACTTTTTATTATCTTCACGTTTGCCTAAACTTAATTTGCTGACAGTTTTTAAATAATATTCATCTGCTCCAGAGTTAATCCATTCAACTTTCCCTTGCTGTAAAGCTTTTTCAAAAGAAATGGTTGGAATTCTGTCAATTTCAGTAATGTTCCGGATTTGATCAATTATCTGGTTATCAACTGGAGGTACTATCTGTCCGCCATTTTCCCAATAAACTTTGTATCCGTTGTATTCCGGAGGATTATGACTGGCTGTGATTATTATGCCGGCAACAGCGTTTCTCCGCAGCAATTCACATGACACCAAAGGCGTTGGTGCAATTTCTGCGAACAAAAACACTGGAATTCCATGTGCTGCCAAAACTTCGCTGCTAACTTTTGCAAATTCAAATGAGCGGTTACGTGTATCGTATCCAATAATGACCCCTTTTGAGACAGAATCATTTTTCATTTTCTTTATAATCCGGGCAACTCCTTCTGTTGCCGTTTGAACAGTGTAACGGTTGATACGATTTGTGCCGATCCCCATAATGCCACGCAGACCTCCTGTACCAAATTCCAGAATACTGCCGAAACATTCTTTACATTCATCCCGAAATTCATCAGCAAGAAGTTTTTTTGCTTCTGCTTGCGTCTTATAATCAAAACTTGGATTTTCAGCCCAGAATCTTGCTGTTTGAATAAAATCCTCTTTTTTTTGAAGCATAATATCTTGAATACTCATAAATTTAATTTAATTCATTTAACAAAATCTCATCATCAGACTGAATTACTGTTTCATTGTTTGTGACAGGATGTGGGAAGCGGATTTCTGAGGCGTGAAGTAACTGCCTGTGAAGCGGGAAATCATGACTCAGTAAAAAATTCTCACCTTCACTAAGCCACTGTATAAAACCATCATCAGGCAAGCCATATAACTTATCACCTAATACAGCACAGCCAATGTGTGCTGCATGAACTCTGATTTGATGAGTTCTTCCTGTGAATGGACGTACTTCAACAAGCGAATAATCAGATATTTTTTCTTTTTCTCTGAAATAGGTTTGGCATGACCTACCATGAGAATTCACACTTTGTTTAATGCGGATTTTGCTGTTTAAATCCTTCCCGATCGGCAAAGATATGAAAACCTCCGGAATAGACTTTACTGGACTTAGTGGTAAATGCTGACTGAGTATTGCAGAGTATTTTTTTTGTATTAGTTTTTTCCTGAAAAGAGTGGCCATCGTCTGAGCAATTTCATGCTTTTTTGCAAAAATAATCACTCCGCTGGTTTCACGGTCAAGTCGATGGAGAGTGTAGAGCTTATTTAGGCCAAATTTAGATTTAACCAAATTGACCAGCGTATTTTTATAGTATTTACCTGAAGGACTGGTTGGCAAATTGCCTGACTTGCACAAAGCGATCAGAAAGTCATCTTCATATATGATGTCAAAGTGCGGATCTACTTCCGGCTCAAGAAAATCCGGACGCAAATAAATAATTTTTTGATTGTTGTGTAACTTTAGATTAGCTCTTCCTAATTTGCCATCTACCCAGAGACGTTTAGCATTAATATTTTCTCGCCATTGCTGATCATCCAAATAGCGAAATCTTCTTAGTAAAAATTCCAATAAAGTTTCCACATGTCCATCCAAACGCATGTAGTGGAAACTAAGCTTCGTGTGCTCCGTCGTCATCAGGATTGACATTGATGGCATCAAGATAAGGAGGGGAATGGGATCATTGATCACTGAATAACAGTTCCTTAGCTTCCCAGGAACTGATTTCAAACAAGCGTCCATTCACACGCTGATTGAAGGCGTCCATTTCCTTACGAAGATCTGAGTCTTCAGCATCAGCACTTTCTGATGCTTCTACTGCAATACCCATTCGCAGACTGAGTAGATAATTTTCATCAAGAGATTCTTTTTTACTGAAATTCAGTGAATAAACACGACCATCAAACAATGCAATTGATAAAGATTCCTCTTTTGCGGGAGAATCAGTTAATTCCTGTGACAGGACATATTTTTTAAGTAATTTTGAAAAAGTAAGGTCCCCCAGTCTGTCCAGTACCTTGTTTATTTTTTCTGAATCATTAAAGTTGGATTTTTCGGGCACTGACACCCAGGCTGTCTCTGCATCACCTCGACTGAGTGAAACTGAAATGTTGTCGCCACTCTGAAGTTCCAGACTTTTTATTTGATTTGATTCCAAAGCAAGTAAATCTTTTCTCAGCCAATCATCCACTTCAGAATAAACAGACAATCGTTCAGGAATCAAATATATCTTGTTTGACCCTGCCTGCCGTATGTACTGTCCTTGGCCGTTACTGCGTTCTTTTCCCAGCAGTAAACTCAATACTGAAGTTCCATCTCCACGTAACAGGTTTACTGAAAATCCATGACGACCCTCTTCCCATTCTTCAATGTTATCCGGAGGGTTTAACAACTGGAACCGTTCATGATGCTCAGGGTTATCAGTAACCATATTACCCAGACTTATTTGTGATAAATTGATTAGAAAATCTTGAATTGGGGCGATATCTGCTTCATAATTAGAGATCTTCTCTTGCCAACCTCCTCCTTGTAACTGAACCAAATTAATTTCAGATCCAAGACCGAAAATTTTTATTTGATCAAGAGTTTTTGTGTCAAGCTTTTCTAATAACTTCTGACCACTGAGACTGGATTTTTGTGATTTTGTTATGAAGGAGTCTTCATGAAAAAAATACATTCCTCCACCGACGAATAATAAAATAATGGTAATTAATGAAAGGGGTTTTAGCATGATGAATAATTTATTTCAGGAACGAATACATTGGATTAAACTCTTTTTTAATCTGTATATTATCACTCATTTTCATAAAGGCTTCAAGGATCGAAGCATCATTATTGATCATTCATTTGATAGATGCTGTTCAACAATGAATCCTTATTTCAAATCTAAAAACTTGAAATTTCTTCAGAATCTACATACATTTCCAGACGTACTTTTACTTGATATATGATCATAGTTTGAAATGAATGATGATTTCTCAAGGATTATTGAACACTTATTTATTCCTTAAAAAGAGTAATGTCAGATAACAATTTTGGAAGCTTAATTAATTTTGAAAGTGGAGAAGGCAGAGCTTCAATTTACAGTTTGGAAGAATTGCAGAAAAGGGGAATCGGATCTGTAGACAGACTGCCATTTTCTATCCGTATTTTACTGGAGCAGACCCTTCGAAATGTTGATAAATATAATACTAGTCCGGAGGATGTAACATTGCTGGCCAACTGGAATCCGTCAGAAAAGTCTTCTAAAGAAATTCCGTACAGGCCAACTCGAGTCATTTTACAGGATTTCACCGGAGTTCCCGCGGTTGTGGATCTAGCCGCGCTCAGGTCAGCTGTGGTTGAAATGAATGGTGATCCGGAAGTAATTAACCCGCGTGTTCCTGTTGACCTGGTAATCGACCACTCAATACAAGTTGATGTATTTGGAAGTTCTGATGCACTCAGGAAAAACATGGAAATTGAGTTTAAACGCAACAGAGAACGTTATAAATTTCTCAAATGGGGCAAGCAGGCTTTTGATAATTTTAATGTCTATCCTCCGGGAGTTGGAATTGTGCATCAGGTGAATCTTGAAACTGCTGCAAGCGTTGTCCAATTCAGAGATGGTGTTTGTTTTCCCGACACGCTAGTAGGCACGGATTCACACACAACGATGATTAACGGACTTGGCGTAATGGGCTGGGGTGTCGGCGGAATCGAGGCAGAGTCGGTTATGCTGGGGCAGCCAATTTATATGCTGATTCCAGAAGTAATCGGTTTCCGTTTGCAGGGGAAACTGCAGCAGGGCGCTACAGCGACTGATTTAGTGCTGCGTGTGGTTGAAATGCTCCGAGAAAAAGGGGTTGTGGAAAAATTCGTTGAATTTTTCGGTTCCGGATTGAACAATCTGAAATTAGCAGATCGCGCGACACTGTCCAATATGGCGCCTGAATACGGCGCGACAATGGGTTTCTTCCCGGTAGATAATGAAACCTTGAATTATTTGCGTGAGACAGGTCGTCCGGAAAAACTCATGCAGCGAGTAGAACGTTACTGTAAAACACAGGGACTCTTCAGGACAACTGAGACTCCTGATCCGGAATACTCAGATACATTGGAGCTTGATCTCTCCACAATTGAGCCTGCTCTTGCCGGACCAAAACGTCCACAGGATCGTGTCAGGCTTTCAATGATGCAACCCACATGGCAAAAAACTCTGCGCTCAAAAAGAAGTGATGGAGGTTTTGAATTGAGTGAGGACAAACTGGAAACTTCAATTCCAGTAAAGGGAATTGCTTCAGAAGAATTAAAACATGGTTCAGTGGTAATCGCAGCAATCACATCCTGTACGAATACCAGCAATCCTTCCGTGATGCTTGCCGCAGGACTTTTAGCAAAAAAAGCTGTTGAAAAAGGCTTGAAAAGAAAACCATGGGTTAAAACTTCCTTAGGCCCCGGTTCACGTGTTGTGTCGGACTATCTGAAAGCCGCTGGACTGGATGAATTTTTGGATGCACTTGGATTTCATACCGTAGGTTACGGATGTACTACATGTATCGGCAACTCAGGACCTCTTCCGGACAGCATTGTAGATTCTATTAATGAAGGTGATTTGGTGGTTGCATCTGTGCTGTCAGGTAATAGAAATTTTGAAGGAAGAATCAATCAGCATATCAAGGCAAATTATCTGGCAAGTCCTCCACTGGTTGTGGCTTATGCGATTTCAGGTTCAGTAAATCATGACTTAAACACCGAACCTCTTGGATTAGGAGAAGATGGACAGCCTGTTTATCTTAATGATATTTGGCCTGATGATGATGAAATTAAGGATGCTGAAAAATTAATTACCAGTGAAATGTATCTGAATGAATATAAATCTGCTGACGAAAGCTCTCCAATGTGGAACGAGATTGAAGCTCCTGCCGGGGATGTTTATCAGTGGGACAAATCATCTACTTACATCCAGTATCCGCCATTTTTCAAAAATATGGGTCTTGAGCTGGATACCTTAAAGGACATCACTGGAGCAAGAGTATTAGTAAAACTAGGCGATTCAGTGACTACAGATCATATTTCACCGGCTGGTGCATTTTCTGCTGAAACTCCTGCTGGGAAATATTTGCTGGAAAATGGAACAGCAAAAAATGATTTTAATTCTTATGGTTCACGTCGTGGCAATGACAGAGTAATGACACGAGGAACTTTCGCGAATATCCGTTTGCGCAATGAATTGGTGCCGGAAACAGAAGGTGGTTTTACTAAACTGATTCCTTCCGGAGAAGTTACCTCAATCTATGAAGCTTCTTTAAAATACAAAGAGGCCGATACTCCGCTTATTGTCCTGGCAGGCTCTGAATATGGGACAGGATCATCACGTGACTGGGCAGCAAAAGGGACATCGTTACTTGGGGTTAAAGCTGTAGCTGCCACTAGTTATGAACGTATTCATCGCTCCAATCTGGTTGGGATGGGTGTGCTGCCGCTTCAGTTTAAAGATAATCAAACACATAAATCGCTTGGTTTGAGTGGTGAAGAAGAATATGCAGTCCTGGGTTTAGATGATAATTTGGAGCCCGGACAGGATTTGATTTTACAGGCAGGAGATCAAAAAATTAATGTAACTTGTCGTTTAGATACACAGGTTGAAATTGAATACTACAAAAATGGTGGAATTTTACACACAGTTTTGAGAAAATTCATGCAAGAAAATAAGTAGTTATTAATTTCACAGGCAGCAACTGAATTAGTTTTGTAAAAAATGAGAGATGTTCTTTTACTAAATCAGGACGGGAATCCGCTAACCCTCTGGCCATTGAGTACGCTTACCTGGCAGCAGGCAATAAAAGCTCTTTTCCTGGAGAAGGTAACCGTTCTGCGTTCTTACGATGACTGGATATGCCATTCACAGCACATATCCATGCCCGTGCCAAGCGTGGTAATGATGTCTCGTTATCATCATCAGAAGGGCACGGTAAATTTTACTCGACGTAATGTTTTCCTGCGGGATCGTTTTCATTGCCAATATTGTATGCGACATTTCTCAGCCGATCATCTAACTGTGGATCATGTGATTCCCAAAAGCCTTGGGGGAGGAATGCGCTGGAAAAATGTGGTTGCTGCCTGCCTTAAATGTAATCTAAGCAAAGGAGCAAGCATAGTAAAGCCTTCTCAGGCTCCGTATGAACCAAATTACTGGCAAATGGTTAACATTGCCAAAACCCTCCATATTCAAATTCCAGACTCCCGCTGGCAGGAATATCTGCAATGGCCAAGTCATCTGGTTAAGGTAAATCAAGCAAAGGCTGCCTAGCCGTTTGTCCGTTCAAACTCCTTCATAAAATCAGCGAGTTGTTTAACTGCATCAATAGGCATGGCATTGTAAATGGATGCCCTTACACCTCCAACCGCAGCATGTCCCTTGAGAGCAAACAAGCCTTCTCCTTCTGATTCGGACAAAAACTTCTGGAGCGCTTGATCGTGTTCAAGATGGAAAGTAACATTAACGGTTGAGCGATGATCCGGATGGGCAACAGAAATGTAAAAATCAGAATTGTCCAGCACTTCATACAGAATTCCTGATTTTTGTTCTGCCAGTTTTTCCATTTCTGGAATTCCACCCTGCTCTTTTACCCACTCCAGTACCAAACGTGTCACATAAACTCCAAATACATTGATAGTATTCAAGATAGATTGTGATTCAGCTATTAGTGAGTAATCAAGCAGTTTTGGTGTTTCAGGAAGAGCCTTACCCAGCAGGTCTTCCCGTACAAGCACCAAGGCAGTTCCGGAAGGTCCAAGGTTTTTTTGCAGTCCAGCGTAAACAACTCCGAAACGGGAATAATCTATTTCTCTGGATAAAATATCTGAAGTCGAATCTGCAACAAGAGGTACATCTTTTGTGTCCGGAAATTCATGCCAGCGGGTTCCATATAGAGTGTTGTTTGTTGTCATGTGAACGTAACTGGTATTCTGATCAAGAGAGCTGATATCAAAATAAGGTATTTTCCTGTACTCAAACTCTTTACCATCCATAAGCACCTCGGTACTGCCGTAACGCCTTGCCTCCTGTTCCGCCAGAGTACCCCACCTTCCTGTAATAAAATATGAGCCCTTGTGAGATTTGCGTGACATCAAATTCAAAGGGACTGCTGAAAACTGCATCTGTGCCCCTCCGTGCATAAACATCACTTTGTAGTTGTCCGGTAGTCCTGTCAACTCCCTGAAAAGTGATTCTGATGTGTCAAGAATTTCCTTAAATAAGGGCAGCCTGTGGCTGAGTTCAACAATTGACGCACCAAGTCCCTGATAGTCCAGAAATTCCTGTTGAATTTTTTGCATAACCGGAGTCGGCAGCATAGCCGGCCCTGCCCCAAAATTGTAAACACGATTAGTCATTTTTTTTGAATGCTGTTGAAGCTGATTAAGTAATCGAACTGAAGAAATTGGTAAAAGGTTTTCAGATTGGAAAGGGAAAAATAATTTTACGATCTTGGTCTTAACACAAGTTCGACCTTAACTGAAAGCACACTGTCATTACGGATAAATTTGATGTTGATTATATCGCCAGATCTTCGTGTTTCTATTTGCTGAGCCAAATCTTCCATAGTAGCAACTTTTGTTTCATTAATATGAGTGATAATGTCACCGCCCCAAGGAACATTGTAATTACCGACTTTCACTGTTTTGGTTGCACCACGTAATCCAGCCTTATCAGCAGAAGCACCTTTTACCACTCTAGCAATCAACACTCCTTCCGGCACATCAATTCCGATACGTCTCAGATAGACAGTTGGTATCGGTTCTATTCCAAGCCACGGACGACGTACATATCCGTATTCAAGCAGATCAGGGAGAATCCTCAGTGCAGTGTTGCTTGGCACGGCAAATCCTATTCCCACACTTCCTGAAGACCCTATAATTGCTGTGTTAATCCCAATTACTTTCCCCTCAGAATCCAGCAATGGACCGCCAGAGTTGCCCGGATTTATAGCCGCGTCAGTCTGAATAACTCCCTCAATTTTACGCCCATTTTTTGCTGCAATAGTGCGCCCCAAGGCACTTATTATACCTGTTGTCAAAGTTTGTCTTAATCCGAAAGGATTCCCCAGTGCCAGTACTTTCTGGCCAACAACAATGTCTGTTGAGCGTGAAAATTCCAGAAAATCGTAGTTTTCGACAGGAGCTTCAATTCTAATAACTGCCAAATCGTTGTTCGGATCGGCTCCTACAAGTTTTCCAGGCCACTGACTGTTATCAGAAAGGGTAACAACCAGCTTTCGGGCATTTTCTACTACGTGAAAATTTGTGACTATTGTTCCGGACTTATCAATAATAAATCCGGTTCCTGAACCGGATTCGGTGGGAATTGCTCGGTAAAAAAAATCGTAGTTAAGACCTATATTGCTGATGTTAACTACTGCTCTGCTGCTTTTTTCATAAATCCGGATGTTTTCCTGCTCATCAACGGAATAGCGGGAAACTCCATAGGCGGGTAACAGGTGCAGGCATAAAATAAGAATGAGAATGAGAAGTAGGCTTCTTTGATAAAACATATATTTAATCAAACTTTGTTATTCAATAAACAGAACGTCCCCCATCCACGGGCAAAATTGTTCCAGTTACAAAGTCTGATTGTAGCAAATATTCTACTGCCTGTACAATGTCTTCTGCTTTACCAATGCGCTTGAGCAGACTGTTTTCCACAGAAGTTGTTAAGTCCAAATCAGCATGATCCGGAGGAGCCAATACCGTTCCGGGAGCAATTCCGTTGACCTGTACTTCAGGCGATAATGCACGTGCCAACCCCTTAGTCAAAGAAACCAATCCTGCTTTTGAAGAACAATAAGGCAAAAAGCTGGTCCACGGACGATCAGTTGAAACATCAACCATGTTAATAATTTTTCCTTCTCCGCGTGATTTCATTCCTTCACCAACTGCTTGCGATAAAAAGAAGGGTGCTTTTAAATTCAGCGTTAATATATGATCCCATTCTTCTTCTGTTGCAGAGAATAATGGTGTAGGGAAAAATTCTGCGGCATTGTTAACCAAAACTGAAACAGGACCTAGTTGTTCTTCGGCTTGTTTTACAAGTTCTATGATTGCTGAAATGTCCTTTAAATCTGCTTGTAGAAGCAAGTGCCTGGATTCTTTTCCAGGAAGATTTTGAATTGTTTGTTTTGCCCCTTTTTCTGAGTGATGATAATGTATGACCAAACGCATACCAAGTTGCCCCAATTTCAAGGCAACTGCTTGTCCAAGACGTACACCGGCACCAGTTACAAGCGCTACTTTATTCTCCAAATCCATAATTTATTTTGAACACTGATTTAATATGTCTCTGAAATCAGAAATTACAATAGGTCTGACGATGGGTGACCCAAATGGAATAGGTCCGGAAGTTCTGATTCGTGCACTGCAATTCTTTCATCCTTTCCGTGAATGGACTCCTTTGATTTTCGGTGATATTGAAGTCATAACAGAAATGAATAATATTCTTGGGGCTCCATTCTCATACATTTCAATTACGTCTGATCAAAGCCGGCCTCAGGAAAAGAGTAATAATGATTTTTGTATTCCTGTGATAGATTTAACTGTAAGAAATAATCGAAAATGGGTACTTGGCTCGTGTACTTCATGGGGCGGAGAATCAGCATTTCAATATGTTTACAATGCCATTCAATGGGCGAACAATAAAAAAATTGATGCTATCGTAACAGCCCCGCTTTCCAAAGAAGCTCTTCAGTCAGCAGGATACAATTTTCCAGGCCATACAGAACTGCTTTCACACTACAGCAGTGGTGCCCGTCCAGTAATGATGTTGGCAGTTGATGATTTAAGAGCAACTATGGTAACGCTTCACATGTCTCTGCGTCAAGCTCTGGATACTCTTACGCCAGAGTTAATCCTTGAAGTGATGGAAATCACTGATGCAGGACTTAGAAGAATGGGGATTCAAAATCCGCGACTTGGAATTGCCGGGCTTAATCCGCATGCTGGTGAAAACAGGTTATTCGGGGATGAAGAATACAACATTATTCTTCCTGCAATGGAACTTGCACGTAAAAATAATTTACACTGTGTAGGACCTTTTCCTCCGGATACAGTGTTTCTTGAGCATCGCAAAGGATTATTTGATGCGGTTGTCGCGCATTATCATGACCAAGCGCTTATACCTTTGAAATTGTATGGTTTTGATCGTGCTGTAAATATTACCCTTGGTTTACCAATTATCCGTACTTCTCCGGACCATGGAACTGCCTTCCAACTTGCTCCACAAATAAAGGCTAATCCAAGTTCAATGATAGAAGCAATTAAGGTGGCAGTAAAGATGAATGAAACAGCACATTCTGCAACTACTCTTTTAAGTTGAAACAATCAGAATAATATCAAAATTAGCAGTCTAAATATTTCTGCTGATTAATATAATTGAAGGCAGTTTTATATATTTCAACTTCAGAAAAAATCAGGACTGATAGACATACCTGATTAACGAGAGGCTGTACTCCCATGCGTTGAACTTGCTGGATCTCCCCCATCAGGAAGAGGTAATACATCTTTAAACAGAAGCGTTCGCTGCACAATTTCCTTGAATATGGGTGCGGCTACTGCTCCTCCGTAATAAGATGTTTGAGGTTGTTCCACAACAACCAGGACAGTCACAAGGGGATCAGATGAAGGGGCAAATCCAACAAATGAGGCAATGTGTTGGGTTCTGGAATATCTTCCCAGTTGATGATCGTATATTTGGCTGGTACCGGTTTTACCTGCTACTTGATAGCCATTTATTGCCGCTAATTTTGCTGTCCCACCCGGCTCTGTTACAGAAATCATATACTCTTTAATTAACTCGGATACAGTGGGATCGACTACACGACTTCGGATTCCTGCGCCAAATCTTTGTATCACTTTACCGTCTGCGTCTTTGATTTCCTTAAATTTATTCTCATTTTTATCACGGACATGATCAACAACGAATGGTTGTACCCATTCTCCTTGATTTGCAAAAACGTTGGCCGCACTTACCATTTGAAGTGGAGAAACCAGAATTGCCTGACCAAAAGAAATATTTGCATGATCAATTGTTTTCCAATTCCTGGGATTAATTACTCTCCCAGACGCTTCAGCCGCAATACCGGAATTTGGCCGTTGACCGAAACCGAACAGCATTATGTAATCATAAAACCGTGAAGGCGGTATGTTCATGCCAATTTTTGCAGCACAGATATTTGAAGACTTTTTTAATACCTGTTTTAGTGTCAGCATTCCCTGTGGAGATGAATCTCTGATCAGGTTATTACCAATCCTGTATTGACCATCTTCACAGAAAAAATCCTGTTCTGGAGATATCAGCCCTTCATTCAGACCTACTGCAAGAGTAATCATTTTGAAAGTGGAACCCGGTTCATAGCCTGCAGTCGCAGCATAATTAAGCTGATGATCTCTGCTGAAACGCTTATAACGGTTAGGGTCAAAGCCTGGATAATTTGCCATTGCCAGAACTGCTCCGGACTTGGAATGAAGAACTACAACAGTACCTCGATCAGCACGTGAATTTATCACTCCTTCTTTTAAGGCTTTTTCCGCAAAATGCTGGATTGTACTGTCGATTGTTAAATACAGCGAATATTGATCAGGTATTTTTTTAGTAATATTAGAAAGAGGATCTGTACGGAACATCCCTTCTTTCTCCAGCACATATGTCACCGGCATGCCTGCAAGCAAAGAATCATATTTGTGTTCTATACCTTCCAATCCTTGTGTGTCAATTCCGGAGTAACCCAAAAGTTGTCCGGCAAAATTCCCGTTTGGATAAAATCTGCGAAATTCTTCAATAAATCCGATCCCCTTCAATCCTAGTTTCTGTACAAGTCTTGCCTGTTGCGGATGCAATCTGCGTTTTACCCATAAAAAATTTTGTCTGGATTTCAATTCATTCAATAGTTTGTGGTACGGAATTTTTAGAATAGGAGAAAGTTTTCTTGCATAATTAGAAGGGGAATCTATTTGGGGAGGTCTTGCAAACAATGACTTCAACTTAACTGATACTGATAAAATTCGACCGCTACTGTCCAAAATTCTTCCGCGGCGAGGCTCTGCTTTTACAGTCAGTTCATGCTGTGACTTTGCTTTCTGAATATAGTAATCTGCCTTAATTATCTGTAAATAAAATACTTTTCCTAAAACCGCGATAAAACAAATTCCAAAAAATGCCAAAACCGTCAGAAGACGTGATTTGAAGCTGTAAAGTTGAAAACGCGGTGATTGTCCCATTTGTTATTATTCACTGCTGCTGACATCGACCCAGGATAGTCTGTACTGTACAGACTTCGGAGTTTGCATAAGCATTGTTCCTCCTGCCAGAATTTCCAGACGCTGTGGACGTGTAAGATAACTTTTTTCCACTTCCAGCAATTCTAACTGAGAAACTAATTTTGAACGATAAGATTCCAGCAAATCAATTCTGTGCGCCACTTGGCGGTAATTCATCCATTGTGAAAGGTAGAAGATGCATCCCGCTGTTACCAGTCCCCATATCAGCAAGGTGATTCTAAATGATTGCATGGACTGCCAAATGAAACCAGGTACAAGCTTCCAGCGAAACTGATGTTTTAAGGAACGTGGTGTTCTTCGAGCGGAGTGAATAACTGTTCGGAGTGACATAAATTGTTAACTGAAAAAATAAAACCTGATTTTAGTATCTGAATTCAATTATTTATTTTTGTATATAAATCATGAACATACTGATACTTCTGCACAAACTATCCCAAACAGTAATAAATACATTTTGCACTTGAACTCAAACGCAAATTAAGCTGTCAAAAATTCTTAATTTTATGTTTCCAAATAACACTTTCTACTCAGTTAAAATTAGAGTATTTTATTTAGATGAAGCCAGTATTCCCTAAAATTATTGCACCAAGGCAAACAACCAGGATTTTCAATAATTTTTCAAACAGATGAGCAGCACTGAATTAACACTTGATCTACGGGACATTCATTTCGCAATGCGTGAATGGCTTCAGTTAGGACAACTTGGAGAATCAGAAAAATATGCTGATTTTGATCAGGACACTATTGAAATGATGGTGCAGGAAGGAATACGTTTTGGGATTGAGGTAGTTTTTCCGACTAGAGCCGAAAGTGACCGTGAAGGCTGCCATATTGAAGACGGCAGGGTAAAAGTTCCAGAGTGTATGCATAAACCCTATCAACAGGCATATGAATTGGGATGGGCTTCGGTTTCTGCCTCCCAGGAATATGGAGGAATGGGTGCGCCTGCTTCAATAGGTTTGATTGTCAATGAGGCATTAAACGGAGCAAATCTGGGTTTAGGCATGTTTTTCGGTCTCACATCCGGAGCAGCCGAACTGATTGGATCATTTGGTTCGGCCATGTTGAAAGAAAAATACATAACAAAAATGTTTAAAGGGCAATATACCGGAACAATGTGCTTGAGTGAACCGCAGGCAGGTTCAGATGTTGGAGCTGGAACAACAAGCGCTGAATCGGTTGGGGAAGGCATTTACAAAATCAAAGGCACAAAATGCTGGATTTCTTCAGGAGATAATAATCTGGGAGAAAATGTAATTCATGCAGTTTTGGCCCGTGTCAAAGGAGACACTGAAGGTACAAAAGGATTGAGCCTGTTCGTGGTTCCACACACCCGCGTAAATGATGACGGCTCGCTGGGAGAATGGAATGATGTCTCTGTTGCATCCATTGAAAATAAAATGGGAATCCATTCCAGTCCAACCGCAGTTTTGAATTTTGGTGATAATGATGATTGCCTGGGCTGGATTCTTGGAAATGAAGGTCAGGGGATTGCGGCCATGTTCCAGATGATGAATGGTGCGCGGATTTTTACAGGATTAATTGGATTGTCACTTGGCGGAGCAGCTTACGAAAACGCAAAAACTTATGCCCATGAACGAATACAGGGTACAAATATTTCAAATAAACGTGAATTAGATTCGCAACGTGTATCAATTGTTGAACACCCTGCCGTGAGGCTCAACCTGATCAATATGAAGGCCAGGGTCGAAGCCATGCGGGCCTTGCTATACTACACCGCTTTACAATTTGATCTGGAAACAATTGCTAAATCTGACGAGGAAAAACTAGAGAAGCAAAACATGATCAATATGCTCACACCAATGTGCAAGGGTTGGTGTACAGAGATTGGACTGGAAGTAATACAAAACGGAATTCAGGTACTGGGTGGAGTTGGTTACACTAAAGACTTTCCGCTAGAGCAATTGTATAGAGATGCCAGAATCTCCACAATTTATGAAGGAACAACCGATATCCAGGCACTGGATTTAATCGGCAGAAAAATGCTCCGCAATGAAGGTGCGCTATTTCAGCAACTGATGCAGCATTTCAGCCAACTCATTACTGAACACAAGGATCATCCGGAATTGGGTAGTTTATTAAATACTTTTGAAGGTTACTGTGAGTCTCTTTACGAAACATCTGTATCATCACAGGAAATAATGAATACAAGAGGCATGAAAGCCCTCGCGCTATATGCAACACCATTCCTGATGTTTATTTCTTCTGTTACTGCAGGATGGTTGTTATTGCAGCAGGCAATGGTGGCTTCAGAGGAATTGGAAAAAATCCGGGAAACAGAGGGAGCCGATAACCTTGATAAATCAGGTTTACTGGAGGAAAATGAGGATGCACTTTTTTATGCAAACAAAATAAAAACCACCCGTTATTTCGTGGAAGCCATCATACCTCAATTTAATGCTTTGCTTGAGGGAGGTAAAAAGCAAAACTTTGATGCACTTGATATAACTTTTTAATTATTTAAACACAATCATATTTTATGGAATATAAAGGCCAGTCAATACAAAGCCGTGCTCTGGAAAACGATGTTGTTGAACTGATTTTTGACGCACAGGATGGATCAGTCAATAAATTTGATCATAACTCACTGCAGGAACTTGATGAGGCTGTAAAACTGCTTGAAAAGAACAAAACCGTTAAGGGATTGCTGATCACAAGCGCTAAAGATACATTCATTGTTGGTGCAGATATTAATCAGTTTCTGGAGGGTTTTCAGGCACCACTCGAAAAGCTGACTGAATGGGTAAAAGACAGCCAACAGGTATTTTCCGATCTTGAAAATCTGGGCATCCCCAGTGTGAGTGCAATCAATGGATATGCACTTGGAGGCGGATTTGAATTATGCCTGGCATGTACTTATCGTGTGGCATCAACTGAAGCAAAAGTCGGCTTCCCTGAAGTAAAACTAGGATTGCTGCCGGGATTCGGTGGAACGTCACGCCTTCCCAGAATGATAGGAGCAGACAATGCAATTGAATGGATTGCTGGTGGAAAAGATAACAAGCCCACAACTGCTCTGGAGGCAGGAGCAGTTGACGCGGTTGTAGAACCGGATATTTTGAGGGAAGCATCTTTGGACCTGCTTCATAGAGCAATAAACGGAGAACTGGACTGGCAGACAAAACGTCAGGAAAAACAGCAGGCCTTAATGCTGAATGAAAATGAGGCAATGATGACTTTTGAGACTGCACGTGCATTCATTGCCGGAAAAGCAGGACCAAACTATCCTGCTCCTTTGACTATTGTAGGTGTGATGCAGGCCAGCGCAAACCTTCCACTAAAAGGAGCACTGGGAATTGAGGCCGAAGGATTTGCCGAACTTGCAAAAACCCCGGAAGCAACTTCATTAATAGGATTATTTTTGGGAGACCAGTTGCTGAAGAAAAACGCCCGGAGTTCAAAAAAACTAGCTGTTCCTGTAAAACGTGCCGCAGTTCTTGGCGCAGGCATTATGGGTGGAGGAGTTGCTTATCAGTCTTCCTATAAAGGGGTTCCTATTTCCATGAAGGATATTGCCCAGTCTCAACTGGAGCTGGGCATGAAAGAAGCAGCTAAAATTATGCAAAAACGCATTGACCGCGGACAAATGAAAACAGAGGAAATGACTGATATTTTAACCGACATCACTCCAACACTTTCTTATGACAGCCTTGCAGACGCTGATCTTGTAGTTGAGGCAGTGGTAGAAAAGGCAAGTGTAAAAAACGCTGTGCTGGCTGAAACTGAATCAATTATTAACAAAAACGCAATTCTGGCTTCAAATACCTCTACCATCTCAATTACTAAACTGGCAAAAGGACTGGAACGTCCGGAACAGTTTTGCGGAATGCATTTTTTTAATCCGGTTCACAGGATGCCCCTGGTTGAGGTAATTCGCGGAGAAAAAAGCAGCGAATCAACTATTGCTTCCACAGTTGCCTATGCAGCAGCAATGGGCAAAAGCCCGATCGTGGTCAATGATTGTCCGGGTTTTCTTGTGAATCGAGTGTTGTTTCCTTATTTCGCAGGCTTCACCGGTTTGATAAATGACGGAGTGGATTATGTGCATTTAGATAAAGTAATGGAAAAATTTGGCTGGCCAATGGGTCCTGCAAACCTGCTGGACGTAGTGGGAATTGACACTGCTTATCATGCCGGCAGCGTGATGGCCGAAGGGTATCCTGATCGCATGAGTCAGGAAGTTCCCACCATCATTTCAAAAATGTTTGAAAATGAATGGTTTGGCAAGAAAAACGAAAAAGGTTTTTACATCCATTCTACAGATAAAAAAGGTAAGCCAAAAAAAGAACCAAATCCGGAAACGGAAAATATTCTCCGGGATTTGAATACAGGCTCCGGAGATGACATCAGTGATGATGATATAATTGACAGGATGATGCTTCCTATGTTGATGGAAAGCTCAAGATGTCTGGAAGATAATATCGTCGAAACTCCAATGGAAGTTGATATGGGATTGATATATGGACTTGGATTTCCCCCTTTCCGGGGGGGAATTTTCCGTTGGGCTGATACAGTAGGCTTGGATGAATTACTGCGGAGAGCAGAAAAACTCAAACCATTAGGAAAATTGTATGAACCGACGGAGCAAATCAGGAAAATGGTAAAGGACAAGCGGTTGTTTCATCAGATTCAGTGATTGTTTGTAAATTGTTGGATAAACGACCGACCTAACAGAAAAATAACAATATCGAAGAGGTAATATGCAAGATGCTGTAATTGTTGATGCTGTCCGTACACCAATGGGGCGCTCAAAAGGTGGTATGTTCAGGAATGTACGTGCAGAAAATTTGTCAGCCGCGTTGATCATTGAGTTATTGGAACGATATCCTCAGCTCAATCCGGATGATGTGGAAGACGTAATCTGGGGATGTGTCAACCAGACCAAAGAGCAGGGTTTCAATATCGCCCGTTTTGCCTCATTGTTAACCCCGCTGCCTCACAGCTGTTCAGCACAGACTGTCAATCGTTTGTGCGGTTCATCGATGACGGCTGTGCACACTGCGGCAATGTCAATCATGTGTGGTCTGGGAGAAGTTTTTATCTGCGGAGGAGTTGAACACATGGGTCATGTGCCGATGGATCATGGATTGGATCCGAATCCAAGCACAAGTAAATTTTCAGCAAAAGCATCGGGAATGATGGGATTGACTGCGGAAATGCTCTCAATCCTGCATAAAATATCACGTCAGGATCAGGACGAATTTGCTTTACGTTCACACAATAATGCCTCAAATGCAACAAAAACCAAACGATTTGAAAAGGAAATTGTGCCGATCGAAGGTCATGACGAAGAAGGCAAATTAAAGCTCTGTACAGAAGATGAAGTAATCCGCCATGATGCAAACATGGAAGCGCTTGCTGCATTGCCTCCGGTTTTTAATCCAGCCTCCGGAACTGTTACAGCAGGTAATTCTTCAGCAATTTCTGACGGCGCTTCGGCGGTTTTGATGATGTCTTCACAAAAGGCAAAGGATCTGGGGTTGTACCCGCTGGCAAAAATCAAATCGATGGCCACTGCAGGTGTTGACCCTGCAATCATGGGATACGGGCCTGTTCCTGCGATAAACAAAGCACTGAAACGCTGCCGTCTTGAAATTGAAGATATCGAATTATTTGAGCTGAATGAGGCTTTTGCCGCTCAGTCTCTGACAGTCCTGCGTGATTTAAAAATTGGTGATTTGATTGATGAAAAAGTAAATCGCAACGGCGGGGCAATTGCTCTTGGCCATCCCCTTGGCTGTTCAGGCACACGTATTCTCGGAACTCTGCTGCATGAGATGCAGGAGCAGGATGTTTCACTTGGTGTGGCAACTATGTGTATTGGACTCGGGCAGGGAATCGCTACAGTTGTAGAGCGTACATGAGGTTCAATTTTCAGTGGGTTAATTCAAAAGAGTTGTCAGGGAAGATGACGAATCTGAATTGCGTCAATTTTTCCAGACCCGGCAAGCACATCTGATATAACCACAACCTTTTCATCAGACTTAAATCCTTCCCGATCCTTGAGCACTTTGAATGCGGTTTGAAGAGTTTTCTCCGGATCCTGGCTGAAGGCAATTCTGAAAGGTCTGATCCCGCGTCCCATCATCATAGTTCTTCTGGCCTGGCTAACATTCGTGAAAGCATAAATATCACTGTTAACAGGACGGCAATTACAAACCATATCTGCCGTTATACCACGTCGAGTGATAACAACTATGCAGCGAGCTCCCAGTGATTCGGCAAGTTCCACTGCAGCGAGTGAAAATTTTTGTTTATCATTGTCCGTGTTAAGTTTGTTTACAAAACGCAGTCCGGGGTGCCTTTCCACGTCACCGGCAATATTGACCAATTGGTCAATACAGCGCAGCGGATACTTCCCTACTGTAGTTTCACCTGATAACATTACTGCATCAACTTCTTCATAAATAGCATTTGCTACATCAGTAACTTCCGCACGGGTAGGAATCGGGTTTTTGATCATTGATTCAAGTAAATGAGTGGCAACAATTACCCTTTTCCCCTGTTCCGCGCATGATCTGACAATATTGCGCTGCACGCCCGGGACAGAGTGGATTGGTATTTCTATCCCTAAATCTCCACGGGCGACCATGATACCATCGACTTCTGATATGATTTCCTCAACGTTGGCAACTCCTTCCTGATCTTCAATTTTAGCGACAATCTTTATTTTTCCTACTTTGTCACCAAGTAAATCCTTTAATTGTAAAATATCAGCAGCTTCCCTGACAAAAGAAAGGGCAATGTAATCAACATCGTGTTTAATGCCAAATAATATGTCTCGACGATCTTTCTGGGTGATTGCCGGTAAATTAATACGCACTCCCGGAAGATTGACATGACTTTTACTCTTTAAAATCCCGCCATCCAGCACACGACAGCGCATCATGCGTTCATGTTTTTCAAGCACTTCCAGATTGATCAAACCATTGTCCACAGTAATTTTTTCTCCAGCATGGACTGTGCTGATCAGATCATCGTAGTCAATATGAATTGATGTTTCCTCTGCCTCACTTGCCCCTCGTATCATTATTGAAATCACAGAGCCTTTTTTCAGATCCAGATCAGAGGAAAGATGACCAGTGCGTATTTCAGGACCTTGTGTATCAAGCATAATCGCGATAGGAAATTTAACTTTGCGGTTAAGTGTTTTGACGTGCTTGATTACTCGCTGATGCCAGTCATGATCACCATGCGACATGTTCAGTCTCACGATATTCATTCCTGCACCAGCCATGCGCTGAATCATTTCAAATGATTCTGTCTCAGGCCCTATTGTGCAGATTATTTTAGTTTTTATATTTGTGCTTTCCATGAAAAAAAGCTGAGAACAAATACTGCTAAGATGATAAGAATAACTTTCAACGGTTTAAACTGACATTCAAATAAATACTATCCGAACTGATGTGTGATTATATGCTTTTGATTAAAAACATCAAGCCAAACAAATACTTAACTTGGATTCAGTACATTTATAAATCAAATCCAAGGAATTAATTATATGTTTTTGATTTGAGCAATCTCAGTGGTTGTGCTGTGATATTTTGCGTGGAATAAATTATTAGTCTCTTACACTTAACAAATTTTCAAACAATAATGTCATCACTGCCTGAAACCATTCGCTGGAATGCTGGAGAATTATTTTTTCTTGATCAAACACAGCTGCCCCATGAAGTGGTTGAAGAAAAGCAGGAAACTGTTGAGCAGGTGTGGGAGTCCATCAAGCAGCTGAAAGTACGGGGAGCCCCCGCAATCGGCGTGGCAGGAGCATACGGTTTACTTGTGGCAATTAGGGATAAAACCGCGCTGAATATAAACAGATTTATTGCGGAAATTAGAGTAAACGCAGAATATCTGGACAGCGCCCGTCCCACTGCAGTCAATTTAAAATGGGCGCTTGACAGAATGGTGAAACACGCAAATTCTTTTTCCGGAGATATTTCAGAAGATTTGTACAAGCACCTTGAAGAAGAAGCGATTCACATTCATGAGGAGGATGTGCAGTTATGTTTAGACATTGGTAATAACGGAGTTTCCCTTATAAAAAAAGACATTGGGGTATTGACACACTGTAATGCCGGAGCGCTGGCCACCACAGGGATTGGCACCGCCACGGCTCCAATGTATCTCGCACACCGAAATGGACTTAAGTTTCGTGTTTATTCCAGTGAAACCCGCCCGCTGCTTCAGGGAGCTCGACTTACAAGCTGGGAACTCAAACAGTCCGGACTGGACGTGACTTTGCTTGTCCGTACTCAACCATTGACTTTAACACTGAGCACGGTAAAGACATTTTAATTGAGCAAAGAACTCCGGAAGAAGTCACTCATTTCGGTCTGAGCAGGACTGCTCCGGAAAACATGAAAGTCCAGAATCCTGCTTTTGATGTAACTCAGAATGAGTTGGTTACAGGTCTGATTACAGATAAAGGAATTATAGGACCGCCTTATGAGGAGAATTTGAGCAATGTCTATCAATGATAATCATACCGCAGGCAGAAGAAAACGGAGCAAAGCAAACAATATTCCGATAATTGCACCTGCAGTACCTATCATCCATTTTATAAGCTCCAGTTTTGCTTACGAATGATCATGTTTTGTCGCTAACTGATCCAAGTGAGTTTCCTGAGCTTTTTTCATTGCACGGGAAAGGGCTTCTGCTTGTTGTTCTTG
>LUQO01000052.1 GCA_001627865.1 SAR324 cluster bacterium REDSEA-S27_B3
TCTCTGCACCATTCTCTCCTACAAGACTTACAAGCTGAGCATTGAGTTCTTCCACAGATTTCTCTTTGACTATTTCATGCCTATCAACTGGCCTGAACCCCAGTACTCAGTGCAACCATTCACCCCGACCTAAAGCGCACCCTTGTGGCAATGTCAGAGCGTACTGGACTGAGCGTCAGTCAGGTAACTGATGAAGTGCTATACGCTGGCTTGGTTGGCATGCAGGAGATTGATGAACTTAGGAGTGATGGGGGGGTAGGCTCAGCATACAGCCCCCCCGGGGGGCTCGCTTGTACCACCCCATAAGATACTTAAAGTAGTTAATCGCATTTCTGCCTAGATGCTTAATCTGAACCCCCACTAATTCTTCACAGTCAGACACCCTCCATAGCAATATTTTCAAATAACAAAGTAAAGGTTCGTTTTCTTGCGCATTTCTGTTGCAGTCCATAATCACAATGCTTGCACTCTTTTGGGTATGGCAGGGGGTGGGGTGGCCTCTATGAAAGGGGTTGATAAAACACTGTTTTTATATGTACGATAATGCCCGTTAACGTACATAATCCTTTATCAAACAGGCGTAATATCCTTGGCAAGTGCTGCTTTTTCACCTTCCCATCTGTCAATAATAGCTGACAATTCTTCCGGGGTCATTTCAGCTAGGGAGCGGTCTTGGTTACGATTTGCCACACTGTGTTTACCAATGTCTCCAGCAAGCTCTAGAGACGTTCTGGCAGCTGCAATCCTTGCACTGGCTGGTGCGTCCATATCCTCCATAACTTCCTTCAGTGTCTTAACAGCAGTAGTCGCAAGCTCGGTTTGGTAAACTTTGTTTCGCTCTTGCCGGATTTTGGCTATGATTTTTGGTGATTGTGTCAGATTAAAAGCACTTTGCCGAGGTGCAGCAAAGCCAGCAAGACGTGCTGCTTCAGTGCGTCCCTTCCCATGATGGACGAGGTAAAAGATAAAACTACTTTGTCTGTCTGATAATTGTACTTGTCCCATATATTTTCCTTTGTAAATGGGTTAAATATACAAGGATATTGTACTTTCATTAGTATCAAATGAACAGTCGAAAACTGATAAAACAGGTGGGGGATACGGTGGGGGAACAAAAAATAGGAAAATATGTTATTTCGATCTATATCTTTTAAATATTGATATTATTAACTAATATGTGGTGGCCAGAGGTGGAATTGAACCACCGACACACGGATTTTCAGTCCGTTGCTCTACCGACTGAGCTATCTGGCCTTTTTAAGGAAGGTCTATAGGAAATCCGGGAATGTTTTCTACAGCACACAGGAAGGCAGGTCTGGTGCCGTAGGGGAGACTCGAACTCCCACGTCCAATGAACACTAGACCCTGAACCTAGCGCGTCTACCAATTCCGCCACTACGGCATCACTCCCAAGCCTTTGCATTTTAGAATACCGGCAAAAAAGAAGCAACAAATTTGTGTGTTCAAGTTAAACTTGAATCTGTCCGTCCCTCGATACAAACTTAAAATAATGTAGTAAAATCTCCACCACAAATTAATTTCGGTAGAAAATATGGAAAACCTGATCCAGGAGATATCCGCTAAATTAAAGGAATGGAGCGCACTTTTTCAAAGCCAGCATCAGCTGCAATATGGTGCTCTAGCTGTTTATCTACTGCTCTGGCTGCTGTCTTCCGGAAGTCTCACAACAACAATCTGGGTGGCAGTGGGTGTGGGCCTGGGCTGGATGACTGGACGAGGAAGCCGGCAGGAATCATGAAATGCCGGAATCAGTCTTAATCACCGGCGCCAGCTCCGGAATCGGCCGTGCTTTGGCAGTTGAGTTTTCCCAACGAGGTTACGGGCTTGGCTTATGCGCCAGACGGCTGGAACTGCTGGTAAAACTTCAGGATGAGCTTAGCGGAAATAATTCCGTAGAGATTGCCGCACTGGACGTTGGCAAATATGATGATGTCAGGGAAGTCCTGTTTAATCTTGCGGAAAAACTCGGCAGTACAAAGATCGTTATCGCCAATGCCGGAATTGGAGAAAGAAGTCTTCCCGGTGAAGGTACATTTCACCTGGACCGAAGAATTATCGAAATAAACCTGCTTGGAGCAATGGCCACCATTGATGCCGGAGCGGAAATCATGAAAAAACAGCGAGGCGGCCAGATTGTGGGAATTTCCTCTGTTGCAGGTTTTCGCGGACTGTCAAACATTCCTGCTTATTCTGCTTCTAAATCGGCATTATCCACATACATGGAAGGAATCCGCTATCATCTCACTCAGCATAATATTGCGGTGACCGTTATTAATCCCGGATTCATCGATACGGCCATCAATAGTAACAGAAAATTCCGACCCTTCCTGATTTCAGCAGAAAAAAGTGCTCAACTGATGGCTGACATGATTGAAAAAAAAGTGTTGTCCTCCACCGTTCCGCTCTGGCCATGGGCACTGGTTTCCGGAGCAGTACGTTTCATTCCCGAACGTCTATGGTGCAAGTTCAATACATGAGCTGCAACTTGACGGGGAACATAATCTGATTTTACCTCAAACAAACTTACCCTCCACGCAGTTTTCTGCAGTTTAAAACAATTTATTAGCCTCGAATATTTATTCAGTGGCTCACTTCAAATCCCGCGTTTTCAATGGCCTTCTGTATTTGTCCAGGTTCAATACCAGCCGAATCATATTCGACTGACGCATTTTCATCCGCAAAAGATACTTCGGCAGACTGAATGCCTGAAACTGCCGCAAGCACTTTTTGCAGCCGCGCAGCACAGCCGTCACAGTGCATTCCAGAAATTCCCCAGTTTATTCTTTCCATTTTCTATAACCTGAAAAGTGTGGCTTAAGTCGATTCATGTCCAAATAAAGCAGACTCTGCATTACTGTGATTCTCTAAATAATACCTGAAGGGGGTATTGAGTAAAGTCAAATAAACAGTAGATTTGCAATCGACTTGCGTTTCACGAACAGATAAATCATTTTCTTTATGTCATAATTGCAGAAAAAATCTGAGAGTTAAAATTATGGAAAAATTGATCAAAGGAATTCCCAAAGCAGAACTGCACCTGCACATCGAAGGGTCTTTGGAGCCGGAACTTATGTTTGAACTGGCTGAACGCAATGGAGTTGAGCTGCCTTACTCTTCAGTCGAAGAAGTCAGGCAGGCCTACCAGTTCAGCGATTTACAGTCTTTCCTTGATATTTATTACGCCGGAGCAGGAGTGCTGCAGCAGACTGAGGATTTTTATGATTTGACCTGGGCTTACCTGGAAAGAATGCACAGTGAGCATGTGAGACATGTGGAAATATTTTTTGACCCGCAAACTCATACTGACCGCGGAATATCAATCAATACCGTGATAACCGGAATTTACAATGCTTTGGACGATGCCCGTGAACAATTCGGTATAACATCATTCCTGATCCTCTGTTTTTTAAGGCACCTCAGTGAGGAATCCGCATTGGCAACTTTGGAAGCAGCTCTGCCGTTCAGGGACTGGATTGAAGGAATCGGACTTGACTCATCAGAAGTAGGATTTCCTCCGGAAAATTTTGAACGCGCCTTCGCCAGAGCTGCTGAAAACGGCTTGCGTAAAGTGGCTCATGCCGGCGAGGAAGGTCCTCCGGAGTATATCTGGCAGGCTCTGGATTTACTCGGAGTTTCCCGGATTGATCACGGAGTACGCTGCACTGAAGATCAAAAGCTGGTACAGCGTCTGGTGCAGAAACAAATGCCTTTAACCGTATGTCCGCTCTCAAATATCAAGCTGCGTGTATTTGACAAAATGGCAGACCATAACCTGAAAAAAATGCTGGATCAGGGAATTCGTGTCACCATCAATTCGGATGATCCGGCTTATTTTGGCGGTTACATGATTGATAATTTTCTTGCCACCCAAAAAGGCCTCAACCTAAGTGAGCAGGACATTGTTGAAATTGCCAAAAACGGATTCCGCTCCAGTTTCTTGCCTCAAGATATAATTGATTCTCACCTGAAAAGCATTGATGAATTTGTCCTCCAGCAAAGGAACTCAAGCTGAACCGCGCTTGAGAATCAGCAGGTTTCCGGTGATAATCATCGTCATGCCGAATCCAGCGTATGCAGACCACTGATAGCCCTCGTAAACTGTGGAAATTCCAAGCGCGACAAGCGGAATAATCAGTGTGGCATAAGCCCCTCTGTCAACTCCAACCCTGCCCAGCAGAGTCAGGTAACTTAAAAAGGCAATGATAGAGGCAAACACAGAGAGAAACAGCAGGGAGCTGATATAAACAGCAGTCATCTCTATGGTTAATTCCTTTCCTGCAGTCAGTGCCAAAACCAGCATCAACAGTGCACCGTAGGTCATGCCGTAAGTATTTGCTTCAATAACCGGAACACCATGACGCTGGTTACGGGCTGAGGCGATGTTTCCCAAGGAAGCAAGATATGTAGCCAGAACAGCAATTGCCGCGGCTGTAAGGTTTTCACTGCCGCTTTCAAAATCAGTTATTTCCGGCCAGAAAACCAGCACTATTCCTGCAATCCCAAGACAAGCTCCCACCCCCATACGAAGCTCAAAACGGTTTTTCAGAAAAATGATACCGTTAAGCATATTCATCACAACCATGGTGCTGAATATTACTGCAGGAAGCCAGCTGGTGAGCGTAAGCTCAGAAATGTAGAAAAGCAGGTAATTCAGGGAAAACAGGCACGAGCCCTGTATGAACATGAAAATGTGGTCACGCAGGCCAAAGCGCATCAAGCGTCCGGAATACCTGCAGTAAATCCAGGAAATTCCGGAAGCAAGCAGGAAGCGATAGGCCACCGAAACCATCGGATCGACATATCCCAGCTGAAACTTTATAGCCAGCCAACTGGAACCCCAGATTAGAATTGATATTGTATAGAGCAGTAAATTTTGTACTGATCCGGACAATCCTGTCAAATTCTGGCTCCGCCGTCAATCTCCAGCATTCTTCCGGTAAAGTAATCATTCCTGAGGATAAACAATACTCCATCAGACATTTCAGTAGGTTCGGCAAATCGTCGCAGGGGGATGCTCTTGACGAATTTTTCCTTTATATCATCACGCAGTGAAACTACCATTTCTGTGGCAGTAAAACCAGGAGCGACTCCCGCGACCCTGATTCCATGCTGTGCCAGTTCCTGTGCCCAAAGCACTGTCATGGCGGAAACGCCTGCTTTTGCAGCGGAATAATTGCTCTGGCCAAAATTTCCTGAACGGGCAACGCTGGCAATGTTCACGATCACACCGGTCTTTTTCTGTGCTAAAAACTGTGCGGCACCCTCACGTCCGCAGAGAAAGACTCCGGTGAGATTTGTATCAATTACCTCCTGCCATTTTGAAAGCGGAAACTTCCTGATTTCACCATCCTTTACCTTGACCAGCAGACTGTCACGCAATATTCCCGCGTTGTTGACCGTGGCGTCAAGTGTGCCAAAATCACTGACAACCTGGGAATAAACTGCTTCCACCTGTGATTCATCTGTTACATTCAGTTCGTAGCCTCGTGCTTCGATTCCTTTGTCCTCACATTCCTTCCGTGTTTTTTCCAGCGCTTCCGGATTTATATCCGCAAGTGCGACTTTCATTCCGTTTCCCGCGCAGTCCAAGGCGAATTGACGTCCCAAACCCTGGGCGGCACCTGTAATTACTACTACTTTATCTTTTAGTTCCATTTTTATATTTTTAAGATTGTTAACAAATTAGTTGTCAGCTTTAAATTTTCAGCACAGTCTCAAACATGCTGCTACTGTTTGCCTTTTTCAAAGTTGTTCAGTGTTTCATCAATGTTTATATACGGCAAAACCCTTGATGTGTAAACATTGAACTCCGGCTTGACAAAACTGCCGTCATCAAGAATTCCCACATAAATTGACTTGATCCCGGGTCTGCCAGTATTAATTCCGGAAACCACTGAACCGCAGCGCTTGCAGAAATGCTTAGTTTTCTTGTTGCCACTGTCGGCAGTGTACTGATAACTGTTTATCTCTCCGCTGATTAAGCTTACCTGCTCTTCCTTGAAAAACAGTATCGTGGCAAATCCCGCGCCTGTATTTTTTCTGCAGTCAATACAGTGACAATTTCCCTGCATAACAGGTTCACCGGAAACTTCGATAGTCACGTCACCGCAAAGACATTTGCCGGTATGTGTTCCCATATTTTTTCTCCTTTGATCCAATTTAAAAAAATGTTTTTACCAATCATTCACTGAAATCAGCAGAGCAATGTTGTCATAGTATCGAGTACCTTTCAATCGAATTCTTAAGCCGTTCATTACCGCAAAATACTTTCACTATGGATATTTCATCAGGCTGAGGATTTTATCATCCATGTGCCTGGTTCATAACTCAGCTAAAATATGCTCGAAATCGAACCTTTCACTTGCTTATTAAAGGATGTCAGGTATAATTTTTCGCCTGAGCTTTTTCCGATTTTCGCGTTCAGTCTTTCAGAAAAAGCCGCTTCACTCCAGTCTGCTCAGAATTTAAACTAATTTTTTAAATAAACATTAATTTCTGATCTTGCTGTAAGTGCCTAATTTTTAATCAGTTATATTAAATAGTGTCTAATTATAGGGCGCTATATATAACAATCCAATTTTCAACATTTAAAAAATTTATTATATAAATTAATAAATTCAATAGGTTGCAAAATTATATCGAAAATAATCTGTATTGGCATAATCTTTGAGGCAGGTAGGGGTTGGTACAGTTTTTTATTTCGTTATATTTAAAGGAGACTATACTAAAATCATTTTACTGTGTACTTGTTTAAAAGGATCAGTGATTGATTATATAGAACGGTCCTCCAAGAGTACCTCGCAATAAACCTAAAATATATTTTGTTCAAGGAGAATAAATGAATCAGACAGAATTAATGAAATATGCCAGTGAGAACAATGTAGAATTCGTAGATTTAAAGTTCTGCGATTTTCCTGGAACATGGCACCATTTTTCACTTCCAATTTCCGGTTTAGATGATGATTTGTTTGAAGAAGGAATCGGTTTTGACGGTTCAAGCATCAGAGGTTTTCAGGCCATTCAGGAAAGCGACATGCTGCTTTTCCCTGATCCGGAAACAGCTTTTCTTGATCCTTTCACAAAACACCAAACCCTCAGCATCACCTGCAACATCAAGGATCCTGTTACGGCACAGCCATACACAAGAGATCCAAGGTTCCTCGCGCAGAAAGCAGAGCAATATCTTAAATCCACAGGAGTTGCCGATTTAAGTTACTGGGGTCCGGAATTGGAGTTTTATATCTTCGACCACGTCAGTTTTGACCAGACCTACAATGAAGGCTTTTATCACGTGGACTCCGTTGAAGGTGCCTGGAACACGGGAGATAACTCCCAGCAGAACCTCAGCTACAAGCCGCGTTACAAGGAAGGATACTTTCCGGTAGCACCGATGGACCACATGCAGGACATCCGCTCAGACATGGTAAAAACTCTGCAGCAGGTTGGCGTTGATGTGGAAGTTCATCACCACGAAGTGGGAACAGGTGGACAGGCTGAAATCGACATGCGCTATGACAGCCTGACTCGCATGGCGGATAAGGTGCTTTTGTACAAATACATTGTCAAAAACGTGGGTAAAAGTCACGGTAAAACTGTAACAATGATGCCCAAGCCGATTTTCATGGATAACGGCTCTGGAATGCATGTTCATCAAAGTCTCTGGAAGAATGGGAAAAATGTGTTTTATGATCCTGCCAATTACGCGCTACTCAGTGATACCGCACGTCATTATATAGGTGGTCTGCTTAAGCATGCTGACGCGCTTTGTGCTTTTATCGCGCCAACAACAAATTCATACAGGAGGCTTGTTCCGGGATATGAAGCACCGATTAACCTGGTATATTCACAACGTAACCGCAGTGCCTGTGTACGAATTCCAATGTATTCCAGCAGTGAAAGCGCAAGACGCATTGAATTCAGGACTCCTGATCCAAGCAGCAATCCATACTATGCTTTCCCGGCTTTGCTGATGGCCGGATTGGATGGCATACTGAACAAGATTGAGCCGCCTGAGCCAGTTGACAAGGATTTATACGATCTCAAGCCTGAAGAGATGAAAGAAATAAAATCTGTAGTCGGCTCATTGGATGCCGCGTTGGACGCGCTTGAGGCAGACCATGCATTCCTCTTGAAAGGAGATGTATTCACACAGGATGTAATAGACACATGGCTGAGTTACAAACGTGAGCGTGAAGTTGACGCACTCAGACTGCGCCCACATCCTTATGAATTCTCCCTTTACTATGATGTCTGATATCTCAGGCTGCTGAAATAATTTTGGCGTCATAGTCACACTAATCTGTCCGGTGACACTTGCTGTTGTTTCCTCAACGACAGCGGGTGGTTGCCGGCACCTCCCTATAAATTATTAGCTGAAAAGATTTAGTATCATTCCCGGATATAATTCTTTTCACTACTTTTCCTCACCATCCTTGTAATCTTTTTTATAGCGAATCTTCATTATGCTTGTTCTGCTTCGCATAAGTGAACTATAATACCGGCATTTGTTGAATTATAATCATTTTGTAAGAAGTCACATGCAAAGGAATATATCCATCGAACAGCAACATCCGTCCTTTATGGAGACATCTCGAGGAGATAACTGGTGGATCGGGCCATTTTTCACAGCTATGGGATTGCTTGCATTCATCCTGTATTCTACCTGGGCTGCATTCCAGAATGAACACTATCAATGGGGCCCCTACCTTTCTCCGTTTTTATGCTCCCCTGCTTGAATTCGAATGGTGGCCTCTTTCACCGGCATTTCTTATTCTCTGGGCTCCCGCCGGCTTCAGGCTCACCTGCTACTATTACCGGAAAGCTTATTACCGTGCGTTTTTCTTCACTCCACCGGCTTGTGCGGTCGGAGGGAAGCCCCAGAAATATCGTGGAGAACGATTTCTACTGCTATTTCAGAATTTGCATCGCTACTTCCTTTACATCGCTCTCATTTTCTGTGTAATATTAAGTTGCGATGCAATTGTTTCGTTCTCTTTTGAAAACGAATTAGGTGAAGGCGTTGGAACAGTGGTTTAGTTTGAGTGGTCTTTAAATTATTTTTCAGGTTTCCAGTTCAACTATTTGCAATAAAGAATTTCGTTAAGAGGGTTCTTGCGATATGAAGATTTGATCTCACAATTAAGCAATTTAGAACAAAATTAATTTAGTACTTTCCCTTAATTGGGCCTATATTTTTTAATTTTGCTTTTATAAAATAAATAATTAAAGGTGAATTTGTTATCAAAATGACACTATTAGGTTAATACAAATGGCTCTTCAGTATGATATTGTTATAGTGGGAGGAGGAGGTGCAGGATTAAGAGCGGCCATTGCTATTGGTGAAACAAATCCCAAACTAAAAATCGCTTTGGTTAGTAAGGTTTTTCCAATGCGAAGTCATACTGTGGCTGCTGAAGGGGGTGCTGCAGCGGTTATCAAAGACAATGATAGTTTCAATGATCACTGTTTGGACACCATTGGAGGAGGTGAATGGATGTGTGATCAGGATGCAGTGGAACTATTTGTGAATGAAGCTCCTAAAGAATTGATACAGATGGAGCACTGGGGCTGTCCATGGTCTCGGGAGCTTGACGGTACTGTAGCTGTCCGCCCGTTCGGAGGAATGAAGATAGAACGGACTTGGTTTGCTGCTGATAAAACGGGCTTCCATTTGCTTCATACACTTTTCCAAACTTCTCTGAAATACAATAATGTCATCCGTCATGATGAATGGTTTGCTACTAAAATTTTGGTTGAAAATGGGAGGTGCCAAGGTGTAACGGCCATTGAAATGCGCTCCGGGATCATGAAGGTTATAGCTGCAAAGTCGGTTATCATGTGCACAGGGGGAGCAGGCCGTGTTTTCCCCTTCACTACTAACGGGGCGATTAAGACAGGTGACGGAATGGCTATGGCCTACCGGGCTGGTATTCCATTGAAGGACATGGAATTCATACAGTATCATCCCACAGGTCTGCCAGGAACAGGTATACTTATTACTGAAGCGGCCCGAGGAGAAGGAGGCATCCTTGTTAATAAGGAAGGCTACCGGTATCTCCAAGACTATGATCTGGGAATGCCTCTAGACATTGAAGATCCCAAGCATCCAGTCAATAAAAGCATGGAACTAGGCCCCAGAGACAGGTTAAGCCAAGCCTTTATAAAAGAACGTGAGAAAGAAAAGACTATCACCGGGCCTTTTGGAGATGTAGTACACTTAGATATACGACATTTAGGAAAGAAGAAAATTGACAAGAAACTTCCATTTGTAAGGGAACTCACAAAAAATTACATAGGGATTGATCCAGTCTATGAGCCAATTCCCGTTCGACCTGTAGTCCACTACATGATGGGGGGTATCGATACAACTATAGATTGTAGAACAATTTTACCCGGACTTTTTGCTGCCGGTGAATGCGCCTGCGTTTCCATTAATGGGGCCAATCGACTAGGATCAAATTCACTGACTGAAATCTTGGTCTATGGTGCCCGAGCAGGAAATGCAGCAGCAGTTTTTGCTAACGAACATTCCGAGATTAATCTGGAAGCACTTGAAAAACAGGGAGCCGATGAGTATAAAAGAATCACTCGAGACTTCTTGCAAAAAGATGGAGGTTCTGAGCGAATTGCCACCCTCCGTAAGGAGATACATCAAGTCATGGAACAGAGTGTGGGTATCTTTCGTTCAGAGTCTGGTTTAAAGGAGGCATGCAACAAAATCGAAGAATTGAAAGACCGATTTTCTTCGATACTTATTGAGGACAAAAGTCTGAATTTCAATACGGAATTGACTTCAGCTTTAGAGCTTGAGAACATGATTGACGTTGCAGAATCAATCATTTTTAGCGCATTGTCAAGAAGGGAAAGTCGAGGTTCTCATCAACGCACTGACTTTTTAAACAGAGATGATGAGAATTTTCTGCGGCATTCTCTTGCGTATCGAACCGAGACTGAAAGCCGTATCGAATATCAAGATGTCGCCATTACTAAATGGCCACCAGGAGAACGTGTTTATGGAAAAGAGGAGTGAAAGTGTCTGAAACTTTTGAGATGGAAATTTTTAGATATTATCCTGACAAAGATAATGAACCTTTTATTAAAAGTTACGAAGTCCCCTTTAGGGATGACTGGGTAGTTCTCGATGCCATCAACTACATCAAGGATGAAATTGATGGCACACTTTCCTATCGCTGGTCCTGCCGCATGGGTGTCTGTGGGAGTTGTGGAATGATGGTCAACAGTGTTCCAAAACTGACATGTTCAGCTTTTCTGAAAGACTACCCCTCCCGTAAAATTCGTGTTGAACCTCTGCAAGGATTCCCAGTAGAACGGGATCTCATCTTTGATATGGACGATTTCATGAACAAACTGACAGAGGTTAAACCTTATCTTCTCAGAAAGGAAGGGGAGGAAAAACCCCTTGAAGAAGGTGAATATCTTCAGTCTCCTGCAGAGCTAGCTCACTACAAACAGTACACCTTATGTATTAATTGTATGCTCTGCTACGCAGCCTGTCCCATCTATGCACTTGACTCCAACTTTGTTGGGCCCGCGGCCATCGCTTTGGCTCAGCGCTACAACTTGGATTCGCGGGATCAGGGCCGTAATCAGCGTCAGGAAGTGATTGCCAGCCATGAGGGGATCTGGGAATGCACTTTTGTAGGAGAGTGCAGCGTTGTATGTCCGAAAGATGTGGATCCAGCTGCAGCAATCCAGCGAGCAAAGGTTTCCAGTACCCTGGACTGGTTCAAGGAAAAGATGATTCCACGGAGTAAGGGATAATGACCACCTACCGAAAACCTGTTTCCAACACTTGGTGGTTGGAAAGCAAACCCTATTTTCTCTTTGTGATCCGAGAATTCACCAGTCTTTTTGTCGCAGGCTATTGCCTGTTTCTGTTATTGTTTATTGCAAAAGCTGGAGACAGTCAGGAAGCCTATGCCACACTGATTTTGTCTTTAAAGTCTCCCACCAGCATGGTGTTTCATCTGATCTCATTCACCTTTATTTTGTACCATGCCATCACATGGTTTAACTTGACGCCAAAGATCATGGTATTCCATCTTGGAGAAGAAAGAATCCCGAATGCTTTAATCGCCGGGGCAGTTTATCTCAGTTGGGGGGTTGTCTCCCTGATAATCTCTTGGCTCATATTAGGAAGTTAAAATGTCAAAATCAAATGAACCTGTCTTGTGGTTTTTGTTTTCTGCAGGTGGCATGATCTCCGCTATGGTGTTTCCAATACTTCTAATCATCACTGGAGTGATTCTACCGTTTGAATTAGCTGGGGAGGTGACTTTTGAAAGAATTCACAATGCAGTAAAAAATCCCGTCGTCAAACTGGTCCTTTTTTTTGTGATTGCTCTGCCATTTTTTCATTGGGCGCACCGTTTTCGCTTTACACTCATTGATATTGGTCTGAAGCCAATAAGTTTCCTGGTCTCTCTCCTCTGTTATGGTGGTGCCATTACCGGAACTATAGTCGCAGCATTTATTCTTTGGAAAATATAAAATTATAATTAAACACCACGCATCATTAAGTATGAAAAGTCTAAATTTGACTAATCAAGCCAGTTTGACCACTGGTAAAGACTTTGGTGGTTTTTCATTAGTATCCTGTTTGAAAGGGTGATGGATCTCAAAAAACGGTTGAACCAGCTCGAAGATATATTAAAAAAATACTTAATCTATATGAAATCCACTTTCTTTAAATATGAGTCTTCTAAGTATTTTTCTGATGGATGAACCCTTTCAGATTGAACCCATTCGGCGCCTCCCCCAAATTAAGAGACCTCGTCACCGATGTCTCCTGGAATTACGAAATCAACAAAAACATCAGACCACTGACCCCTAAACCTAGGGAGACAGATGGAACTTACCGCATGATGCAGGAAGACATAGAGCGGATTCAGGAGTTTCATAAGTGTATTGAATGCTTTCTGTGTCAGAATGTTTGCCATGTAATGAGGGACCAAAACGTTCAGGAGTTTGCAGGTCCGCGATTTCTGATACGTATTGCTTCACTGGCAATGCACCCTCTCGATACACTAAATCGACTTAAAGAACTTAAAGATGTATTCGGCCTGGGTTACTGCAACATTACCAAGTGCTGTACTGAGGTCTGTCCGGAAGACATAAAAATTACTGACAACGGCATAATCCCCCTCAAGGAACGGGTTGCAGGAGCTTTCTATGACCCGCTTGCCTGGATTTTGAAAAGCCTTACTTCAAAGTAAACAACTGACGCTTGAAGGCGGTAGCTTAGTTTACAAGCTGTAAGCCTGATAAAGCCGATAAAGTTAACCATAGGCATAAAGGCTAGGTATACCTTAAACTGTGTGCCTCAGTGCCTGTGTGTGAAAAGGGTTGAACTCAAGGCGAGGTTTTTCTCCCAATCCCCGAAAAGGAAAATTATATTGCAGCTCAACACAACTCGACCTTCCTAAGTCACTTCTGCCTGCACTGAATATTTTTCGTCGCGCCAGTCATTGGAATTCATGATATCAGCTAGCGTCGAAACGGCCTGCCAAACATCAATATAACGAGTATAGAGTGGGGTGAATCCGAACCTCAAGAGATCCGGAGCACGAAAATCGCCGATCACACCGCGTTCAATCAGTGCCTGCATGATGGCATAGCCGTCCGGGTGGCGGATAGCAACCTGGCTGCCCCGTATGTCTGCTTCCCTTGGTGAAGCAAGTTCAAAACCCGTACATTTTTTTTCAACCAGGTCGATGAATAGATCACCTAGCTGCCGGGACTTCTTCCTCAGCACCCTCATATCAACCGTCTGGAAAATGTCGACGCCGATTTCCAGGGCACACATCCCCAGAATGCCGGGCGTGCCGCACAGGAAGCGGTCCATGCCCTTTCCGGGGGTGTAGCGGTCATCAAAGTCAAACGGCGCGGCATGTCCCATCCAGCCGGATAATACTGGCCTAACTTTTGACTGGTGACGCTCGGCGACGTAGATGTATGCCGGTGCGCCTGGCCCACCATTGAGATATTTGTATCCGCAGCCAACGGCGAAATCGACCTTACACTCATCCAATTCAACAGGGATTGCCCCTGCGGAATGTGAAAGATCCCAGATCACCAGTGCTCCAGCCTCGTGAGCACGTCGTGTGATCTCTGACATATCCCAGACTTCACCGCTTTTGTAGTGGATTTGCGTGAGCAGTAGGACCGCGATATCCGGAGCGAGGCGATCAGTAATCCGTGATGGGTCAACAAGTTCTGGAATCAGTCGGACTCGGCTGGCTGTTGCCAGACCCTCCATCATGTAGGGGTCGGTTGGGAAGCTTCCTGTTTCTGACAGCAAAACCGAGCGTCCGGAATTAAGCTGAGATGCCGCTGAAAGAGCCTTAAAAAGATTGACTGAAGTGGAATCGGCAGCAACCACCTGCCCTTCAGTCGCACCTATCAATCGGCCGATTTTGTCACCGATCCGGCGAGGTGCATTGATCCAGTCATTGGTATTCCAAGAGCGGATCAGATCCTGGCCCCATTGTCGGTGGATCATGTCATTCATCGCATCAGGAGTCGCTTTGGGCAGCGCTCCAAGTGAATTCCCGTCGAGATAAATCACACCTTCCGGAATGCTGAACAGATCGCGTTTTTCCCGTAGTGGATCAGCGGCGTCGAGGGCCTTAATATCTTCAAGCGTCATCTCAAATCTCTCTCTGCATCTCTCAGCCAGGATAGGACGTTTGGTGGATTGTTCCCGTACGCTTCAAAATTTATCATTATAAATTTCTGTATAAATTAAAATGATTTTATACTATAGGTTTATCAAAACGAATCAAAGGAAGATTTTCGCAGTTCCTATTACATTGGTAGCAGTTTTGACTGCTTCAGTAACGTTGATTTGTATTTATTGACAATTAAATTTTTTGATGAGTTAATCATTTAGTAAACATAGTCCCGCTTGACAATATAAAATCAAATGATGATACTCTGCTTTAAAGATCAAAACTCTAGAACAAATTTGCTAAATCCTGTTTACATTTCAATTTTACAGATTATTTAAAAAAATATTATGGCTGAGTCAAAAACAGAGAGGAAAGTAACGGTTATACTGGCCACAGATGTTGTGGGTTATAGCATTAAGATGGAAGAAAACGAGGAGCAGACTCTCAAGAATCTGAAAGTTTGCCGAGGTATCATTGAAGGACTGGTTAAGGAGCATCACGGAAGAATTTTCAACACTGCGGGAGATTCTGTGCTTGCGGAGTTTCAAAGCGCGGTAGAAGCGGTGATCTGTGCCTCAGAGTTTCAAAAAACAATTAAGGAACGCAACAATTCCGTTGGTGAAGAGGAGCAGATGCAGTTCAGGGTAGGTGTCAACATGGGGGATGTGGTTATCGAGGGAGATAATTTATATGGAGATGGTGTAAATGTCGCTGCACGACTGGAAGCACTCGCACAGCCGGGAGGAATATGCTTGTCAAAAAATGTGCACGAAATAGTTAATAAGAAGACGGATTTCCAGTTTAATGATCTGGGAGAACAGAAAGTCAAGGACACATTACTTCATGCGGTTGATGTTGTTATAGATGCTTCTCACGAACGAAAAGTAAAAACTAAATCGAAACCACAAGTGCCCCTTATCGCGGCAATTGTTGGAATTCTTGTCCTGGGCATTGGAGGCTTTGCTTATTATAATTTCTCAATTAAGGATACTGATCAAAAAAATGGAAAAACTGTTGAGACTTCTTCAGATCGTCCGGCGATTCTAGTCATGCCGTTTGCCAATCAGTCCGGAAAGAAAGAAAATGATTATATTGGGAATGGCATGACCAGTCATCTGATTACAACTTTGTCCCAGCATGAACAATTATTGGTACTCGGAAAAAGTACCGGTGAATACTTACAAAAGAATCAGATCCCCGATGAGGAAATTGTAAATAAATATGGTGTTCAGTTTGTTTTAGGAGGTGGAATACAAGTCTCCGGAAACAAAACTCGCATAAATGTAGAACTCAAAGATCTTGCTAAGAATGACATAATCTGGTCTGAAATTTATGATTTTTCAGAGGATGATATTTTTAATATCCAGGACCAAGTAGGAAGTTCTGTTCTTAGTCATTTACAGATAGAAATTACTAGAGGAGGTGTTGAATCTACTGCTTTAAAAAGACTCTACACACCAGAAGTTTATAAAAATTTATTATTACAAGGCACAGCATTCCAACTAATGACTCCTGAAGGCCACTATAAGGCTGAAGAGTTTTGGGAAATTAATAAAAAACTTGAACCAGATAACTTCTATCTTGATACAGGTAGATCGTGGCAACTTGTTCAAAAAACGTGGTTGGGAATATCTAAGAACCCTCAGGAGGATTTAAAAAAAGCTCACAAGTTAGCATTAGGTGTTTTAGAAAAAGATCCTGAGCATGTAAATGCGATGTCCATTGCAGCCATGGTTGAACAAACACTTGGAGATTTTGATGCTGCCTGCGGAAGAATAGATAAAATGAGAATATTAAGTGAAGAAGTTGTCGACATCGCAATGGTAGCAGATACTCAGCGCTCGTGCGGTGATTACGACGGGTCAATTGAAACTTATGAGAAAGTTCATAGAATTGCTCCTCATTACTCTGCATGGGTAAAAGTATATTATCTCTTTGCTATAATGCAGAAAACATTCGAGGAGAAAAGTGGAGATTATGAAAAAGCAAAAAATTATGCCTTAGAGCAATCTAATAAAGATTATCTTTGGGCCGGTGCCAGTGAAACTTTTCATACAGTTTTAGCATACATATACCACAAAGAGGGGGATGCAAAATTAGCAAAAGATCATTTTGAAAAGCAAAAAACCATGAAAAACAGCATTACTAAATGGTGGATAGAAAATTTTGATTTCGTTAATGCACGATCAAAAGAATTTATGAATGATTACGTTACAGTACTTCAAAAATATGGTCTTCCAGATCAGTAATTTGTTTCCTGAATATTGATAAGTTTAACGATATGGCTAATAAAGAGATAGAACGAAAGATTGCGGTAATCTTTGCAACAGACGTAGTTGGTTACAGCAAATCTGTTGAGGTCAATGAGGAGCAGACCATTAAGAATTTCAGGGCCTGCAAAAAAATCCTTGAGGATCTTTTTTTAGAACACGACGGCAGAATTTTTAATACCGCAGGAGATTCTGTACTAGCCGAATTTTCAAGTGCTGTATCAGCAGTTATCTGTGCAACAGAATTCCAGAGGCTCATGAAGGAAAGAAACGAGTCAGAGTCAACTGACATGAAGATGGAATTTCGTATTGGCATTAATATGGGAGACGTCGTTGTCGAAGGAGATAATCTCTATGGTGATGGAGTCAACATTGCCGCACGTTTAGAGGCACTTGCACAACCTAATGGAGTATGCCTTTCAAGGAGTGTTCATGAGTTTATTAATAAAAAGATGGATTTCTTGTTTAATGATTTGGGGGAGCAAACTGTAAAGGATAATAAATTCCATGCTTTTGATGTTGTTATAGATGATTCACACAAACGAACAGTAAAAACTAAATCGAAATCACAAGTACCTCTGATCGCGGCAATTGTTGCAATTCTTGTCCTGGGCATTGGAGGCTTTGCCTACTACCAGAACGTGCTGGTGGACAGCGCCCAGAAATCGGCCTCCATCGCGGACCGCCCCACGGTACTGGTGATGCCGTTCGCCAACCAGTCCGGGAGCGCGGAGCAGGACTACATCGGGATGGGCATGACTAGCCACCTGATCACGATGCTCTCTCAGTTCGACCGGTTGTTGGTGCTTGCGAAGAACACGGGGGAGCACATCCTGAATAACAAGGTTCCGAACGAGGAAATTGTCAAACAGTATGGAGTAAAATATGTGCTGAACGGCACGACGCAGGCCGCCGGAAAGCGGGTGCGCGTCAACGTGGAGCTGACCGACCTCACCCGGAACAGCGTCGTCTGGTCGGAGGTCTATGACTTCAAGGAGGAGGACATCTTCGAGGTGCAGGACAAGGTGGGCGACTCCGTGCTCGGCCATCTGGGGCAGGAAGTCATTGCCGGAAGTGCGAAGGCAGGACAGAGATGGAAGACCACGGAAGCTTTGAAAAATGAAGTGTTGTGTGTTGCCGCGTTTCACACTTGGACCCAAGCAGGGTACCATGAGGCGAAAAAGCGGTGTGATGCTAACTTGAAGCTGGAACCGGAGAACCCGTTTGCAGTTAGCACGACGGGATGGCTGCTGTACCAAAAAGTTCTGATGGGCCTTTCCCAGAATGCTCAGGAGGATTTCCAAAAGGCCCACAAATTGGCAACGCAGACTTTGGAAAAACATCCGTATCATGTGCTGTCCATTCAACTGGCATCCACGATGGAGGCAATTTTTGGGGACTTTGAGGCCGCTTGTGGCAGGCTGGAGAAAATGGCCAAGCTGTCAAGGGAAATCATCGAGATTGTCTCTACGGCGGAGACCCAGCGCCAGTGCGGCGACTATCAGGGTTCCATTGAAATGTACGAGAAGGCTTTTGAAATTTCGCCTCACTTCTCATCATGGATCAAAGTGTATTACACCTACGCTCTGCTGCAAAATGGCGATATTGAAGCCGCGAAAATATATGCCTTGGAGCAGTCAGCGAAGGAGCATTCCTACTCCAGGGGGAATGCGGCATTTTTTGCGCTGCTCGCCTACATCCATCACAAGGAGGGAGATGAGGAACTGGCACAGGAGTACTTTGACAAGCAGAAGACGATGCAGAACAGGATGACCAAAGCGTCCATAGAATTCAGGGATTTCTCAACAGTTCGGTCAAAGGTGTTCGTGAACGACTACGTCAAGGTGCTGCAATCCCTGGGACTGCCGGATCAATAATCAATTAAATATCTATAAGCACAAACCTGTTCCGTTTGTTATTTTGGTGTTTTTTAATATTCAATAAAAGGTAATTATTTCATAGCATTAAACAAAATGTTATAGAAAAGGGAAGAGAAAAAATCATCATGGGAGAAGACACATATCACAGGCCCAGCTGGGACGAATATTTTTTAGGATTGATGGATGAAGTAGGCAATCGCGCAACCTGCGACAGGGGCCGCAGCGGATGCATCGTGGTGCGGGGAAAGCAGATCGTCTGCACGGGCTATGTAGGTTCCCCTCCGGGATTCCCCCATTGTGACGAAGTTGGGCATTTGATGAAAGAGGTCGTGGAGGAGGATGGCACATCCCGGATGCATTGTGTGAGGACCATTCATGCGGAGCAGAATGCGATCTGTCAGGCTGCCAAACATGGTGTTTCGCTCAAAGGAGCCACCTTGTACTGCAAGATGGAACCCTGCCGTGTCTGTGCAATGCTGATCATCAGCGTAGGCATCACTACGGTGATTGCCAAAAAAAAATACCATGCAGCACAAGAAACCCGCGACATGTTCCGGCAGGCCAGTGTCGAATTGGTTGTGGTTGAGGATGAAGTAGAGAAGTATCCTGGTCAGTGAGGTCCTGCAATTACCATCTTTCTGACTACAATCCCAAGCGCTACACCCATGCACAAGTATTTAATGTGTTAAGAAATAATGAATCTACAGACATGCAGACCAAAGCTTTGGAGCAGTTGGGGACGCTGGAATAACCAGGCATTGGTTAACTTATAAGAAACCTTGTATTGAATGAAGCTGTGTTTCAATTTCTGCTGGAAATGCAGTCTCAAGTAATTCGAGGTCATCTGAACAGTCCTTAAGGGCGTGAAGCTGCTGAGCAGGGATTACACAGGAATCTCCGGCCTCCATCCTTTGGGATCCGTGTCCTTCGCAGGTGAGTGTTATACCACCTTTCAGCGTAAACAAGAAGTAAAATTCTCCGCTGTGACTGCACACTTGAGGTTTGGCTCCGTTCAAAGGGCGCACAACCCGAACTCCGGCTAAACCTTTTGTTGCTGTGCCGATTCCGGAATCACGATATTCGAACCCTTCCATTCGCCACGGACTCCACTCAGCCTGAGCTGCCTGGTGAAAAACGAAGTTCTGCCCTCCAAATTCACGGTTGGACCGTACTTCCTTGGTTGGTAAGTCAAAATCAGGATCGGCCCATGTTTCGTGTTCTGCAGGACAACTGATTTCAATTACCTCCAAACCAGCTGAACTTTCCAGCACACGGTGCCTGATTTGCGGTGGCTGCAGCACACAGTCACCGGCATGCATCACGAACGGAGGTCCCTGGTCTTCATAAACCACACGTACCCATCCCTTATAACAGTAAATCATCTGAAAGCGTATTTTATGAAAATGGACATAATCCGGCACAGTACCACCTTCCGGAATGCGGATGTGTGAGGCAATGAAACGCCCGCCCTGTCGATTCGGAATCAGGTCACGGTATTCCATTCCGGCACGACCAACTTCCCAGGAAGCATCACTGCTATACCTGTTCAGGACGAAAGACTGATGTTCCGGAGGCAGTACCAGTAGCGGGTCTGCTTCCACGATTTCGATACATGTACCATTTGGAGCAGTCAATTCGGTGGATCCCTCCGCAAATTCTTCAGGATCCCGGCAAATCAGACGCAATTTACCAGGCGAACCGGAACCTTCGCGATCCAGCCGGAGACGTAATCCATGCCCGCTGATTACTGCCACCATAGGAGCATCTGCCGGAATAATAGCATTGATCTGAAACCCAAGCTTCTTAGTGAAAAACTCAAGCGTGGATTCCAGTTCTTTACATGGTAAAACGACTTCAGCTGCTTGAATTGGGTTTTCTGAATTATCGGGCATCGAGATGAATGTCTTTATCTCAGGTTTTAGAAAAGATGTGAAATTTTACTATTCAATCCAGCAGTCAGAAAAAATATTTTCAGGAAATTTCTATAATTTCAGCACAGGACGGTGCAAGGTAAGGTGGCGGAGGGAGAGGGATTCGAACCCCCGAAGACCTTGCAGCCTTAACGGATTTCAAGTCCGTCGGTTTCAACCACTCACCCATCCCTCCGGAACAATTATTCTCTGAAATATGATGCTATTTCTCAAGTCTGAAGTGTCCGGATTAAGAATTATTTCCGGACTTCAGCTTTGAAGTTTCAAAGGCGTGTTCAAAAACTTTCAGTGTTTGATCCAGCATTATTTGCGGATTGAAACGATCTTCCGCGTCTTTACGGGCCCCATGAGAAAGCCGATCAAAGAGTTCCGGATTTGAGAGCAAATGCTTTATTTCTACAGCAAGCGCTTCCGGAGAATGATTTTTTGCCAGCATTCCATTTTGTTCGTGCCGGATTATTTCCGGAAGACATCCTGTAGGAAAAGCCACAACCGGAGTCGCCACAGAAAAAAATTCCACTGCCACCCTGCAGATTACTTCTGATTCCACAGAACTTACAACCCCAAGGTCAGCAAATTCCATCAGCTCCAGTATATCCTCCCTTTCCGGAATCATCCGAATATGTGCCTTAAGATTCATCCGGACAATATCCTCACGAAGCAAAATCATTTCCGGTTCATTTTCTGAGGTGTCCCGAAACGGCAGCAGCACCACCAAATCGGGAAATTCAGGGAGCAGCAGACTCAAACTCTGAAGCAGGATTCGCTGTCCTTTTACCGGACGGATGCGCCCCACAACAGCCAGCAGCCTTGCTTTTACAGGGATTTCAAAATTTTTACGGAAATCTGTTCCAGTCTGAAAAGGCAATTCCGGACAATCAATGGGATAATAAATTGTTTTCACTTTTTCACTGATGTTTGGAATTACTCTCTGCAGACGCTCCGCTACAATTTTCCCCGCGGTGATATGAAAATCAGTCCAGTCCATGTGCATTTTCCGGTTCAGCCAGTGATTTCGCATGGGCCTTGTGGTACCCCGAGTGCGAACAATCGGAATCGGTTTTTCCGGACGCAATGAACGCAAGGCATGTGCCGCTAAAACAAACAGGGGGTAACCTTCTGAGCGGTGTGGATTGATCAAATCAATCTGTTGCTCAAGCAGAAATTTTTTCAGCTTCTGATATGAAAGATATAGCTGGACAGGATTATTGCTGTTGAGATTGATGTGTTCAACCAGTGACAGGCCAAGCTTGCTTAACTGCTGCGAATTGAGTGAGTCCGGACGCGTCAGGACGAAAACCGTATGTCCTTCACGTTTGAGCAGTTGCGCGATTTTGGCAGCATACGCGGCTTCCGCGTTCCACCATTGGACGTTGCTGCCGATGAGGATCTTCATCAAAAATTGGCGTTTCCGGGAACACGCGGAAAAGGGATCACGTCACGGATGTTTTTCATTCCGGAGACAAACTGAACAAGACGCTCAAAGCCCAGGCCAAATCCGGAATGTGGCACAGTACCAAAGCGGCGCAAATCAAGATACCAGTCGTATGTATCATTGAGCAGTCCGTGTTCCTTCATTCTTGCGGAAAGCATCTCCAGTGAATCCTCGCGCTGAGAACCTCCTACAATTTCTCCAAGGCGGGGAAAAAGCACATCCATGGCTGCAACAGTTTTTTCATCATCATTCTGCTTCATGTAAAATGCCTTGATCTCTTTAGGATAGTTGATCAGATTTATGGGCTTTTTAACATGTTTCTCCGTAAGAAAGCGTTCATGCTCCGATTGAAGACCAAGACCCCACTTGAGCGGAAACTCAAACGATTCACCAGATTTCTGCAAAATATCAATTGCTTCAGTGTAAGTCAGCGTTTCAAATTCTGTTTGATGAATGTGCTTCAAGGTCTCCAGCAGATCCGGTTCATACATTTTCTGCAAAAACGCCAGTTCATGCTCATGCTTTTCCAGGCATTCGCCAATCACATATTTGAGGAAATCTTCAGTCAAGGACAGTATACCCCGCAAATCCATGAAGGCCATCTCAGGCTCAATCATCCAGAACTCCGCAAGGTGCCGCGAGGTGTTTGATTTTTCCGCCCTGAAAGTAGGCCCGAATGTGTAAACATCAGTAAAAGCCAAGGCGAATACTTCCGCGCCCAACTGCCCGGAAACAGTCAGGCTTACATCCGTACCAAAAAAATCTTCTTCATAATTAACTTTGCCCTGTGAATCGCACGGCAGGTTTTCCAGATTAAGCGCTGTAACACGGAACATTTCACCCGCGCCTTCAGCATCATTGGCAGTGATGATCGGCGTCTGAACGTAAAGAAAATTACGCTGCTGAAAAAAACTGTGGATAGCCCAGGAAAGCGTGTTTCGGATTCGGAAGACCGCACCGAGGGTGTTTGTACGCGGACGCAAATGTGCAATCTCACGCAGGAATTCCAGCGTGTGACCCTTCTTCTGCAATGGATATTGATCGCCTGCAGAGTCCCCAATCACCTCGATTTCTGCGGCATGTATTTCAAAATCCTGTCCTTTAGCGGGAGACTCAACAACCTTGCCATGTATCACCAGCGAAGCGCCTGTGCTCAGTTTGGTAATTTCCTGATAGTTCTTAAGAACTTCATCGGCAACAACCTGTATTCCGTTTTGGTTGGAGCCGTCGTAAAGCTGAATGAAGGTAATGCCTTTTGAATCGCGGCGCGTGCGTACCCAGCCGTTCAGGGATACCGGCTGGTTTATCTGGTCTTTGTTAATAGAGGAAATGCGAAGCCGCTGAGTCATTAAATATTTTCAGGAGTGTGGTTTAGGAATGCATCAAAATTCCGGATTAATTCTGAAGACTTAATTATGACGGTATCGAAAAATGGTTTTTATTCCAGCAAAGCATATCATCGACATGACAGTTGGAGGGTTAACAGAGCAACTTGTAAGTGCTTGATATACTGGATTCCCGTTTTCGCGGGAATGACATTACTGGTCTTTACTTAGAATTTTCCGTCTTTATCAATTATTATTGTCCGCGCATTTGTTTTGCTACCTCTATTTCTGAATTCTCCACCACTTCAGTAAGTTCATCCAAAGAAATCATCATGCTTTTACGGTCAGGCATAACTGCATAAAGGTATTTAACGAATTCAGGAACCATTGATAGATATTTCTGGTTTTCATCAAGTTTTATCTGGCGAACCAGAAAATGCTCCAGCTGTTCCTGCGACATGTTGCGCATAACGCTGATGAACGCAGTTGAACATTCTTCAAGTTCTTTACTGATATCAGTTGGATAAAAAAATCTAAGCTGTTTTCTTGAGCCTGCAATGCGCACAAAGATCAGCATTACGGCGCAAACTACTAATCCATCTATCCAGCTAATTCCCCATACCCCCATGAAACCCAGCAAAAAATAAACAGCGCCGGTGATTGAACCAAGCAATTGCAGGGTCACCCTGATTTTTTCCACTGCAAGATACTTTAAATTGAATCGTTTTTCCTGTGCGAAAAAAGCCATTCCTTCGGTAAAATGCGGGGCTGCCATCACAATTTCCTCAGCGGATGCAAGTTGATTTTCAAGCTCCAATTCAAGCTGTTTTCTTTTTTCAAGCGCGCGTTCATTTATCACTTCCTGCATCACATAACGGCGTGCAGACCGCAGCCGTTCTGCTAAGATTTCTATATGTTCATTAGGATTATCTTCATCTCCGGTTAAAGGAGTGGCTTTATATTCAGCACGATTGGTAAGATACTCGATCAATTCATCAAACAGTTTGTGCATCTCAGAAGGGAAACTGCTGTGGCCGGTTTCTTCTTCTTCAGCTTTCGACTTGGCTTCCAGGTCCATTTCATGGCGAACCAGAATAGAAAAAATAGTAGAGGCGTTTTCCGCATAAGACACGTTAAGTTCAACCATGCGGATGAAGGTATTGCCGAGTATTGAAGTATATGTGGAATATTTTCGACTTTTATACTCAATATCTGGCTTCAGAAGCGTATAATAGCCATCGAGAATGGAATCAATCATCATTCTCAGAAAGGAATCATAATCATCGTTGCCGGCACTTTGGTTTGCCAGACCATTCCAGCTCAACGCGGCAAATTTATCTGCCACGGCATGAGATTCGAGCAATAACTCTGTGGCATCAACAAATGAGGAGACTTTTTCCGGAGTTCCTGTGTTTTGCCAAATGTAAGCAGAAGCTTCAGCAGCAGCAGCTTCAAGGTCCATCTGCTTCTGAAAAATCACCATCACATCTCTGGCGATCTTCTCTTCAAAATTCTCAGGGATTTCTTCTTCGGATACTGCGTTTGCCTGTGCTTGAGCCATGACATGTTCAGTTTAAAATTTTTTCATTTATTTTTGTTCATTGTCGCGCCAGTCCCGGCGCTTGAGAATTTCATCCTGCAGCAACGGCAAAAAAGAGACAAATGACAGTGTTTCACGCTCTTTGCTTCCATAACGCTGCCAGGTTACAGTCTGTCCTGCCTGCTCATTTTCGCCTACAATCAAAAGGTTGGGGACTTTTTCTACCGCGGCAGACCTGATTTTTTTGCTGAATGAATCATGAGAATCGTCGATCTCGGAACGAATCAAATAGCTGTACAATTGTTTATTCAGTCCATGTGCGTATTCATTGAACGCCGAAGCCACCGGAATCAAACGTACCTGCACCGGAGCCAGCCATGTGGGGAATGCCCCGCCGTAGTGCTCAATCAGGAAAGCGACAAACCTTTCATGTGTTCCCAAAGGTGCGCGGTGAATAATAATCGGAGTATGTTCCTGATTGTCACCGGCAATATATTTAAGCCCAAAACGCTTGCCCATCACTAAATCCATTTGATTAGTAGAAGCTGTTTCTTCACGACCGACTACATTTGTGACTTGAAAATCAATCTTCGGTCCATAAAACGCTGCTTCGCCACGCACAGCCTCAAAAGGAATGCCGACTTCTTCCATGACTTCCGTCACCAGTGTTTCCGCTTTTTGCCATAGTTCCGGTTCATCAACAAACTTCCCTTCATCTTCCTCTGCCAGAGAAAGGCGCAGCCAGAAATTGCTTAAGCCAAACAGCTGGTAATATTCAGTGTGCAGATTCATAACATTAATGAACTCCTCTTTTGCCTGTTCCGGAGTACAGTAAATATGCGCGTCATTCATGGTCATGCCGCGTACACGCAGTAATCCGGCCAGCTCTCCGGATTGTTCATAGCGGTAACATGTACCGTATTCTGCCAGACGCAGCGGCAAATCACGGTAGCTCCTTTGCTCAGCTTTATAAATCATGTGATGATGAGGACAATTCATCGGCTTGAGAAACAACCGTTCTCCATCCATTTCCATCGGCGGAAACATGCTGTCCTGATAATAAGGCAGATGTCCGGAAGTAAAATACAAATCTTCTCGTGTGATATGTGGAGTTGAAACACGTTTGTATCCTGCCAGAAATTCAGTTTCACGGGCCAGTTTTTCCAGTTCATCACGAATCACGGTTCCATTGGGCATCCATAAAGGCAGCCCTTTGCCCACCTCATCACTGATAGTAAAATAATGCTGCTGACTGTTCAATTTCCTGTGATCACGCTGCAAGGCCAACTTGCGCTTTTCCTGAAACTCCCTGAGTTCATCTCCTGTCTCAAAAGCCAGGCCATAAACCCTTTGCATCATATTATTATTCTCAGAACCTTTCCAATAGGCGCCTGCCAGCGAATCAAGCGCAAAACAATTTTTTGGGATCTCACTTGTGGATTTCACATGCGGCCCTTCGCATAAATCCCAGAAAGGACCATTGCGATAGAGGCTGATTGTTTCATTTTGCGCGACAAGATCTTCCACCTGTTCAATTTTGTATTCTTGTTTTTCCTTGCTCAGCAGCAGCACCATCTCGTCCTGCTCCAGTTCTTCACGCTCAAACTTCTGTCCGGACTTGATAATATGACGCATCCGTTTTTCCAGTTTTGGCAGGTCTTCCGGACACAGCGGTTCATCCAGATCAAAATCATAATAAAATCCGTTGTCGATCGGGGGGCCGAACCCAAGCTTTGCTCCGGGGCGTATTTCGAGTACTGCCTGCGCCAGGATATGCGCCAGCGAATGTCTGATTTTATACAGATCAGAATTTGTATCTATTTTATTCATTTAATATTTCAGGGAATTATCCTTACAGGTTTGAATCAGACTGAAAGGGTTTCTGTTCATGCCGCAGGCTGGGAACCCGAATCACTCGTCCAGGAAATATCAGACACATTAGTTTCCTGGTCTTTCAGCTCACCGGGATGTGCAACAAGAACCATCTCTAGGGCGTCTTTGACATTTTTTATCACAACTATATCCAGTCCATTTTTAATTTCTTCCGGAACTTCCACCAAATCCTTTTCATTCTCTTCCGGAATCAGAACAGTATCAAGAAGTCCTCTTTTTGCGGCAATAAGTTTCTCTTTTAAACTGCCGATTTCTGTTACATGCCCGCGCAAGGTGATTTCACCAGTCATGCCCACGTTATGCTTGACCGAGATTTTGGTGAAGCTGCTTATAATGGCCATGATTAGCGGAAGTCCCGCGGATGGTCCGTCCTTGGGAGTGGCGCCTTCCGGAAGATGAACATGCAAATCATTTTTTGCAAATAATTCCGGTTCAATGCCTAAATACTCTGAATTGCTGCGTACATAGGAAAAGGCAGCCTTGGCGGATTCCTGCATTACGTCTCCCAGTTTACCGGTCAAAACAACTTTTCCGGAACCGGGCATTAAACCGACTTCAATCAGAAGCAGCTCTCCGCCCATCGGTGTCACACCCAATCCCATCGCCACACCGATTTCGTTCTTTTCTTCACGCCGGTCACGTTCAAACTGAGGCACGCCAAGCAGTTCATGCACCAGTTTTGGAGTTACAACAGTTGCTTTTTTGCCTTTGGAACGTACAAGACGAGTAACAACTTTTCTGCAGACTTTTCCAATTTCCCGCTCCAGGTTCCTCACACCTGCTTCACGCGTATAACCGTGAGTAATTTCTTCAATCGCGGATTTTCGGAAACGCAGCTGCTTTTCTGTTAAGCCATGAAACTTGCGCTGCCTGGGAGTTAGAAACTGGGTGGCAATGTGCTGCTTTTCCATTTCTGTGTAACCAGTCAGATTGATTACTTCCATTCTGTCCAGCAGCGGACTGGTAATATTCTGTACACTGTTTGCCGTGCAAATGAAAAGCACATCAGACAAGCTGAATTCTACATCAAGATAATGATCGATAAAAGTATCATTTTGATCCGGATCAAGGACTTCAAGCATGGCCGCGGAAGGATCGCTGATGTTGCTTTGGTAAAGTTTATCAATTTCATCAATCAACATAACCGGATTTTTGCTTTTTGCTTTTCTGATTGACTGAATTATTTTTCCAGGCATAGCGCCAATATAGGTACGGCGATGTCCGCGAATTTCTGCTTCATCTCTTACTCCTCCAAGACTGATGCGAACAAAATTTCGTCCCAGCGCACGTGCCACTGACTGTGCGAGTGAAGTTTTTCCAACGCCGGGAGGACCTGTCAGACAAAGAATTGGACCTTTTAATTTCCCTTTGAGTGAGGCCACAGCTAGATATTCCACAATGCGTTCCTTGACTTTTTCCAAACCGTAATGATCTTCATCAAGAATCTGCTCTGCCTGTTTAAGGTCGAAATTATCATCTGTACGTATCTGCCATGGCATGGAAATTAACCACTCCAAATAATTTCTCACTACATTTGCTTCAGAGGACATTGGCGACATCATACGTAATTTTTTTAATTCCTTTTCTGCTTCAATTTCTACCTCTTCCGGCATTTTTGCTTCTTTGATTTGTTCAGCAATTTCGTCCATTTCTGCTTTTGGATCATCCATCTGACCAAGCTCTTTCTGGATATTGCGTAACTGATCATGAAGAAAATCTTCTTTCTTGGTATCACTGAATTTATCCGAGGCTTCTTTTTTTAATTTATTTTCAAGCTGTGTGATTTTCATCTCACCACGCAAAATCTCCAGAACCTGCTGGATCCGGCTCCCCGGATTCAGGGTTTCCAATAGTTTTTGTTTCTGCTCATTGGGAATTTTCAACAAGGGCGCAGTCAAATCACTGACTGCCATAGAGTCCAGTTCCTTCAGCGAATTCAAAACTTCTTTACCCAGTTTAAGCTTGCGCTGGTCAGCATATTTTTTGAACAATTCACAAACAGTTTTGGCTGACTCCTCTATCTTTGCCTGATCAAAATCAAAGTCACTTTCCTCAACAGGCTGAACCTGTGCTAAATACTCCTTTTCCTCCAATTTTGTAGCCAGAAGTTTGCCTCTTCGATTTCCCTCAAAAAGAGCTTTTACAGTACCGTTTGGCAGTCGCATCACCTGGAGTACCCGGCCCAGCACACCTATTTCAAACAAATCACTCTCCTTCGGATTCTCTACCGATGCATCACGCTGAGTGACCACAAAAATTTCACGATCTCCGGAGAGAGCACGATCCAAAGCATCCATCGAGGCTTGACGTCCGACAAAAAACGGAGCAGTTGCTCCGGGAAATACAATCTCCTCCCTCATCGGAAGCAGGGGCACAATCACAGGTTTTAGTTTTTCAGGCATTTTTTTATTAAGTGTTCAGGTTTCTGTTTAGCAGTTTTAATTCTTCAGCATCCAGGCAATTCTTCAGTCTTATGCTGAATGAAGAAAAATATTTAATTATTGCATCATAGTTATTTAATACTTTTTTCAGGGTTTGTAAATGACAGAGTTAAATAGAAAAACCACATTTCAGCCAGCGCAATCAGCAAAAGGAAGATGTAAAAATGATCCAGATAAAGCGCGCCGGCAACAGTCGCGCCGGCAAAATGTCCGAAAAATTGCGCGAAGTTATAAACTCCCATTGCTGTTCCTTTTGTTTCCGCGGTTGTGGCACGAGTTACAAGTGAAGGGAAAATTGGCTCAAAAACATTAAAGCCCATAAAAAAGAAAAATAGTGCTGCCACAAACCACAACAGCAACTGCTGCTGCTGTCCAAAACCCATGGCTGCAACTGATAACAACAGCAGCATAATTCCAAAGAGCATCACTTCACGAAAACGATTCCTGACTTCCGCAAAAATTGCTGCCAGAACCATGACCAACGCTCCCGCAAGCATCATCGGCAGGTATATCTTCCACATCTCGGCGCGTTCATAACCGTGCTTGATCAGAATCATCGGTATCAGGAAAAATGTGGATGAAAGCCCCGCGCCACAAACAAATCCCCCCCAGCAAATGGTACGCAAAGAAGGAACCTGCCAAACTGTTCCCGTCATTTTAAGGAAAGAAGTGTTTTTCGGAATCAGTGGGATTGCCTCCGGATTCGGAACCGTGGTCTGCACAAGCACCAAACTGACTACGGAAAAAATTGCTATCATTCCGAACATTCCACTCAACCCCAACCACTCCCCCAGAAACGGAGCAATTATAAAGGCAATCGCAAAGGCAGCACCAACACTTATACCCAATGCCGCGTTGGCACGTGTTCTGACTTCCGGACGTGTCAAATCCGCGACCAAAGCAAACACAGTTGAACTGATTGCTCCGGTACCTTGAAGAAAACGGGCAATAATCATCATGTAAATTGAATCCGTATAAGCGGCAAGCACGTTCCCAATAATGAACAATCCCAAACCGATCATAATTACTTTTTTTCGCCCGACGCGGTCACTCCACATTCCAAACGGAAGCTGAAGCAACCCCTGTGTTAAACCATAAGCGCCAAAGGCTACTCCAATCAGAAACGGTGTTGCCTCTTCCAAATCCAAAGCAAGTACGCTGAAAACCGGCAGCAGCAGAAAAATGCTGAACATCCTGAAAAAAAGAATCCCACTCAAACTGTAAATGCTTCTTTTTTCCGTGTAAGTGAAAATCGGGGTTTTAGCGGTTTCGCTCATTAATATATTTAGTGTTCCAGTTCGTACCTCCTTTTATCGAGGAAAACAAATAATAAACATTTGAATTATGACAACCTCAGTCCTTAAACTCAAGTTTTTGAGCTATCAACACGGTGCGGCATAATGATTTTCAACTTTTGTCCGAACCATAAACACAATCTCAGCTGGCGGACTTTCCGGCTTACTTTATCTGTTTGAGCTGAGGATAAACTTTTTGTGGCCATCAAAACAGGAATCTCAGAGATCATTTAACAGTTTGCCGCTTCCAGACAATTCAGGGACAAAAAATATATTTATCAGCAATAATGAGAATTAAAACTTGATTCAAATCTTTGCTTATCCTAAGTTTGATGAATAAGTAAAAAGTCAATATGATCCCTCACCTAAATTGCTAATTTGGGTGAGGGGTCATTCCAGCTTACGCGAAAATGGCAACTTTTTACTAAACCTTCAACTAAATGACTGACGAAAATATCTCCAGTGTCATTGTGAACATCCATGGCTTGTTGGGAGAGCAGGATGGTATCCAAATTGAGTTTGAAGAAGAACTTCTTGTAGAGGAAGGACAATTTGTTCTTGATGATGTCAGTTACGAAATTGTCCGGATCATAAATGAAGATGTTGAGTTTCCTTTGGTTTATGTTGTAGTACTCGATATTCTCAGCCAGACTTGATGTTTGATCACAGCCTGGATTTCTCCCCTTAGTCATGCCTTTCTCACTTCAGCAAATCCTTAAAAATATAAATTCAGACTCCTCCCCGGTTGAACTGCATGGACTCGCGGGATCAAGCAAAGCGCTTGTACTTTCCATGCTCAGCAAAACTTCCTCGCAGTCTTCGAAAAAAATTACTCCTCTTGTTGTAGTATGCGAGTCTTTTGATATAGCTGAAGTACTCCTGAGCGACATCTATTATTTTTTTGGAAAAGAAGGCGTATATTTTTTCCCTTTCTGGGATGTGCTGCCTTACGACAATTTTTCTCCGCACAAAGGGTTAGTCGCACAGCGTTTTCAGACACTTGAGGCGTTACTTAATCAACATGTACGTATCCTGATCACCACTCCCAACGCGCTTATGCAGCGTTTTCTGCCTCGTGAAGATTTTCAAAAAAACACTATTTCATTTACAAATGGTTTTGAAGCAAGTCCGGATGAAATCAGTCAGCAGCTGCTTTATTCCGGATACATTCAGGTTGATGTTGTTGAAGACCTGGGAGAATTCAGTACACATGGCGGCATTCTGGACGTTTTTCCGTTGAACAAGGAAAAACCGGTGCGCATAGAATTTTCTGATAATTCTAAAATTTCATACCTCAAACAGTTTGATATTCAAACTCAGCACACAGATCAAACTGAGTTGGAATCATTAAAAATACTTCCGGCGTGTGAAATTCTTTTTAATCAGGATAATATCCAGTATGCCCGCCGGACTCTGCCGACGTTCCGCAAGGAATGCAGTCCGGAAGTATTGCAGCGATTAAGACAGAGTTTAAAAAAAAGCGAGGGATTCCCCGGAATTGAATCTCTGTCCCCTCTATTTTACCCAAAACTGGAAACGCTTTTTGACTACATCCCTGCAGAGTATTTGCTTGTTGTAGATGAAGAAAAACAAGTCAATGAACGTGCTGAAAGCTTTTACCAGGAAGTGTTCATGGAATATGAACTCAGCTTACAACAAAACAAACTGACGCTCTCACCGGAATCATTATTTTTAACCCACAGAGAACTGCAGAATGAGCTAAATCAATCTGTACAATCGGTTTTCAGTTCAATTAATTTATACAAGACAGCAGCACGTCCGGTGCATCAGCTTCAATTTGTGGAAAATAAATCTTTACGTCAACAATTCGAAAGCACAAAATCAACTTCTGCGGTCGGTCACATGGTACAACTGCTTCAAAAATGGCAGAGCTCCGGAACACTGATTTTACTGAGCGCGAAAAACCAGACACATGCGGACAGTTTTCAGCAGCTGCTGGATGATTTAGGTGTGGAAAGTACAGTAGCGGGGGATCAGCTGAGTCCCAAAACATGTCCATGGCTTGAGTGGCTGGAAAACAGCAATGCTGATCATCAGTCAGACTCGGTCCCGATTTTAACCGGAAATGTTTCTTCCGGTTTCAGAAAACTTGATAAGCAGGGGAAGACACTTTTTGTTTTGCTGACTGAGGAAGAAGTTTTCGGTGAAAAAACACGCAACAGAAGATTGCAGCGCACACAAGTTCACCAGACCGCAGGAAGCCTGGATGATTTGAGGGAAGGAGATCATGTTGTTCATCTGGATTATGGAATTGGATGCTATCAGGGCCTGCAGAAAATTTCCGCAGGAGGCAGCCAAAACGAATTCATGAGGCTGGTTTACGCGCGGGATGAAAAAGTATATGTTCCTGTAGATAAATTCCATCTTGTTCAGAAATATGTGAACGCCGACGGAATCACACCAAAATTGAGCAAGCTTGGAGAAAAAGCATGGAAAAAAACCCGCAGCAAAGTCGCCAAAACTGTGGAGGATATTGCGGAAGAACTGGCTGATATTTATGCCGAACGCAAAGCCCGCAAGGGTTTCGCCTTTGATCCGGACGATCTTGAGATGCAACAATTTGAGCTGCGCTTCGCCTTTGAAGAAACCCGTGATCAGCTTGATGTGATAAGCTCCGTCAAGGAAGACATGGAAAGGGAAACGCCTATGGACAGGCTCGTTTGCGGGGATGTTGGATTTGGCAAAACTGAGATTGCCATGCGTGCCGCCTTCAAGGCTGTTCAGCAGGAAAAACAGGTCGCGATTCTTGTTCCTACCACAATTCTCGCTCAGCAGCATTTTGAGACTTTCAGCCGACGTTTTGAGGACACCCCTTTTATCATCGAAGTCATCAGCCGCTTTCGCACTGTTGCTGAACAGAATAAAATTATTAAACGTATGCATGAAGGAAAAATAGATGTGATTATTGGAACACACCGGCTGCTCTCCACAGATGTGAAATTCAAGGATTTAGGATTGCTTGTTGTGGATGAAGAACAGCGATTCGGCGTGAAGCACAAGGAAAAAATCAAACGCTTCAGGGCCGCGGTTGACATACTGACACTTTCCGCCACCCCAATTCCACGCACACTTCATATGTCTCTAATGGGAATAAGGGATCTTAGTCTGGTTAATACACCTCCCGCGGACCGCAGAGCTGTGCGAACCAGATTGCTTCCTGCTAATGATTATATTATTCAGGAAGCAGTCAGTAGGGAAATACGGCGTGGCGGACAGGTTTATATAGTTCATAACCGTATCGAATCAATTTATGAGTACGGACGTTATCTCGAGATGATTTTGCCTAATGTGCGCATTGTCATCGGACATGGTCAAATGAGAGAAGAACGCCTGGAAAAAGTGATGTTCGAATTTGTTGAGGGAAACTTTGATGTCCTGCTCTCCACTACAATTATTGAGTCCGGACTTGATATTCCAAAAGCTAATACGATCATTATTAATAACGCCCATTATTTCGGGCTGTCTCAGCTCTATCAGCTGCGGGGAAGAGTCGGACGCAGCAACGTGCAGGCCTATGCCTATTTACTGGTTCCATCTGATTTAATTTTAAGCGGAGTCGCTCATGAACGGCTGAATGTCCTGCAGGAACTGAACGACCTTGGCGCGGGATTCAAAGTTGCTTCGAGGGATCTGGAAATCAGAGGTGCTGGGAATCTGCTTGGTTCAGAGCAGTCCGGACAGATAGCCAGTGTGGGACTGGAACTTTACACCCAAATGGTGGATAAAGCAGTGAAAAAACTGCGTCAAACTGAATCCGGATTATCGGTGGAAGAGATCCAGGTTAAGCTGAATCAGATTGATCAGCTGATTCCTGAATCCTACATAAGCAGCAACAACCAGCGACTGTCTCTCTATAAAGCAGTAGGAACTTTGCCAACAAAGGAAGACCTATGGGAATTCCGTAACGGAATTGAAGACCGTTTCGGGATGCTTCCGGAATCTGTGCTGAATATCTTCAGGCAGGCGGAAATACGCCTGTGGGGACAGCTACATGGAGTACAGAAGATTGAACACGAATGCAACCGTTTGAGGCTGCAGGTTAAGGACACTGCCAGGCTCAATCATGACAAACTTGTTGAATGGCTCTGTGATCATAAATCAAAATTAAAATATACTCCGGAAAACACACTTGATCTTAATGAAGTACCCCCTGAGATGCCTGCAATTCTCAGCAGGCTGAAACAATTGGAACAGGTTTTTAACGTGAACAGCTGATGGATGTCTCAAAAAAAGAAAACTTACAACCTGAAAAATGGTTGAAAGAGGAAGCATCCTTCCAGCTTGAGAAGATCATCGCTGCCTTGAATGCAGCTCACACAATGCCTTTTAAATGCTTGTGGCTGGAAAAGGAATCAGGCAGGACTTATCTGGAATTGTTAAAGGAAATGGAGTCAATGCTGTTGCTGATCTGGAGCCGCCTGGAAAATGATAACATCTCTAAAATCGAGCAACAGGTGCTGGTCTGGTACGGCAAACAAAAACGTTCCCAAAAAAATATATTTTGCAGCTATTATCAACTGCATGAACAGTTAACTGAGTTTGGCAATTCACCTGAAGCGCAGACATTTGGATTGTCAGGGACATGGAGTAATTATCTGTTATTTGTGATGACGGTTGTACCAAACATTTTTTCAAAGGCAGCATCTGGAAAAATTTCTTTGCCTTCCGCGGAACGTGAAAAATTCGCATCCCTGTTTTTAAGTAAAATGCAAATGATTCACAGGGCAGAACCCCATCAAATATGCACAGATTTTTTTACCTGGATTTCACCGTTTACTCAGGAAAGTGTTTTCCTTCCAGCCTGTGAGGATGCCGATTCCCAGCAAACAAAATTTACAGCATTTAATGACTTCCGTAAAGAACTGATCCAAACTAATAAGTGGAATTTGCTCAATGAAATGTATCTTAATGTTCTGGATGAGCTTGCAGAAAAAAGGAATGAACTGCATGAGGTGGGAAAAGACTGAAGCAGAATACACAGGAGACCAACGTTAAAATCTAGTCGTCCCTGGCAATTTTTTCCATCCTTGGAAAACGGTGGCCTCCCGTGTGGTTCCTTCATAAGAATCTGCGTACATGCAATATCCTCACCAATTAGCCATTTTTTATCTGCTGTTTAAATACCGGCTGAAGACATCCATAAAACGCTGCATGTCCGGCATCATCCTCAGGCTCATGCGAAAAGTGTGTGCTATTGGCGGACGCATTGGCCGGACAAGAATTTTATTCTCCATCAGATACTTGCATGCCTGCTGAGCATCACATGGTTCAACCAGCATGAAATTTGCCGTGCTTGAAAAATATCTTACCTGGTTTTCATTAAAAAATTTTTCGATCGCAGGTTTGCAATCATCCATCAGGTGCCTTACCATTTTTTGCCAGTGTTCAGGTTGATCCAGCTGCTCGTGTGCCGCAATTACAGCGACTACATTCACATCATAAGGACCGCGTATTTTCTGCAGTTCTATAATGTAGTCCGGAGCCGCTATCACGTAACCCAAACGTAGGCTCGGCAAAGCAAGCGCTTTGGAAAAAGTCCTGATCACAATCAAATTTGGATAGCTGGACAACAGCGGCACACAGGTTTCTCCGGTAAATTCGTAATATGCTTCATCAACAAGCACCGGAATGTCCGGAAATGATTTAAGCAAATCCTCAATCTGCTCCAATGAAACGGATGTTCCTGTGGGATTATTTGGATTGATCACCACAATCAGGCGGGTTTTTGCGTTTACTGATTCTTTCAATTCCTTGTGCGGGAATTGAAAATTTTTGGGGAATTGCGGTCCCGCCACACAACATCCAATTGTTCCGGCCACCTGGTTATACATCTGGAAACCTGGCTGCACCATGGCCACTTCCTGACCGCTTTCCAGTAAGCTCCTCAATATGATGTCAATTGCCTGGTCTGAACCATTCGTAAGCAGCAGGTTTTCGGCAGGAACACCTGCATACTCACTCAGCTTTTCAAGGAAATCACCATAAATGGGATAGGCATGAACATGGGTGTTCAGAAACGCGGATATATTTTTAATTACTTCCGGAGGCGGAGGGAGGGGAGATTCATTGAAATCCATCAGCATATATGCTTCCGGATCACGGTTTTCTAGAGGAGGTTTGTAGGGACTCATCCGGGAAATTGCTTCCCGTACCTTTATGGAATGCTTCATTTCCGGAGCTGACAGCTGTTTTCACTCACCGATTGAAAACATCAGTTCCAGATCATGTCGAGAAAAAGTGTTGAAGGCAATCAGGGTTTCTGTGGCGGTTATGCCCTCAAGCTCTGCTAATTTTCCTGTGATTGTATCCGCGATTTGTTCATTGCTTTTAACGCGTATGATCGCCACTAAGTCATAACGTCCCGCAACAGAATAAACCTCTGAAACTTCCTGCATATCAACAAGGTTTTGCGATACGTCTTTAATTAGATTCCGGTCCACATTTAAAAGAACAAGTGCTGTTACCATGTGTTTCTCCTGAAAAGTTGATTGTTTAGTTTTGGGTTTTGTTATTGTAACAATGCCTAGAAAATTTCAAAAGGATTTTAATTACACGAAATTCACAAGTGATTCTGCATGTAAGTCATTCAAAATAATATGAACTTCGATATATAGAAGTTCAATGCGCATCAAGCCAGGTCCGGCCCTTGCCGATTTCAACCATCAGCGGCACTTCGAGTCCTACCACATTTTCCATTGTATTCTTTACCATTTCACAAAGTTCGTCTTCTTCTTCCTTAAGTGCGTCAAATACCAGTTCATCATGCACAGTAAGGATCATACGGGACTGCATCTTTTTTTCCTGAAGAAGGCGATCCACACCAATCATGGCAAGTTTAATAATTTCCGCAGCAGATCCCTGAATGGGGGTATTTATTGCGGCACCTTCAGCCATTCTTTTCAAAAGTCCTTTTGTGTTTATGTCAGGCAGATAGCGTCGTCTTCCAAATAAAGTTTCCGAAAAACCTTCTTTGCGTGCCTGTTCCAGAAATCTTTCCTGCAAAGAATGGATAGTGCTGTATTTCTCAAAATAGCGTTCAATAAATTCTTTTGCTTCAGCTTTGGGAGTTTTTGTCACAATTGACAGCCTCTCTGCGCCCATCCGGTAAATCAGTCCGAAATTTACTTCTTTTGCTCTGTCACGCATTTCACGGGTTACTTCTTCTTCGGTGACACCATATATGGTTGAAGCAGTCAGAGAATGAATATCAAGGTTGCGCCGGTAGGCGTCCAGGAATGTTGGGTCTTTTGAATAATGTGCAACTACGCGCAGTTCAATCTGGCTGTAATCAGCAGAAATCAGAATTTTTTCTGTTCCGGAAGCAATGAAAGCACGGCGGACACGCCGTCCTTCACTGGAGCGTACAGGAATGTTCTGCAGATTTGGATTTTCTGATGATAGACGTCCGGTGGCGGTGCCGGTTTGCTGAAAAGTTGAGTGGATGCGTCCGCTGGTGGAATGGACAAAGGTTGGGAGCTGGTCAATATATGTGTTCTTGAGTTTGTTAAGGGTACGATAATCCAGAATGGTGCGTGGTAATTCGTCTTCTGCCAGCTTCTCCAATGTTTCCTCATCTGTTGACATCTTGTTGCCAAGCTTTATTTTTTTTGGTTTGACCTTGAATCTCTCATGCAGTCGCAGTTTTTCATATATTATGTTCTGCAGTTCAATCACAGAATTTGGATTAAATTCTTCACCAGCCAGATCAATTATTTTTTTACGCAACTCCGTCAGGCGTCCCTCAAACTCAAGCGCGACCTTGTTCAACCCGTCAACATCCAGCTTAACTCCGCTAATTTCAAGTTTTGCCAGAGTTCCGGCCAGTGGGATTTCTATATTCCGGAAAGCGCTTTCCATTCCGGTTTGCTTCAGTTGAGCGTCAAGCAGCTGATTTAAACTAAAAATGATCGCCGCGTATTCACAATGCAGGATGTAATTTTCTGCATCCGCTTCTACAAACATCGACATCTGGTTTTCTCCAGTGATTTCAGCAGTAGCCTGTGATTTTCTGCTCATGTTCAGTTTGCGTCCAAGCAGATAATCAAGGTCATAACGCCTTCCAAGCGGATCTGTCAGGTGTGATGCAAGCAAAACATCAGAAACAGACCCCTCAATCTCAATCCTGAGTTTTGAAAATAGCTGCACGGCTTTTTTCAGGTCATAGCAGATTTTCGGATATTTTGCTGATTCCAGTATTATTTTCAGCTGCTCAAACTTTTCGGCTGTTTCAGGATCAGACTTATTCAGTTTCAGATAAACTGCACTGTTTGCGTTAGTACATACCGCCAGTCCCTGCAGGCGCAAATCCAATTGATGCTCACCGGTTATATTAAGCGCAAGCGCCAGTGTATTGCCTTCAGCAAAGTCTCTCATGAAAGCACGCAATTCCTCTGCCGTTTCAATTACAGAACAATCTACATCCAGAACATTTCTATCATTTTCCTCTTTTGCTGAATTCTGCTGTTCACTGACATGTCCGGACGATTCCCTGACTTCACCATCATCTGAGCCGGATTCCTGTCCACCGGAATAAGTGACTCTTTTTTTCTGCAGACGGTTCAGCAGTGTCCTGAACTCCAGTTCTTCAAGCAAAGCATATAACTCATCATTGTCATATAAATCAGTTTTTCCCAGATGAACATCCTCAAGCGTGATTTGGAGCGGCACATGGCAATCAATTGTGGCAAGTTCTCTGGACAGGAAAGCGTTTTCATAATCAGTTTCCAGTTTTTCTTTGAGACTTTTACCGCTGATTTTTTCAAGATTTTCGTAAACAGATTCAATGCTGCCGAATTCTGCAATCAGTTTCATGGCGGTTTTTTCACCAACTCCTCTAACACCGGGAATATTGTCTGAAGAATCACCCATCAGTCCCAGCATCTCAATCACCTGTTCAGGAGCACAGCCGAATTTTTCCTTTACTCCATTGATTCCTATACGTTCGTTCCGGTGATTCAGCATCACAATTTTTTCGCTGACCAGCTGCATGTAGTCCTTATCACTTGTCACCATAACACCCTCTACTTCCTCCTCACGGCAAAGCCGCATCAGCGTACCCACAATGTCATCAGCCTCGTATCCGGGAAGAATTAAATATGGCAGATTAAGTGCTTCCACCAGCCTTGGCAGAAAAGGAAGCTGCTCAACAAGGTCTTCAGGCATTTTTTCTCGAGTGGCTTTATAATCCGGAAATCGCTTGTGACGAAAAGTTGGTTCCATTGAATCTGAGGCCACCGCCAAATAACTCGGCTTGTCTTCTTCAATAATCTTTATCAACTGCATTAAGAATGTCCTGATTCCGCTTGTATTCAATCCTTTTGAATTTATCAGCGGTGTACGGATCATGGCAAAATATCCTCTGTAGAGAACTGCCATGGAATCTACTGCAAATAGTTTGTGCATAAAAAATTGTAGAATAAAGAAAAAATGATAATCTTAAACTATATAAGCAACACAATACCGGATGTTATGTGCTGTGCAAGGAAAATTTTGCATAAAGGGTGCATCAACCACTGCGATGTTTCTCCAGCAAACAGGGAATTGTTTCGTCTCACTAAAAAATTATCTCTTTATGTCACTCTTACGCTGCCGCACTAGAAAATTGATTGTCGCATTTCTGATACTGTTTCTGGGTGTATTTTACACTCTGCCGGTACAGTCCGGAGAGCTGCGCCGTCCATTTCAAGGTGTCCGTAATCTGGGTATGGGCAATGCGGGCATTGCGTTGAGTTTTGACGAAAATGCCCTTTTTTACAATCCGGCCGGATTGGTTGGAGTTGATGCCATTATTGTAGGATTACCGTTATTATTAGAGGTTTCAGAAGATTCAGTCGACATTGTAAATGAAATATCAAAACTGGAGGGCAGTTCCAGCACAGCTGAGGTTGTTGAATTACTGATGGGCAAGCGTGCTCATTTTCGTGCTTTAATTGATATCAACGTGATAATGCCCTTTGGTGAATTGGTAACGCTTGGCGGGGCAAGTGGTTATGAACTTCAGCTTGATTTAGGAGTCAGGAATCCTGTTGCAATTGAAATTGATTTTGGTATGCGCCTTGACCAAATCACCAACCTTGGATTTGGCCTTCCTTTGGCTCGCGGCCGCTGGCTTTTTGGCGCCAGTGTAGAAGAAGTTAAACGCTGTGATATGCCTCTGACTACGGCGACCATCGGTACTGTTTTAACAAGTTCTAATCTAAGCGATACTTTCGGCCCCCTGTGTAATCTTAATAACCTCAAAAAGGCCCAGACTTTTAATTTCGGATTCCAAAGACGTCTTGAATCAGCCTCTGCATTGAAAATGACCTGGGGCTTCACTGCAAACAATGTCGGTGGCCTTAAATTCAACCGTTCAGATAATGAAACCTCTCCTGCAGACCAAGAACCGGAATACAGCACCGGACTTTCATGGCAGCCTGACTGGGGTCCGTTTAGATGGCTCTTTGCCCTAGACCTGCGTGATTTGACAATGAAGCATGCAGATGACACTTACTGCCAGACAAAGAAGGACACAAACTGCATTATTAAAAGGCTGCACTTTGGAACTGAACTGGGATTTTTCCCAATAGATTCTGGAGCAAGCACGTTTGCGATAAGGGCAGGATATAACCAGGGATACTTCACTCACGGATTAGAATTTAATCCATTCATATTTGCCCGCGGACTAAACCTTCAGTATGCCGTTTACAAAACGGAAACCGGCAATAAGCCTGGTGATCGTCCTGATAAACGAAGAGTGTTTCAGATTAATTTCGGATTTTGAGTATGAGTACACAGGAGCTGAAAGTATTTAATTCTCAGAAAAAGATTATTTTGAGTGTCTTTTCCGGAATTTTTCTTGTTCTCAGTGGATGCGGTGATTTGGTGAAAGAATCGGAAACGGGCGCCTGCAACAATGCTATTGACGCCAGGGATTACGACACCGCGCTTTCTGTTTGTACTTCAAGAAAAGATAAAGCTGCCGCGTGGATGGGCAAAGCCGGCTACGATATTGTGAACCTGATAAAGGCATCCTCATCAACTCCCAGTGAATATACCAAACCATCCAGCCTGGGTAAAGATGATCCTTCCGGAGCAACAATTCTGAACATTCTGCAATTAAGCACAGATGTAATATCTGATGATTCAAAACGGGCTACTGCCATCACAAACTCAAAAAATTACCTTGATAACGCCTCAGCACTTTTGCATCCTTATCTAAGCGACAACAGTTCACCTTTAAGCACAGATGAAATATTTCTTGACACATTTGCCCTCGCATTTTCAATGCAGCTGGATCAAATTCTAATTTTTGACAATGGCACTACCGTAACAAGTGTAGTTCCTTCCGGAAGTGTTGGAAGTCTGTCCTGTGAGGACCCGGTTGACGTCTCAGACAGCACTGAGGCACAGACTACACTCAGGGCAATGGACGGTCATATATGGACTAAGGAACGTGATTATATTCAATGCCTGCAAATAAAAACTGCAATTGAATCTTGTAGTTGTGATCAGGCAGCTGTAATTACTGAACTTCAAGACTGGACTCCAGGCAAAAACCTTCCGACTGCAATAAGTGAAGCAGCCTGTGAGCCGCTTGGTGACCTTATAAAATACCTGAAGAGACTGAAAGACAACATAGACAAAATTGGTGAGAATCTGAGTTTGTCCGGTGACAACACTAAGGCAATCACAAATTCACAATCATCCACAGACAATTTAACAAAAGCTTTAGGTTGCGATAAATAGCAGTTTTACAGTTCCCCTATTTTTTTCTTCCTGAAATATATATGTCAAAGTCAAAAACTCCATCATCCACATCTCTAAAAGACTGGGAAAAACAGGCCTCCTCAGAATTGGATGGAAAACCCACCTCTTCAGTTAACTGGAAAACACTGGAAGATATTGAAATAAAACCTCTCTATACATCGGCGGATTTAGAAAAGCTGGGCTACTCTGAAACGCTTCCGGGTTTTACTCCATTCACAAGAGGCCCGCGTGCCACTATGTATTCC
>LUQO01000053.1 GCA_001627865.1 SAR324 cluster bacterium REDSEA-S27_B3
AGTCCTTTTTTTGTGGTTCCTGTAAATTTGTATGTTATTACAGTACCGACCTCCGGAGGGTTTCGTCTCAGCTGATTACTGAAACCTGTGCCGATGTGAAATTCAAGTCCCTTTTTATCTTTAACCAGCAATGAACCCATCATGCCTTTGTATTTTCCCTTTCCCGTGATAATTTTTATTACAGTAGCTTCAGCATCCTGCCATGGCTTGAGTTTTAACAGGTCATCACTTCTGCCGCTGTGATAAAGAGAATCTCCACGATGCAGCATCAGTCCCTCGCCTCCCTTTTCTACAATATCATCCAGCATCTTCATCAGTTCCTCCTCAGTATTTAGACGAATTTGAGGAATTGCCTGAAGCCATGGGATCTTTGCGGAATTAGTTAATTCCACCATTTTGTGAACTCTTTCCGTAAATGTTCCGGAATGCTCCGGAAGTTCAAACAGCATATAACGAACTTTTTTCCAGTCAGTGTTAACAGGTTTTTTTCTGCGTACAATTCCGGAAAGCTTGTCAAAAGTTCCACGTCCCATCCACAGTTCCCCATCCATCGGCTGTGAGGGGAAATTTTTTGTGAACCAGAGAGGTGCTTGAATTTGCGCTCCACTGCGGAAATGCAGCTTTTGACCGTTCCAGATTGCGCGCACTCCATCCAGTTTTTCGCTGATCCACCACTGAGAAACATCTTCCTGCTTATAAACCTTAGCCAGCAGCGGCTTGAATTTCTGGTCTTCCTTTCCATGATCAGCAGCGAGAAGCGGCTTGCTGTTAATAATCAGGCTGAGGAAAACAATTGAATAAAAAAGCCTATGGAATCCGGAATTCTGAAACATTGCATCCTGTGCAGGAAAATAGCTTATGTGAAAGGATATGACGTTATTGGCTTACTTCTCCGGACTTTGGCAACAGGAATCGATCCAACAATTCATTAGCCAGTCGGATGTATCCTGTTGCTCCTTCTGAATTCAAATGGCGCTGAATCACATCAATTCCCAGAGAGCTCGCTTCAAGAATATGCGGACAATTTGGAATTATTGTTTCAAAAACGGAATCTCCCAGCGTCTGGTAAATTTGTCGACAAACTTGCTGGTGGGACAGAATTTCATCATCGTACATCGTCAGTAGTATTCCTGCCAGGCGCAGATTTGGTTCAATGTTCTTTTGTAATTCCTTAAATGCCTGCAAAAAACGTTTGAGTGATTTTATCGCCAGGGCTTCACATTCCAGAGGTACAATAATAAGGTCGGCGGCAAGCATTCCGTTAATGCTGAGCGAACTTGTGGATGCAGGGGCGTCAATTATAATAAATTCGTAATTATCTGCGGCATTCTGTTCCAGCCATTGTGAGATATGATAATAATCGGCGGCTATTTTGTTAACTGTCTGTTCTGCCAGCAGATCCTGGATGTTTGAAAGCAGCAGGTCAAGATTCTGGTGTTTGCCGTTTTGCACTATTTCCTGCAGGGAAATGCCGGGCGTACAAAATACCTCACATACTCCAAAACCGTCCTGCTTTTCAATTCCAAGGGAGTGATGTACTGATCCCTGTGGATCAAGGTCCACCAACAATGTTTTATAACCTCCAAGCGCGAAAGCAGTTGACAAATGAACTGCTGAAGTCGTTTTGCCGACTCCGCCTTTTTGGCTGGCGAATGTAATTACTTTTGCCATTGCTGAAGCTAACTGGCTTAAAAAATCTTTGAACTACTTTTGCAGAAGGAAATTACGTCTTTAAGGCGAGTTTAACACAGGATCAATCAAAAGAAAACTTTTCTGAGCAGTCAATACTTAAGGTTGTGGATCTCCACGAATTGCCAATAACGCCGCCGGATGAAGATTGGGCAGGGTCAAAATTTTTTCCGGAGGAAAAGCGTCAGGCAGGCTCCTGTATAATTTCTTAAAAGCGTCAGCCAGAAGCCACACATGACTGTCTGAAAAGTCAGGCTGGACCAGCAGGAGCATATCTCCAAAAGCATATAGTGTCCGGACATCTACAGCGCCAAAATTTGAAAACGGACCGCTCCCTTCCAGCAATGCAATTGCATTATCCTTTGAAAGTAAAACAAGCTGCAGCTGCTTTGTCTTGATCAAGCTGTGTACCCTCTCAAAGTTTTTTGCGCGAGCAGGACGGGTATTGGCTTCCGGAATTACCTGGTTTATTGCTTCAACCAGTTTTTTGGAGTAAGGATATGTCGGTTCATCTACAATGGTGCTCAAGATCAGCAGGTGTTTTTGACGATAAACCTGATACTGACCCCAGGGAGAGTGGGCGTAGGCAGTGAGGGAAGAAATTAAAAAAAAAAAGACTTGGATGAGAAGTATTTGAAACATTTTTCGCAGGAGGGGCGCTCAATGCGCCCCTTGTTTTGTGAGAGTTTAGTAGTGTCTGAACTTATCAAACACATCAAGGTTAAGAACAGCAGTCACTACAAAATTCGGTACGTCAACAACCTGTCCAATACGTAAGTCCACCGCGACCGAACATAAAATATATGCTTTCTCACGTGTAAGCCCATGCTCCGCAACAAGATAATCGATCATTTGCAGGATTGCATGACGTGCCGCAATAGTGAGATCTTCGTTTAAATTCTCCAAATTACCGATCTTTTCACCTCCAAGATACCCATGAGATGGAGGGATCTCTCCTTTCCCTTTGCGGGGGATTCCAATGGTTTGGTAGAATCTTGTGGGCTCCATGTCTACAATCTGGTCATTCCCTTTTGTGGCAGGCATATCCATTTTAGCACCCATACCTTTGTGAATTTTTCTCACACGCAAGGTTGTAACTGATCCCATTTCAATCGCGGTACCTGCGACCTCACCGTCACCCTGGGCGTAATGTACGTCCCCTGAAAACAGCCCACAGCCATCTATGAAACAGGGGAATATGATGCGTGTTCCAATTTGCATTTGCTGCACATCCATATTACCGCCATTTTCTCTTGGTGGAATCGTCCTGAGACAATTATCTTTATCGCTTCCGTTTTCTCCACAAATAGATGCGGGAAGTGCCCTTGCTGTTGAAGGTGTAAGTACAAATCCGCCGGCTCCGGCCAACGCAGCTTCACGTTCCTTGATTTTGAGGATTTCAGGCATACCCAAAAGAACTCCAATCGTCCCCGGAAAAGCTTCGAAGGGTACTGTGATCCCTGGCATTTGCGAAGAAACTGCTCCAGTTCTGGTCAATTGCCAGTTGATTATGTACGGTTCCGGGAAAACATCACGCATGAAGCCGAATCCAGGTACAATTACAGTCCAGCCATACTCATCTGGTACAACATCCACAATCTCGACTTCAATTGCATCTCCCCGTTTGGCACCGTTGATGTGAACAGGTCCTGTCATTGGGTGAACCAAATTAAGATCAGCCGCTGCTACATCAGCAGGTACGGAATTAAAGGTAAAGTCTGTATCCAGTGCATCCCTGGTATGCAGAATTATCATATCCCCAGGATTCGCCTTTGCAACTGCCGGTATATCTGGATGGTACCTGTTGAAACAGTTTTTATCGTTTACGCAGTGCGGACCTGTCTTTTTAACTTCGACTTTGGTCATCCACTTTACATCTGTTGTGTCTGCAATTGCACTGAATGGAAGCAGTAACGCAAACACTGAAAGTATTGAAAATAGCATTGTTTTCTTCATATTGATCCTCCTTAGACTGATGAATTTACTTCTCCAGTGTGAGTAAATTCCCACCCATTGGATAAGTAAAAAAACGGATATTAATTTAGTCTCATCAAAATGTCAACTATTTTTTTAATAATAATTTTTTTCAGTAAAGTTAAAGGAAATATGGTCTAGCTTGAGTTTCACTTACTCTTTTATTGCTGGACTGGATTAAAGGATGTATTTTCAAGAAATTTTCAATTTTTTATCAGTCGCGAATTCTGAAAAAGAATTTGTATAATATTTTAAGAATATGAACTAAAATTTTGGCTCATGTTGGCAAATAGGTAGGACGGCATTTGTTTTGAGGTATCCTGGTCACTTTCGAGTTTAATTCAGACCTTCAAGACAGGAATGCGAGATGATTGAGTTTCCCATCCAAAAATTGTTGAGCGAAGACGTGTGCTGCGAATACCTGCCGGATGTTGATGGACATGGGCCTACTTGGGGAACGGAGGGTTCTTCCAGCATTTTCCATCATACCTCTAGTAGTCGTGCTGTTGAAGGTGCTTGAGCGCGGGAGCTCCTGAAAAGATGGGCGCTCAGCCATCAGATCAGCCAAAGACGCTCCACCAGCCAGTAGCCCCCGAGCAGCAGCACAAGACTGGAAAGGCTCCACACCACTTCCCGGCGGCGGGTGACAACTCCGGCATTCCGGGTCAACAGCCAGTCCACTCCTCGAAGCAGTGGCATCGCCAGCAGGACGATCGCCACTTGTCCCAACTCCACGCCAACATTGAAGGAGATCAGAGCGGTGGCCAGTTCGCCTTCCGGCAGTCCGTAGGCCTGAAGCACGCCCGCAAAGCCGAAGCCGTGCAGCAATCCCAGTAGAAACGCGGTGAGCCAGCGCCGACGGATGTCGGAGGAAAAGAAGTTCTCCAGGGCCGCATACATGATGCTGGCAGCAATCAGGGGTTCAATGACATCTCCCGGAATACGAATCCATCCCAACACGGCAAAGGAGAGGGTAAACGAGTGCGCCACGGTGAAGCCGGTGACGATCTTCACCATCGGCCAGAAGCGGGTGGCCCACAGCAGGATGGCGAGGAGGAAGGCGATATGGTCGTAGCCGATGAAAATATGCTCCGTCCCGGAGAAAACGTACTGCCGGATCAGCACGATGCGGGGCGGGGGCGGCTCAGTAAGTTTCAACACGGGTGCATCCTGGTTAAGCAGCACCTGGCTCAGATCATCCCCCCTCAGCAGCAGGCCCACCTGAAGTGCCTGCGGATTGATTTCCAAAAACAGTGTGTTGTGGTATAGCAGCCCTCCTTCCGGAGCATCACAACTCCAACGCAGGCTGATCCAGACGCCGTTGTCTTCCGGTTGAGGTTCCTCGTACTCAAGAGCACAGGGAATCCCGTCGGCCTGCCGGACCGCCACATTCCGGCGCACATAGTCCAGCAGCGGGTTGCGCGCCTTCTGGAGATACTCTTTGTCCACAAGCTGCTGACCTTCCGGACGTAACGACACCCCGAGTGCCTGTTCCACGTCGGTTGCGGGCAGCTGGAGGTCTGCCAGCACCGTACCGTTGTACACCTCCAGGGTTACCTTGCTCACGCCCGGATCGTGGGCGGTTGCCAACAGTGGCAAACAGCTCAGCAAGATAAAGAGGCAGCCCGGAAGTTTTGACTGAAACTTCATTGGTTTGTTCCGGGATAGGCGGCGAGGCGGTGATTTACAGGCAGAAGAGCGTACTGCCGAAAGACGACGCTGGGAAGGAATTGCGGTTCGGCCTCGATCACACTAGCGAACCATGAGTCTATTTCTTCAGGTTGGGTTAATGAAACAATATGCATGAATCAGTTTTTCCGGCAGTCAATAATTTCAAAATCATTGACTGAGGCAAAAATATTCCACTGATTTTCGTTCCATTCTGCAAATTGTGACATAAAATCGATTTTATTTTAAGTTGTTTGTTTGTGGGAATTATTATGCTGGGCCTGTTTTAAGCCATGGATATTCATTTTTCAATGTTTATTAACGATAGAAGAATTCAACTGCAATGGTCCCTGACTATAAAATACTTATCTTGCTGCAGTATCACGAAAATATTGCCCGTATCTTGCATTCATTTGAAGTCCAGCAAGGAGGTCGTATGAAAGCCTGCATACAGTACATATTAGCCACATTTTTAATACTTGCTTCCTACGGTGATATCAAAGGAAAAGAGTTGGATTATTCAACTACGCAAATTAGAAATATGTGGTTTGTATGTTCCTCAGTCTTCAGAGTAAATTACCCAAGAATCCCGGAACAGATAAAGATTGTTTTGTGCGATTGCTATGTTAATCACCTGCGTGAGACATATTCAGCAAAAGAGGTACTTGAACTCAGCAAGGAAGAATCCGGAAAGCTTGGATCAGAAGTTGCCCAGGCTTGCAAGATGCCTGAGTTAATCATAATTAATATTACCAGCTCAATACCAAAAGGCGCTACCTGAAACAATCAATTCAGTTAGCTGAAGCATCACCGAATCAGATACATTTTTATTTTCTGAAAGTTTCCCGCTACTTCCCCCTTCTAAATTTATCATAATTCTGCTACAAAGTTGGTTGGACTATTATGATGAGAGCTGTCTCAACGCCGACGTAGCCAGGTACGGATTGCCGCTTGAATCAATTGTACCAAACACCACTTTTGACAATATCTCCGTTTTCGCTGATATATTTTTCATTTAAAACGTGAACCAAACTGGAAAAGAAAATAATCATTGATCATTCTACTGCAAAGCTAAATGTGTCCTAAGAGGTCAGTCCTGGTTTTACTGCAAAGTAGTTGCAGTAAGTTTTACTCCGAGAGCATGACAAACTCGCTGTATAGTATCCAAACGTGGTTTAGTGTTTGGACGAAGTGCTTTGTAGAGTGCCTCACGTTTGATGCCGCTTGATTTTGCAATTTCTGTCATGCCACGCGCTTTAGCAATGTGCCCTAAAGCGGCAGCTAATTCACTTGCATCTCCTTCTTCCAGAACCTGCCGTAAATATTCTGCGATATCTTCATCATTTTTGATGTATTGTGCCATGTCAAATTCGGGAAGTTCACTAATTTTTTTATTCATCATTGCTCCTCTTTTAATTTTGCCACAAACAAATTTGCTGCGGCAATGTCTTTAGATTGGGTCTTTTTTGTGCCTCCTCCTAACATAACAATTAAGTCTTCTCCCTGATGCATGTAGTTCATACGCCAACCGGGGCCAAAAAATTCACGCAATTCGTATATACCATCACGAACAGGTGAGACATCACCCAAGAGTCCTCTCTGTACTTTTTCTAAACGTGGCAGCAGTCTACATTTTGTCTGTCGATTCCGTATACGGCTAAGCCAATTGTCAAATTCAGCAGTTCGCTTGATTATATACATCATAGTATACTGTATTCGATCGAATACAGATAGTCAAAGGCAATATATTTTAATAAAAGTGACTAACTCAAAGCATGGATTTTTCCAATTCCAACTGAAGCACGACAAAATGAGGAGATATTGTTATCCAGAAATTTATATATATAACTGGTATATAAACGTTAAGGTGGCGCACCCGAGAGGATTCGAACCTCTGACCTCCTGAACCGCAATCATGTGTAAGCAATTACTCGCAACAAATAACAATTAATAATCAGTAACTTATGTACTGTCAATGATTGTCATTTGATGCCTGTTTTTGGGGTCAAGTGTGACAAATTTGTGACAATTGCAAACTGTCATCAAATCTTCATATTAGAGTAACTCAACTGCAATGTACGAAGTTAAGTTAATGGGCTGCTTTTACAGCCCATATTCCATCGCAATTTCATCGCAACAGTGTTTCTTAGGGCACAACTCACAGTCTTTCATTACCTTTTCTGGTAACTGTGCTTTATCGCACAGCGTAAAGCCTTGCTGCTTAAAAAAGTCAGGCACACGGGTCAACACAATCACGCGCTTTAATCG
>LUQO01000054.1 GCA_001627865.1 SAR324 cluster bacterium REDSEA-S27_B3
CATGAACACTTGGAGTAAAATGCTCATCTACTAATGCATTGAAAAATCCGCTGTTCACGTTCCACCGGAATGAGTGTTCATTTTGGCCGGAATACGCACCATGTTTGGAATAGTAGCAAGCATGTTTTTACTGTATTTGCTGATTTGGCTCCTCTGGCTAAGACTTCAAGTCCATCCTAAAGGAACACCTGTCTATCGAGAGACCCCTCCGAACAGATTTTCTCCTGCTTCGGCTAGAAATCTTTTCAAAAAAGAATACGATATGCACACGATATGCATACAACATACGGACAAAAAGTAACTCTGAATTTTATCAAAAGTACTAACTTCTATCTTCCTGACTTTAGCACATATGAGAGTATGGATAGCTCTTATAGTCATTTTACTTATTTGGGTATCCCAGGCTTATCCTTCTAATCATTTTTTTCAACTTCAACCAGCGGCAAGTACAGGTTCCGCCACAAGTTCAGTTAATAGTGGCGGAGCAACTTCAATCAATTTCAATTTTTCCTTCCCATTCAGCTATCAATTCACTGGCAAGGATTATAATGGCAACGAATTCGAGACTGATGAAAGTCAGGGGTATATTTTCAATGTTGGGTTCACCCGCTGGGGAATTGGCTTTGAAATTTATGAAACAAAGCTCAAAAATACTTCTGAGGAAGTAAAATTAAAAACGAACCTTTATGACGTGACCTATGGTGCTACAGGGGCATTGGAGGAAATAGGATGGTTCTGGAAGTATGTAGGACTCGGATATGGGTTTGGGACAGATGAACTCACATGCAGCTTCTGTGAAACAAATTTTTATAAGGGGTTTGCCATGCAATACATTTTGCTTTTTAACATTCCAATCACAAAGTCCTTTAATCTGAAAACCAGTTATCACCTGAAAACCAGCAAAATCAGGCACAAGTACAAATCCGAGGCGGACGACTATAGTGCCACCATCATCAATGTAGGTATAGGATTCTAGCTATAGGCTTTTCTATGAAAAGATACACGCACTTAATGTTCTTGGCGTTTATAATTATTGCACTGAACAACTGTAATTATGAGCAGGGGGAAAAGTTTGCCATTGTGACTGGAATTATAGAGGATGGGACAAAGACTAAATCAATAGCAAGAGAAGATTGTACAGCTTTTTCGGCACCTTCTGTACCAAGCACTGTTTCAAGTGGCGGATTGAAGGTTAATTTAGTTATCATTCAAATTACATTCGAAGGCAGCATCAACCAGGAAAGTTATGGAGATCCTTTCGCGCAACAGTCCTTCAAGAGTGAGACAAGTTGCTGGGCCAACAAAATCTTCGGTACCGGTTCAGGGCAGCTCAATGAATACTGGCAGGAAGTATCTTACGGGAAATTTATGGTCTATCCCGCCGAGGAAACCCATGGCACGGCCAACGATGGCATCATTACTGTCAGCCTGAGCGGGAATCATCCGAATTTTGGATTCCCTGGAAGAGGAGACGGAAAGGCCCCGTATCCTTGGTTTACAGATGCTCTCGTCAAGGCAGATCCTTATGTTGATTTCTCGAAATATGACGCAGATTCTGATCGCCACTTAAGCTCTAAAGAATTACAGGTCATGTTCCTTGTCGCCGGTTTTGAATCAGCAGCTGGTAATATACCAGGAATTTGGGGACAGGCAGGTTGTTTTTGGACCGAGCAGACTTTTGATGGATATCATATTGGGGAATGTGCTTATCAGGGATATTCAGCTTTTGGAGAAAGGCAGGGGAATCATGACGCGACCATCGGTGTCATAGCACATGAGTTGGGACATGCAATTTTCTGTTATCCGGATCTTTATGATGCCTCATCAACCAGTGCTGGTATTGGTGCATTTGGATTGATGAGTGGTGGTGCATGGGGGAAAAAACAAGGAGAATATGGGGGAGCTACACCGACACATTTAATGGCCTGGAGCAAGTACAAATCTGACGGTAGCTTATGTTATAAGGATATTCTTAGACTAATGAACACTGAAAATACAGCAAATTATAATGGTGTGGTATTTGAGACGCCGGATAACATTTCATCCAACACTTCATCAGTGACTCTCTATCATACAACCCATACTAATTTTAATACAAAAATCATTAACATATCTGGTAAAACCAAGGAGTATTTTATGCTGGAGAACATTGGCCACGATGGCTACCAGGCAGGTTTGGATAATTTAATCGGGGGAAATGACAACACTAGCGGAATTGCGATCTGGCACATTGACGACAACCAGTCTTTCAACTCTGTCTATACTCATAAACTGGTTGACCTTGAGGAGGCGTCTGATGCTGGTATGGACCTCAACACTCATAGCGGTAAACAGACCAATCTATTTTTTAGCGGCAACAAGACAGAATTCAGCGACAGCACTGACCCGAATTCGAAAACCTATTCAGGAACTTCATCCAGAATCACGATCAATAACATTTCGGCTGCAGGTGACTCAATGACTTTTGACGTTAGCTTCTAGGAAACAAATGTTGAAAACTAAAATCATAAAGAATTTATTCATTGCAATGACTATGTATTTCGCTGGTTTTGCCGAAATATTAGCCGCGCCGGCCTTACCTAATCTATTGGAAATTACTCAACCAAATGGAGCTAAATTCAAGGCTTATCTGCGAGGAGATGAGTATTTCAGCTGGTGGGAATCTGAAAAGGGAACAGTTTTGTTCAGAAATCTGGAGTCAGGATATTTCGAATATGCAAAAATATCAATGATTGACGATAAAGAGAAACTTGTTTCTACAGGGGTTATATTTGTTGCAGGAGAGGAAACTTCTGTTTCCAGTTCACGTTTCTCTAAAATGACTAAACTGAATCTAAGTAAGATTTGGATGCAAAAGCGAGAAGATGCAAGAAAACGTCTCCAGGAAATCTTAGAAAAACAGAAACAGTCAGGGAATCAATAAAAATAACAGGGGATTTTACATGGATGGTTGTCTGACTATAATATTTGTACTTTGGTATTATAATGTAATTGATGGATTATTTGATTATTTCTCCTAAATTGCTAATAATGCTAATGAAATCCCATTTTATACTTGCATTTTAAACCCACTTTAGTCACTATTTACTCCGACACGCACTTATTTTCATAATGGACAAAAGAGAAGTTTAGTCAGTGTTTGCAACGGATTACAAGGAACGAAATGGGGGAACATTCTGAAAAAAGGAGACCCCCTCGTCTCCACCATCCCCGATGCCACTCCAGCAATACTTCATCTGAATAGAGAATTGTACGTTGTTCCGACATAGCTAACTCAATTACAGAGCGTGGTGCGCCTTTTGAATTTAGCAGTCCACTGAGCAGAACATTAGAATCAAAGACTAGCCGCCAAAGGGAATGATTCATTGGAAGCCGTTGGGCGTCTTGTCAAACAATCCTTCCATTTTCTCGGGTGTTAAGCCTTTTTTCTCAGCATATTTGGCAGTTTCATCCATCAAAGATAAGAGTTCTGCGACAGAATTATCATTATTATCATAAGAACGTCCCCTGAGCCAAATATCAAAAAGGGTATCAATCTTCTCCCGCTGATATGAAGTTAGAGCGGCCACCATTTTGGCAGTTTCCTTCGAAACTTCGAGTGTGATGGTTTCTTTGCTCATAACGACCTCGCTATATATTTTTTGTTTCAACATAAAAATAATTGAGCTCCTTGATAATAGCACCATAGTACATAACAGCAAGAAACATGGGAAATCGTGCAACCATCTACATAATAGGATTTCTTTTAATTGCCATGTATGCATTTACTCATATTGAAAATTTTCTGATTTTGTTTAGGTAAATGAACTCTCTCTGAATAAAACCAAACTTCTTTTTTTTCTCAAGACAATGGATGGATATTTGTAACTGGAGTATGATAACTAAAGATTAGGAATGGGGGTAAGTAATTAAGGGAGATTGAACCTCGATTCATTGGAAGAATTTTCGCTACTTTCCACTATCTTACTCCCACGTACTCGATTAAACTGTTGATGTTTCTTTTGAGCTATTATTTGCTTGGATTGGAGGTTATATGTTGAAGGATACAGATTTTGAATTTCCAAAAAGAGAGTCAAAACTTGACAGGGTATGGGTAGAATGGAACAACTTAACGAATGATAAGGAAAAAAGACGGTATTGCAATGAATTGGAAGAAGTTATTAAAGACCTTGAAGATGAAATAGATTGTAAAAATAAGGAAATAGATAAACTTGACAAAACAAGGAAAAAGCTTTGGCGTTTTTGGGTTATTTCCATAATTATTTTTATATTGGGTGTGTGGGGACTTTACGTTTCACAATAAGTTGATTTAAGAAACACACCCTCACAAACAGAAAGTAAAGTCGTTTCACATTCCTTGAAATCTTTATGACTGACAGCCGGTGCGGTTTCGATAGCATATGAATAAACTGGAGGTAAAATGAGTTACGTGGTTCATGTTACGGCAATAGTTGAGGGAGATCTTGAACAAATAGAAATCTTAATCAATGATTACCGTTACAGATGTCTTGAAAATCAAAGTGGAATGGAACAATTTCTTGTATGCAGGAGTGTGGAGCAGACGAATGTTTTTCTTTACACTCAGGTATTCAAGGATCAGGACGCGCACAAAGCCCATCTGGAAGGAGATGATCCCAAGTGGTTCTTCGAACAGATGGCGGAGATGGAATTCAATTTTCAAGGTCAGTGGGTTGCAGGCGAAGAAATAGATTCCTCCGCAGGGCATGTACTTAACTGAAACCGAAGAATCAGCTGTGAGCTAAATTCCTCCTTACACCCAGGGCATAGAGAACGTTTTTAGGTTGGTAAAGCTTTTCATGGCTTCAATCACTCCTTCCTTGTAACCCAGCCCGGAATCCTTGATTCCTCCAAACGGTGACATTTCGATACGGTATCCGGGCACTTCCCAGATGTTGACTGTGCCGTGGTTGAGTTCATTGATGAAACGGGTAATGTAATCCAGACGATTGGTACATACTCCGGAGGAAAGGCCGAAACTTGTTCCATTAGCAACCTTAATGGCATCGTCGATATCTTTAACCCTGATGATGGGTATGGCCGGCCCAAATGTTTCCTCCATGACCAATTCGCAGTCCCACGGCACATGATCAACAACGGTTGGGTGAAATAACGCCCCATCGCGCTCATTCCCATAAAGTTTCTTTGCACCCAGGGAAACAGCATCCTTGACTCTGCTTTCGAAGAGCTTCGCGGAGGCCTCATCAATCACTGTGCCGACATCGGTTTGAGGATCGACAGGATCACCGCATTTAAGTTTTGAAGCTTTCTCGACAATCTTTTCCACAAGAGCATCAGCAATGGATTCCTGGGCAAGGATGCGTTTGACAGCGGTGCATCGTTGTCCGGAATTCTTTGTTGCACCGGCAACGGCAAGTCCGGAGGCACGTTCAAGGTCGGCGTCTTCCATGATGATAATGGGGGCGTTTCCTCCAAGTTCCAGTACTGTCCGCCGGTAACCCGCCTTTTCCGCAATGTATTTTCCCACCCTCACACTTCCGGTAAAGGTAATCAGATCAATATGGGGATGAGTGATCATTGCATCGCCAACATCTTCCGGAAGTCCGGTGACCACCTGAAACATCTCCGGAGGCATGCCTGCTTCAACAAGAACATCGGCAAGCAACAGAGCAGTCAGCGGAGTCTTCTCGGTAGGTTTGCAGACCATGCGGTTGTTGGTGGCAATGCTGGGCGCGATTTTGTGCGCCACCATATTGAGAGGATGATTGAAAGGAGTGATGGCGCTGATCACTCCCTGCAAAGGTTCGCGCTGAGTGAAGATTTTGCGCTTCTGTCCATGCGGTGTGAGGTCACAGGAAAAAATCTGTCCATCGTCCAGAATGCAAAGCTGCCCTGTCAGACTGAACACATCAAAGGCGCGTCCAACTTCATACAGCGAATCTTTTTTGCTAAGTCCGGATTCAGCAGTAATCAGGTCGGAGATTTCATCACGACGGGAAACCAGCAGTTCGGCGGTTTTGGAAAGTATCTGCTGCCTTTCGTAACGTGTGAGTTTTGGTTGGAAATTATTTGCAATTTCCATTGCCTGATCAACCTGGCTTTCGGAGGCACGGGGAACACTTCCAACTTTTTCACCGTTGAAAGGATTCATCACATCCACACTGCCGTTTTCACCTTCAACTTTTATCCCTCCAATACGCATTTTTTCTTCAAGCATGTTTTTCCCCAAATTAAATTGCTGTTCCGTTCAGGGCATATTCGAAGATCTCCCTGCTGCGTAATGTTCTCTCTTTTGCACGCCTTGAATATTTGTCATTCAGCGGCTCGCTTAAAATGAAGGGCACATTGGCCTCATGAAGGCTTCCATGCGTGCGCAGGCGTTTGCCTTTCAACGCGCTGAGGTCGTGATCCTTTTCACTTCCTCCGATCACGGTTTTCTTATCAGCAGCCACCGCAAGATCACCCTCACGGTCCAGCGGCTGTTCGAGTTCCTTTGCCGCGTTTTCCGCGGTCCATACCTTTTCCACTCCGTCTATTGCCTGGACGAATTCAGAGACTTCCGTTGGATCCTGACCATTCTCAAGATAAATACGGACAAACCCGCCCAACGCGCCATGATGTCCCACAAAGGCATCCGTGATCGGACAGATCACTCTGCAGCTTCCGGTGCCTGGGTTCTGATCCAGCAAATCCTGCAGCCAGATCACATTCGGGTTCCCGCTTTCATCAGATTTGTCACCCATCCCATGGTCAGCTGTGAGCGCCACCAGCGCCCCAAGTTCCTGCAGTCGTCCGAAGCGCTGATCCATTTCAATGTAAAAGCTGTTGGCTTCTGCTGATCCCGGTGCATGCGCATGCTGGATGAAATCCGTGAGCGAGAGGTAAAGCAGGTCCGGTTTTTGTTCTTCCAGCAGTTTGATTCCGGCGTCAAGCACAAAAAGGGAAAGCTCCGCGGAATACATGTCCGGAAGGGGCTGTCCAACGAATTCAAGCACATTTTCAATCCCATTTTCCTGCATTGTGCAGCGGTCAGCATGCTGTGAGGAAAAGCTGACTGAACCACCGGCAAGATCCATCCCTTTTTGCAGTTGTTTTCGCAGCTTGTCCTTTGCGGTGATGGATACCACTTTTGCACCTTCACGCGAGAATTCACACATGATCGAGCGTGAACGCAGCAGTTCCGGACCAGTCATCACCACCGGTTCCTTTGTCGCAGGATCAAGGAAGAAGTTTCCGGAAATGCCGTGAGTCTCCGGTTCTGTTCCGGTGACTATTGACATATTATTGGGGCAAGTAAAACTTGGCATAGAACCCTGAGCAACCTGGTAAAAGCCTTCGTTCATGAAGCGGGCAATGTTGGGAATGATGCCATCACGAAGTCCTGTTTGAAGATATTCCGGGTCTCCTCCGTCAATACAGACCACGGCTAACGGTTTCCTGGGCCATGAATAGTTGATGTCATTTAATTCCATATAAATTTCCTTATTTTTTTTTTAATTGGGAGAGAAATAATAAACGAAATATTAAAAAAAAATCAAATCAATCTTCAAAACTGTTATTATTCAGTTTGGTAGGGGTAATTTCTGGAACCAGGTAATTTGATCAGGAGTATGTCCTGCTCATAAGTTTTTTTGTGGATTAATCACATGAGAAGATGGGGATTTAACAGGGCTTGCTTGCTAATTCAGGATATCCACAATTAGATTACAAAAACTTTCTAACCTGTCATGCATAATCGTATTTGCCACCTTTTTTAAGTGCAGTTTTATAGGCAGGCTGTTGATGAATGCGCTCAACATAGGATTGAATGCAGGGATAATGGTCATCGATCAAACCACGCGCAAAGCTTGTTTCTAAAGGAAAACTCATCTGAATATCTGCACCGCTTAATTGATCACCCAAAAACCATTTTTTCCCTTCCAGGCTCGTTTCAATGAAATCAAGTAAACACTTAATATTTGGATTTACAAATTCTGACAGGACTTTGTCGGCGACAGCTTTGGCAATCGGTTTCACAAAAAAGGGAACTCGGGCCTTTTTCACTCTATCAAAGATCAGCCGCAGTAGCAAAGGCGACATCAATGATCCTTCAGAAAAATGTAACCAGTAACTGTAATCCCGTTCTTCTTGAGTGCCAGTCTCAGGCGTGATTAAAGAACTTTTTTTACCGTAAGTCTGCATAAGGTACTCAATGATTGCACCACTCTCCGCAATAAGGATCTGTTCACCTCTACCATTATCAGTGATGACCGGTGATTTCCCCAACGGATGAACCTTACGAAGGGATTCTGGCCCCAGTAGTGTCTTCACATCACGTTCATAACGGATAATCTTGTATTCCAGATTAAGCTCTTCCAGCATCCAGAGGATACGCTGTGAACGGGAATTATTTAGATGATGTACTGTAATCATAATTTGTTTTTGATTTGATTAATGAAAACCCTTTATTAAATGTATCAGTAATGAAATATTATTTGGAAATAAAAACAATTTGTGTTTGGGGTGATCATCAAATAAAACTAATAATATTAGGATTAAACAGGTTATACTGAAAATAATATATACAAAATTACTGGTCTTGATAAAAGGATAACATTTTCTTCTTAGGTTAAGTTAGCGTCTGCCGCTTCTTCTGCCTGTGCAGTTGTTCAGTTCAGAATTCCTCCTGCAGTCCCTCTGGTCTTTCATTTAAATAAAGCCGATAATTGTCACTGTCAAAAATCAAAACAGCTTTATCTTTCTGGTAAGTCTCGGTGATTTGATAAAGCAGGATTATTCCAGTGAATGAAAAATGAAACTTTATTGTTTATTTTTGATTAAATTGTTTTCTGTCTGCTTTTTTGTAGGAGGCTGTTTCTCTTAAACTTTCTATAAAAGCGCAACTGTAGAAGAAGGTAAAGGCTCATCTGGATTAGCCATAGGTTTTTCAACAATGCAATATTCAAATGAAACTCTTTATGATGGATCTTAAATAGAAAAATCAAGATTTTGGCCTTCATGGGAGTTTTTCGCTCAACATGGAATTACTGAAAATTTTGGCTTAGGTTTAAAAACTAATTTAGCAAGTATTGTTGCAGATACAAATTTTGTTTTAGATGCAATATATCAATACTTTGATGGTGAAGTTCTGGATATGGCATTTGATCTGGGTGTTGGCATTTCTTCCTTTCCGCAAATAAGGGATAATGAAACTGTATATGATTCTTATTATTCAATTTACCCTGCAGCCTTTTTTACTTTAAACTTATCAGATAAATTCAGGGCATCTCTTGGTCTGGAACATAAAAAAATCTATAATAGTAATACTGAGGGAGAGGAATCTAGCGCCAGTTTCAACGGAGGTTCTGTTAACATTTCAGTCGGCAAAGAATTCAATTTTATTGTTCAAACAAGTTATTTTGATGGGAAGGATTTTAAAAATAATGAAGTTGTTTTCAGAAGCATAGGCTTTGGTTTGGCTTTTTTGTTTGATTAGCAATGGATTATTGGGAAACTTAAAAAATTACTGGTTTGATGTTTGCCGGGCATGTGCATCATCATCTTTGGATGAGCACAGTAACTCTTCACAATCAGGCATCCTCCCGGCAAAATCCTCTGTTCTAGTCAGCCCACGAAATTTCGCTGTACATTAGGATCACCTGAAACAGTCAGTTGCCAGGCATCTAATTCCCGGCCCCGAAAAAATTCTATACAAAACCTGTATACCAAGGAGAACTATTGAAAAAATATTTGTATAAATTGCAATTTATGAAAATCCTGAGAGCATTTTTCTCTCTCTTACTAGTAGGCTTTCTGATGTCCGGTTGTAATTCGGGGAAATCATGGCGTACAGCCAGCCGTCAATCAGCGGGAATAGCTCCGGATCCTTTAGTTACAAAGGAAGCTGTTCTGCATGTCTATGGCGCCGATACCTGGGGCTGGCGTGGCTGGTTTGCCATCCATACCTGGATTGCTGCAAAGCGTACTGGAGAGTCCAACTACACTGTTTATGATGTGGTTGGCTGGCGGGGATACAGCGGCCAGCCGGTAATGAGGATTACACAGGATATTCCAGACCGTTACTGGTTTGGTGAAAAACCCAGGTTAATTAAAGAACACCGCGGAGCAGAGGTTGATGAACTGATTGATGCAGTTGAAAAAGCCTAATTTAAAAAGGGGTTCAGGAATTTCAGAAAATTTCAGAAGATTAAAATTTGAATTATAAATTGTTAATTCTAATTCCCCGCCTTTTTTAAATATTAATCAGTTTTAGTTTTTTTATGATTTTTTTTACTGAGAATATCTTTTGGATATTTACCATAGTACTTGTCCTCCAAATGATTAAACTGGCATATCATGGACACCTTCTTTGGGTAATGAAAAAAAATAAGTTAAAATTCAGCAGGGAGCGTAGAAAAATAAAGTCGCTTCTGATGGATCAAATGTAAAAAGCTCAAATAACAATTAAATATAGGTATTTTATGGAAAATATTTATAAAGAGTATTTTGCCTTCATGAAGAAAGCAAAAAGTGTTTACATTTCTTCTGTTGATGAAAATACCAAACCAGAAATAAGTTACTCCCCCTGCGTAGTTGATGATGAAAAAAAAGTTTATATTCTGGTTAGCGAACTATCAAAACGAACCTCAAGTTTAGTACAAGGCCGCAATGTTTCATTAATGTTTATTGAACCGGAAGATCAGTGTGAAGAATTGTATGTAAGAATTCGTTTGATTTTTGAATGCTCCACTAAACAAATAGAAAGAAAAACTGAAAAATGGAATGAGCTAATTCCTGTTTTTTTGGAAAAATTTGGAGACATCATTAACATTTTAAAATCTCTCAGTGACTTTAAATTGTTTTGTTTTTCACCAGTTTCAGGATCATACGTTAAAGGGTTTGGGAAAGCATATACAATAGAAGGTAAAACATTGGACCAGATTTCTCATGTTAATTTCTCTGCAAATCAAAAGATGTGATACAAGTTCGAAGATAAGCAGAACTTACATTAAACCGCACTCAGAACCCCTTCAAAAATCTACCATAATTCCTAGACAGTCAAGCATCACTACTTGCAACAGAGCCAATACGATTTTGATTATATATATAATTAATCAAAATATGTAAACGAAAAAATATTTCGCACATAATTCTTCTCCAATAGTCTTTTATACATAAATTGTTAACTCGAGCCAATCTTTTTGAAGCCTTAATAATAATTTACATTCCTTCTTAGCTAACCGTTCAACATTTTTGCTTATCTTAACTTTGGCCTTGGTGGAAAAAATATATGTGGAAAATTTTTTGTAATCCATTTACTGGGGTTACTTTAAGAACCAGCAAAAGCAAAAATAATAAAATATAATAAGTTTTTTAATTTTATGTTGTAATTGACTTGAAATAAAGGTTAGTTTTTCTGCGTATATAACCAATATTTTTTTTAATTACATGAAAAATTATCCCCGGGACATGCTTGGCTACGGCCAAAATCCACAGAATCCGGAGTGGCCTGAAAAAGCTCGTATTGCAGTCCAATTTGTCATTAATTATGAGGAAGGAGGAGAAAATTGCATCCTGCATGGAGACCCTGCGTCCGAAACATTTCTTTCTGAAATTATCGGAGCAGTTCCATTCCAAGGAGAACGCCACATGAGCATGGAATCAATTTACGAATATGGAAGCAGGGCAGGATTTTGGAGACTCCATCGGCTTTTCACCGGTATGGATATTCCAGTGACCATTTTCGGAGTAGCCATGGCTTTAGAGCGCAATCCGGAGGCAGTGGAGGCCATGCTTAAAGCTAATTGGGATATTGCATCTCACGGATATCGCTGGATTGATTACAAGAATATATCTGAAGAGATAGAACGTGAGCATATAGAAAAAGCCATTGGTATCCATGCCCGTGTTACGGGGAGTAGACCTTTGGGCTGGTATACCGGACGCACCAGTTCCAACACGCAGCGTTTGGTACAGGAAGCAGGAGGTTTTTTATACGACGCAGATTCTTACGCAGATGATTTACCATACTGGGTAAAAACTCCTGCAGGGGAACCTCATTTGGTGATTCCGTACACTCTGGACACCAATGATATGCGCTTTGCCAGCCCGCAGGGTTTTAATTCCGGAGAGCAATTTTTTAACTATCTTCGAGATGCTTTCGATGTGCTTTATGCCGAAGGTGAAACTTCCCCGAAAATGTTAAGTATCGGATTGCACTGCAGATTGGTTGGTCGACCCGGACGCATAGTCTCTTTGGAAAAATTTATTACTCATGTAAACAGTCATACTGACGTCTGGATTTGCCGTCGCATCGATATTGCCCGGCACTGGTACAAACACCATTACCCAACGAATCAAATAATTTAAAATACAAAATTTACAACGTCTTCCAAAAGCTGATGATGATGAAAACTCCAGAGTATTTCCTGAAAAGCAATCAATAATTTGATGAAAAAGCGAAAGAATTGTTTTTTGCTGGATAATGCTACACGAAAATGTTTAACTACGCCGTTCGTGGTATTTTAGGAAAACTGTAGCAGCGATGAAAAACCACCTGGATGAGTTTTGCAACTGTTTAAAATTTTGGTTAAAGATTTTCCGGATTATTTTGTTTAACAGATTAAGATGTGAGTTATGAGTGATTCAAAAGATGTATTTTTAAAACAACTTGTAAAGCAATATGGTAAAACCATCGCAGTCAATGGTATAAATTTGGATATTCCTGCGGGAAGTTACTGTTGCCTTGTTGGACCAAGCGGTTGCGGTAAGACTTCAACACTACGTATGATTTCAGGACATGAGGAAGTCACTGAAGGTAGCATATCCATTGGAGATCAAGAGATTAATAATGTTCCACCGGCTAAACGTGGAACAGCTATGATGTTTCAAAATTATGCTCTATTCCCACATTTAAATTGCCTCGACAACGTTGCCTTCAGTATGAAAATGAAGGGAATGACCAAAAATGAACGTTATACTTCCGCACGAAAATATTTGGAGTTGGTTCATATGGAGACCTTTGAACGTCGCTTCCCGGCTCAGCTTTCCGGAGGACAAGAACAAAGAGTTGCCTTAGCCCGTGCACTGGTCTCTCGTCCAAATGTTTTACTGTTGGACGAGCCGCTTTCTGCACTGGATCCTTTTTTACGGATAAAAATGAGGGCAGAACTAAAACGATTTCAAAGGAAATTAGGAATCTCATTTATTCATGTCACTCACAGTCAGCAGGAAGCACTGGCTCTTGCAGATTTTGTAGTGGTTATGAACGAAGGAATCATCGAACAAGTTGGAACATCTCAAGAAGTGTTTAATGCTCCGGTTAATCAATTTGTTGCCCAGTTTGTCGGAGGCCACAATGTGATTGTAGGGGAAATTATTGAAATAATTAATAAAAAAGAAGTTATGCTTAAAGGCGGTGACGGACAAAGTTACCGAGTTCCTGCACAAGGTTCTATAGGAGACCAAGTCATTTTTACCTTGAGGCAAGATAAGATTTCTTTTAAAAAAGAAAACCTTGCTGACACCAATAAACTACAGGAAAATTCTTTGAAAGGAAAAATATCACTAATAGAATACAAAGGGATGGAGGTCAGTTTGGGGATGGAAGTTCCGGAATTCAAAGAATTTGGAGTAGTTCTTTCAGAAAAAGATTTTCAAATGCTGAGTCCTGAATTAGGGAAGCAGTATATCGCAAGCTGGTCTATGGAGGACGTCCATGTCTTTCAGGATTTGCTTTTTGAAAGCTGAATCCTTTTAGGGGTGCAGCTAATCAAGCAAGCTGGATTAAGGAGGACAGTCATTTTCTCCAGTATCTGCCTGCTAAACACAAAACTCTGCAAATAGAGGTGTATATGGATAAGACAAATCAATCGGGAAACTCAGTAGAGTTCCCCTCAAAGAAAGGACAGAGCGTCTCAAGGCGAAACCTCCTAAAAACAGGTTCTGCAGTAGTGGCAGGAACTGCAATAGGGAGTAATGCTATTACCGGTTTCCCCACAATCTGGGCACAGAATATTAAAAATGTTACCTTACGCCAGTTTGGTACAGGAGTTTCAAATATCAACGAAATCGCAAAGCGTGCCAAACAAGACCTTGGTATTACTTTGCAGATGACAGCACTAGATACGGATTCTACTGCTCAAAGGGTGGTGACTCAGCCAAGAAGTTTTGACATTGCGGACATTGAGTACTTCACGCTCAAGAAAGTCTGGGGCAGTGGGAATATGCAGCCCATGGATATTCGCAAGCTGAAGTACTACGATCAAATCGTTGGAACATTCAAAAATGGTAAACTCACACCCTCCTCAAAAATTGCTCAAGGTACCGCTCCGCATACTGTGAGCTTTGTAGAAAATCCCACAGACCGTAAATTTGCAAAGGGACAGACAAACTGGTACACGATGGTTCCGACCATTTATAACGCCGACACGCTGGGTATTCGACCGGACTTGATTAAGCGTCCAATCAGTAGTTGGACGGAATTGCTGAACCCTGAATTCAGAGGAAAAGCCTCAATCCTCAATATTGCTTCCATCGGAATCATGGATGCCGCAATGGTATGTGAAGCAATGGGTGAGGTGCAGTACGGAGACAAGGGAAACATGACTCAAGCTGAAATCGACAAGACGATGGCGATTTTCACAGAAGCCAAGCAAGCAGGACAGTTTCGTGCCTTTTGGAAGACCTTTGATGAATCGGTCAACCTGATGGCTTCGGGTGAAGTTGTAATCCAGTCTATGTGGTCTCCAGCGATTACAAAGGTGCGTTCGATGGGTATTCCCTGTGTCTATCAGCCCCTCAAGGAAGGTTATCGTTCTTGGGGAGGAGGTCTGGGGCTTTCCCGGAATCTAGCTGGTTTGGAGTTAGATGCAGCCTATGAGTATATCAACTGGTACCTTTCTGGTTGGGTCGGAGGATTGTTGATGCGCCAGGGGTACTACTCCGCGGCACCCGCAACATCGAAACTCTACATGAGCGAAGATGAGTGGGGTTTTTGGTTTGAGGGTAAAGCGGCGAAAAATGACATTGTCAACCCATTTGGTCAAAAAATGGAACCAGCTGGTGCCAAGCGTGATGGGGGTTCATTCTATGAGCGCATGGGTAAAGTTGAATGCTGGAACTCAGTAATGGACGAAAACCGTTACATGGTTCGAAAGTGGAACGAGTTCATTGCATCTTAATTTAATCAATAGTGTGGGTCTTCTCGACCCTCACTATTGAGGACGCCTTATGGATGCTCAAAATCTAATTTTTAAACAGGATATAAAATAAAAAACCTAACTCCATCATGTCTGATGTTGAGGTTAGGGATATTTGGGCGAATATCCGGTGGGATAATTCACTTGAAGATAACCTGTAGCCATTATATCTACTAAAAGTGTTTTACTGTGAAACGCTATAATCCCATTGTACTTATTGCACAAGTTTCCCCGATAAGTGCAATCTTAGGATTATTCTTGATTGTACCAATCGCGACAATCTTGATCGTCAGTTTTTGGGATTATAGTGAGTTCATGTTACTTCCGGATTTTGTCTGGACCAACTACTACGATACACTGAGTTCTTTTGTAACCTACAAGACCTATTTAAATACCTTCAAGTACACAATTCTTACATGGTTTTTCACTCTGTTAATCGGTTTCCCTGTTTCGTATTTCTTGTGTTTTCATGTCCGGACATTGCGGTGGCAAATTGTACTATTCCTCATCTGCACCATTCCTTTTTGGACTTCAAACATTATCCGGATGATTTCATGGATCCCATTTTTAGGTCGAAATGGAGTGTTCAATTCCATGCTTATCAGCCTGGGTCTCACGAATGAACCACTTGAGTTTCTTTTGTTTTCAGATTTTGCTATCGTACTTGCTTTTGTGCATCTTTATACTCTTTTCATGGTAGTACCCATTTTTAACAGCATGATGCGCATCGATCGCTCGGTGTTGGAAGCTGCTATTGACGCTGGTGCCAATGGCTGGCAGGTGTTGACAAATATCGTCATTCCACTATGTAAACCTGGAATTGCTATCGGTTCAATTTTTGTTGTTACGTTGGTAATGGGAGATTACATTACTGTCCGTATGATGGGTGGCGGTTTGCGTGCTTCGGTTGGAGTGATGATGTGGAATGAAATTTCATTACTACTTTATCCTCCTGCAGCGGCAAATGCGGTTGTACTGCTTGTAGTAGTACTGATCCTTGTATCCCTTATGATGAGGGTTGTTGACTTAAAGAAGGAGTTATAGGAATGAGAGAGAGACGAGGAAAAGAATTTTATGTCCTAGCAATTTTTTTCACTGTTTTTGTGATCTTTTTGTATGGTCCAGTTTCCGCTATATTAATTCTTTCATTTCAAGGACCCAATGGAGGATTGACATTCCCAATGAATGGTGTGTCTATCCATTGGTTCTTTGCCTTGTTTGGTGAGCAACTGGTTGGAGATTTCAAGGCAGCTTTTTTAAGATCGCTGCAATTGGGATTGGTTGTGATGGTTGTTACCATATTTGTTTCAGTTCTTACCGGACTTGCATTTAGAAAAAAATTCTTTGGATCTACTTTTCTATTTTATACTACGGTTTCCAGCCTGATAGTCCCCTCAATTCTGGTCAGCCTGGGAATTGGATTACTCTATAACTTGATGGAGTGGGAGGCGGCTTGGTACAGTTCCGGAATGGGAGCACATCTGACATGGACATTACCCTTTGGATTTCTCATTATGATTGCGGTATTTAACCGATTCGACAGGTCATATGAAGAGGCAGCTAAAGATTTAGGTGCTAGCAACTGGCAAACAATTCGTTATGTGGTGCTTCCCATTATTGCCCCCAGTTTGATAGGAGTTGCTCTATTTGGATTTACACTATCCTATGATGAGTTTGCTAGGACACTGATGACTTCAGGTGTCAAAAATACACTTCCGTTAGAAATCTTTGGAATGACAACCAATGTCACAACCCCGACTCTTTATGCCTTGGGAACTCTGACCACAATATTTTCTTTGGTCGTGATTCTGACTGCAATGGGAATCGTATTCTACATGCAAAAACGCAGGGAACGGTTCGGCACCGATGCTGGAAAAGGAGTGTGAACTGTGAAAATATTACTGGTCAATCCGAACACAACCTCTTCAATGACGGATAAAGCTGGTGCAGCGGCGCGAATGGTTGCAGCTTCAGGAACCGAAATTATTGCGGTAAATCCGGAATATGGCCCGATAAGCATTGAAGGTTATTACGACGAAGTATTCAGTATTCCAGGATTGCTTGAAGAAGTTCGGAAAGGAGAATCCTCTGGCTGTCAGGGAACAGTTATCGCCTGCTTTGATGACACCGGTTTGGATGCTGCGCGTTGTATTGCTTCTGGACCTGTAGTTGGCATTTGTGAAGCTGCCATGCAAATAGCATCTCTGCTTGCCAAAAGTTTTTCGATAGTGACCACACTCAGGCGCTCGATTCCTGCTTTGGAAGAACTTACGGTGAAATATGGTATGTCTCTAAAATGCCAACGTATCCGGGCTGCAGACGTTCCGGTATTGGAGTTGGAGAATCCAGACTCGGAAGCCTCAAAACTCATACGTGTTGAAATTCAGGAAGCATTGGATGATGACCGTTCTGAAGCCATTGTCCTTGGCTGTGCAGGAATGGCAGATCTTGCTGCGGAACTATCAAAAGAATTCGGTGTACCAGTGATTGATGGAGTTTCCGCTGCGGTAAAGCTTGTTGAAAGTTTAGTTGCTCTTCGACTGCAAACCAGTAAAATTAATGGTTATGCCTTTCCACGTTCAAAACCGTATATTGGTCTGTTTCAAACTTTTCAACCATGATTGAAAGGTTTATGGAAGGTGACAGACCAATTATTTTCTTATCTCAAATAATACAATCTAAAAAAATTCTTTTCTAAATTCTACAGCTAACCTGTTCTCAGGAAATTGGAATTAATGTTTGATTCAAATTCCCTTGACTCTCAAAGCTTTTCACCTATATGTATTGTCTGAGACAAGATGGTTAAGTCTAAAAAACATTAAACATAATGGTTCAGAGGTCCCATGTAAAAAACCTTAGACTGGCCGATAAAAAATTTTTCAGAAATTACTATGGAAACTTGTATTAACCTGAATGACCTTAACAAATGGTTTGGATCTTTTCAGGTTCTGGATTCAATTAATTTGAGCATTTCAACTGCCGAAAAAGTAGTGATTTGCGGACCTTCAGGTTCAGGCAAATCAACACTGATTCGTTGTGTCAATGCACTTGAACCTTTTCAGTCTGGGTCTGTTAATGTTTGTGGAATCAGTGTTGAAAAAAACGGAAGGAATGCGACAGATATCCAGCGTAGAGTCGGAATGGTGTTTCAGCAATTCAATCTCTTTCCGCATTTAAGTGTTTTGAAAAACTGTACCCTTGCACCTTGCCGCGTACTGGGATTATCTGATGACGAAGCTGGAGCAAAGGCCATGCATTATCTTGAGCGAGTACGAATTCCAGAACAGGCATCAAAATACCCTGCAGACCTCTCCGGAGGTCAGCAGCAGCGGGTTGCTATTGCACGTGCTTTGACCATGGAACCTGAATTGATGTTGTTTGACGAACCCACATCTGCGCTGGACCCCGAGGTGGTTACTGAGGTATTAGATACGATGGTTGATCTTGCTGAAACAGGAATGACCATGATCTGTGTGACCCATGAAATGGGATTTGCTAAACAGGTGGCTGACAGGGTAGTTTTTATGGATGAAGGAAAGATAATTGAGATTGCCACTCCGGAAAAGTTTTTTTCAGAGCCAACTCATGAACGTACACAGTTCTTTCTCAGCAGGGTTTTAGGCTAGGGTATATAGATGATTGATTTGAGATTCTACGAAATCTGGAGGGAACAGATTTTTGTTGAAAAACTAATTAATGGTATTGGTACAAGCATCTTGCTGATGATACTTGGCGGAATTATTGGCTTTATCTTTGGGCTTGCACTTGCCACCGCAAGGGGTTCGAAAATAAGATTTCTACGCATTCCTTCTGCAACATTTATTGAGTCCGTACGCAATACCCCTTTAATAGTGCAATTGTTCTTTGTTTGTTTTGGTCTGCCGATGATATTTGAATACCGCTGGCCTTTTTTTGCTTCAGCACTCCTTGCTTTGTGTCTAAATTTTTCTGCATATTATGCTGAAATTATTCGAGCAGGTTTTGACAACGTTGAGTACGGTCAGTCTGAAGCTGCACGCGCCCTGGGTCTGGGAAAGAATGACATCCTTGCCTACATCGTGCTTCCGCAAGCTCTTGCAAAGGTTTATCCATCACTTGTCAGTCAGTTTGTGTTTTTGTTCCTGACCACCGGGATCATTTCTGAAGTAGGAGTTGAAGATCTGACCTGGGCAGGGCGATATATTGCCGACCGAAATTTTCGTGATTTTGAAGTTTTCATTGTGCTTACAATCGCTTATGCATTGCTGTCGGTAATGTTTCGCGGAGTACTTACAGCCACAGGTCAGCTGGTTTTTCCATGGTATAGAGAGAAATGATTGAATTTCTTTCCACATTAATCGGGCCTTTCCACGCTAAAATGTTGGCGGTACTTTTGAGTGCAACTCAATGGACTGTTTATTTGTCACTAACAGCCTTTATTGGCGGTGGGCTGATCGGTTTGATTTTCACTTTGCTGCGCATTACTCCAATAAACTGGATTCGGAAGTTTGCTGTTGCCTACATCTGGACTTTCCAGTCTGTACCCCTGCTGATGCTTTTATTCTTGACCGGCCTGGGGATCCCGATTTTTTATCAAGTTAATGTTCCCCCCTGGATGGCTGCAACGGTTTCACTGACCTTGTTTACCAGTGCATATATGTCAGAAGTTTGGCGCGGGGCTCTTCAGTCAATCGATGTTGGGCAGTGGGAAGCAGGTCGAGCGCTCGGGCTGGGGTTTGTCAAGAATCTCAGATATGTTATTTCTCCCCAAGCACTAAAAATAGCTACACCGCCAACAGTTGGCTTCATGGTTCAGGTTATAAAGGGGACATCTTTGGCTTACATAATTGACTTCAATGACCTGATGCGCTGGGGTAAGAAAATCGGCAACTCGCAAATCGATGGTGCCGAACCTTTTATTGTCTTTCCGCTGGTCGCTTTGATATACTTCTTATTGTGTTTCCCACTGACGTTACTATCTAGGCGCCTTGAACAAAGCCTGAACATAGATAGTAATAAATTAATGCTAACAATTAACAAAGGAGGATAGTCATGTAAAATAATCAATTCAGCAATAATATACTTAAATATTATTTTTAAATATTAATATAAATGGAGATTAAACATGTTAAATTTAATTACTCGAATCATTGCTATTTTGGCAATGTCTGCAACACTCTCAACACCAGTGTTCGCTGAACAGCTCCAATCAATTCTGGCTAGAGGCGAAGTTGCCATTGGTGTTCCTGAAAACTTTCCTCCATTCGGATCTGTTGGAAAGGATTTTAATCATGAAGGATATGATGTTGATGTAGCTGGTCTGATCGCAAAGGACCTGGGAGTTAAACTGAAGGTAGTGCCTTTAACTTCCAAACAACGTATTCCTTTCCTTAGCTCTGGAAAGGTTGACCTTGTGATATCGTCTATGGGGGCAAATCCTAAACGCGCGAAATCGATCTGGTTCTCTTCTGCATATGCACCCTTTTTCTCTGGCGCATATGCAAGGCAGGGAGTTAATGTTTCTAACTATGTGGATTTAAAAAATTATAAGGTTGGTGTCACAGGTGGAACACTGGAAGATCTGACATTGACAGAAAAAGCACCCAATGGTACTGACATCGTTCGATTTGGGGACAATGCTGCAAACATTTCAGCATTTGTAGCAGGTCAGACTGATGTGCTGATTACAGGAAATATAGTTGCTGCTAAGGTGATCTCAGAAAACCCTGGTAAAAAAATTGAACCAAAATTTATTATGCGAGAATCACCATGCTTTATTGGTGTAAGACAGGGAGAAACCAACATGTTACAGTGGGTTAACGTTTTCATCTTGCACAAGACTCTGGGGGGTGATCTGAACGAATTGTCCATGAAGTGGTTTGGCCAGCCATTGCCACCGCTACCTAGCCTCTAGACTTTAATGTAGTTCGAAGAGAATAAAGGGCCGAATTATATTATTTAAGCTGAATAAATTTTGTTGATCATAAGTTTTGATTATTTACAATTCAGCCCTTTATTCGTAAACTAAAAGATCCAGCCAAAGCTTACAAAATAGGACTAAAGTGAGGGGGGCAAATTATGACAGCTGAAAAACTATTTACAATTTTCCAAACAATCTTTTAAAGCGTGCTAACTTTACTTCTTCTGCCCTATATTTGTACGAAAATTTGACCACCACGCCTTTTTCCCCCTATTCTTATTTCTGATTACCAGACATGACTTTGACAATTGATTTTGGGCCTAATGAACTCAGGAAGCAGGTTGAAAAAACCTGCATCCAGGGACGCCACCTGACGTTTATAGACGATTTTTCATCTGCAGAGCTCGACAATATATTCAGGACTGCGGAGATGTTAGAACCGTATTGGCGCAGTCGGATTCCAGTGCTTGAAGGCAAGGTACTCTGCACACAGTTTTTCCAGCCAAGTACTCGAACAAGATTCAGCCATGAAACTGCTATGTTCAGACTTGGCGGTCATGTCATTACCGAATCCAATCCATTGGTCAGCTCATCAGCCGCAAAGGGAGAGTCTCTTTATGATGCACTCAGGGTTACTTCTCAGTACTCGGATATTATTGTCCTGCGTCATCCTGATGAGGATGTTATCAAGACAATTGAGATGTTGGGAAGAGATTCTTCTCCAATCATTTGCGGTGGTTACGGAAATGTAACACATCCTACCCAGGGATTGCTTGATATGTACACTGCATATCGAGCTTTGGGTAGTGATTTCAGTAAAATGACTGTCATGATTGCAACACCTGATCTTTCACGGGCGCGCTCCGGGCAGTCCTTTGGACTTGGTCTGGCCCGCATGGGAGCCAGGCTGATTTACTCAGGTACCACGGGCCTGGAAACCTCAGACGTCATTCGCGAAAAGTTGAAAGCAATGAATGCTAACTTCTCGGAAGTTAATGATCTGACGATTGGTCAGCACGAGGAAATGATTGCCGACGAAGGTGTGGATCTTGTCTATCTTCCTGGCTGTTCTGTAAAGAAGGGAGATTCTGGCCGCGACGACTTCATGAAAAAGATGGCTGAATACTATTTCACACTCGATGGGCTTCAGAGGATAAAGCAGAAGAGTGGCAAGACGGTTGGACTGATGCATTCACTGCCGCGTAACGATGGAGAGTTCGATTTTTCGATAGATGCAAGTAAACATGAACTTTATTTCAAGCAAATTGCTTTCTCTGTACCTCTTAGAATGTCCCTGCTCGTGAATATTTGTGGTGTTTAGCACCGCCAATAAATTAAGAAGGTACAATTATGAGCGGAAAACCGACAATCCATGTGATCGCAACGGGTGGAACCATCTCAGGATCCGGTTCCTCTGCAACTGCAGCAGCGTATGAGTCGGGCAGGGTGGAGGCTTCAGAATTGGTTGCTGAAGTTGAGGGGCTGTCACAAGTTCCGATCATTGAGACCGAGAACCTGTTTGCCACTGGTTCAGAAAACCTTGGTCCGGTTCAATGGAGAATGCTGGCCCGCAGAATTGAGGAATTAACGAAAAGCAGGGATGTTGATGGTGTTGTTGTCACTCATGGAACCGACACCCTTGAAGAAGCTTCTTTTTTTCTGGATCTTGTTTGTAAACCCAGCAAGCCTGTGGTCCTGACGGCGGCCATGAGGCCCGCAACTGCCCTGAGCGCAGATGGTCCAGCGAATCTATATCAGGCAATACTTTCCGCAGCCTCTCCTCAGCTTAAGGGTCATGGTATTCTGGTAGTAATGAACGGGACAGTCATTCCCGGATGGCAGGCTATCAAGACGGATTCTGCTGCATTGGAGTCTTTTTCCGCTTATCCGAATGGAATAATTGGGCGTATTTCCGGAGAAAGATTGATTGTCAGCGGTGAGTCTTGTCCCTTACCACTTTCAGGGAGATTTACTGATCATTTGAATAAGGACAGCAAATTGCCATTGGTGAGAGTGATATTTCTACGGGGAGGGTATGAAGAAGGACTAATTGAAGACTGGATTAAGAAGGATTGCAGAGGCGTGGTCATCGCAGGTTTTGGAGCCGGAACCTTACCAGATACCGTGGCAAACCGAATAGCCAAAATGGAACTTTCTGAATTTGTGATCGTTGTTTCTTCCAGGGTGCCTCGAGTGATGGTGATGTCAGAAACCATGACACAAATTGAAGGCTGTAATGCTGTCCCGTCAGGGTTCCTGAATCCTCAGAAGTCAGCATTGCTTTTGTCCCTGGCTCTGGAAGATGGCCTGCAAACTGCTGAAATCGTCAATCTGTTCAAAAAATTGTACAGTTAAAATAGAGCAGTATTGCAGCAGAAATTTAAGCATGGCCTTAGCAGGAATAATCCCCAAACTCATGATTATTTCCTTGGGTGGTAACTCCATTCATCATCCTGACTGCCGTTTCATTGGTGGGGATTTACTTAGGCAGGCCTGGGCAGCAGGAGCTTGATCAGCTTAAGGTCTCCGAAGCGTAACCGGAACACATCTAATACCAGATTAGGAAACCTTAATTAATCATGAGTTAAAGTTAATTCCTTACAATAAGAGCAAATTGATGAATACTTCCGGATTCAAAACTCTGGAACCCGAACAACGCCTTTTGATGGGACCTGGTCCGGTTAATGTTTATCCAGCCGTGTTGCGTGCCATGTCTCTGCCGATGCTGGGTCAGTTTGATCCCCAGTTCACGGATTATATGAATGAGATCATGTCGCTATACAGGCAGATTTATCGCACTCGCAACAAGTGGACGTTCCTGGTTAATGGCACTGCACGTGCCGGCATTGAAGCATGTTTGAGTTCGATGATTTCACCAGGAGACAGGGTCCTTGTACCAATCTTCGGCAGGTTCGGTCATCTTCTTACCGAAATTTCCAGACGCTGTCAGGCAGAGGTGATTAACATCGAAACAGAATGGGGAACGGTGTTTGAAGCAGGCCAGATTGCTGATGCAGTAAGCAAACACCAGCCGCGTTTTGTCGCACTGGTGCATGGTGACACCTCAACAACAATGGCCCAGCCACTTGATGAGATCGGCCCATTATGTCGGGAAGCTGGCACAGTGGTTTATGTGGATACGACAGCGACCCTGGGAGGCATGCCCTTCGAAGTAGACAAATGGTGTCTTGACGCTGTCAGTTCAGGTTTACAGAAATGCCTTTCCGGTCCTCCGGGGTGTTCGCCAGTCACAATCAATGACCGTGTTGCTGAAATCGTTAACTCACGTAAGCATGTCGAGGCCGGTATAAGACCTGATGGAGTGATTGACGCAGATGGGCCGATTGTGCAGTCGAACTACTTTGATTTGGCCATGCTGATGGATTACTGGAGCCCTATGCGTCTTAACCACCACACTGAAGCTACCTCCATGCTCTATGCCGCTCATACCTGTGCACAGGTTGTTCTAAATGAGGGGCTTGAGGCTGGATTTGCTCGTCACCGTATCACCAGTCAGGCCATACGCAAGGGACTGACTGCCATGGGTTTGGAACTTTTTGGGCACGAAAGCCATAGGATGGACAATGTCACGGGAGTCTTTATTCCCAAAATTCTTGGAGATGGTGAGCAGGTACGGAGTCAACTGCTGGGAGACTTTGGAATCGAAATTGGAACTTCTTTTGGTCCGCTTAAAGGTAAAATATGGCGCATTGGAACTATGGGTTATGTGTGCCGCAAGACAAACATTCTACGCTGCCTTAGTGCGCTTGAGGCTGTGTTACGTCGCAATGGGTTTGAAGTGCCTCCGGGAGAAGGTGTTGATGCCGCATACAAAGTTTTCGAACAATGACTATGACTTCTAAACAACCGAAAAGTGAGACAAAAATTCCGGATAAAAATACCCCGCATCCTCTTCTGGAAGGCCCTCCGCGAGTGATAAACGTTGGTCTTTCTTTATTTGCCGATGATCTGAAGAAGCAAGATGCAGAAATGGTCAATGTAGATTGGTCTCCACCTGCCCGCGGGGACATTGAACTCGCAAACCTCCTTGCAAAGTTAAGTTACAAATGAGCACATCTTTTTCGCTCGGAGATACCATACGTGAAGCTAATTCGGAAGCTGTAAAACGGATGCTGGAAGCTGAGCCGGTACTGGTTGATGTGGTTACGGCAAGTGAGGCAATTCCAGACCTTGAGGAGGGTATGATTCTTCATGCCGGTCCACCGATTGACTGGGATCGCATGTGCGGACCAATGAGGGGAGCAGTCGCTGGCATCGCAGTTTTTGAAGGCTGGGCTGAAGATCTTTCCGAAGCAGAAAATATTGCTGAATCAGGATCATTCAAATTCCGACCAAACCATGATTATGGGGCAGTTGGTCCCATGACCGGCATGACCACATTAAGCCAGCCGGTGTTGGTCGTGGAGAACCGTTCCGGAGGCAATCGTGCGTACTGCACAATCAACGAGGGGCTTGGGAAGGTAATGCGTTTTGGAGGCAACGATGCATCCGTAATAAAACGTTTGGGATGGCTGCGGGACAAACTTGGACCTGCAATAGGTTCGGCCCTTCGTTCTGGGAAGGGGATTGAACTAAAATCGCTTGTTGCCCGTGGACTAACCATGGGAGATGAGATGCACCAGCGCAACGTAGGCTGTTCAAGTCTGCTTTTGAGAACCTTGGCACCTGAACTTTCCCGAAATGTGTATGATCGTACTGAACTTGCAGAAATGCTGGCATTTATCGGTTCAAATGATCAGTTTTTTCTCAATGTGGCAATGGTTTTGGGCAAGGCGATAATGGATCCTGTGTGCAACATTGAAGGCTCCAGCGTGGTGACTGCGATGAGTCGTAACGGGACTGATTTTGGCATCCGCGTGAGTGGACTTGGTGAAGAGTGGTTCACTGCCCCTGTGGAGATGCCCGAGGGTCTTTACTTCCCAGGTTTTAGTGCTGAAGATGCCAATCCTGACATGGGGGATTCTACAATTGTGGAAACGATAGGACTGGGAGGATTTGCCATGGCGGCCTCACCTGCTGTTGCCGGGTTCGTAGGTGCTGGCACCCCTTCCAGCGCTGCTGATTTTACACGCATTATGGGCGAGATTACGCTCGCCAAAAACCCCGAGTGGACGATTCCGTCACTGGATTATCAAGGAGTTCCAACAGGAATTGATATCCGTCTGGTTGTTGAAACGGGCATTGCTCCAACAATCAACACCGGAATTGCCCATCGTAAACCCGGTGTCGGCCAGGTGGGTGCAGGTGTCGTGAAAGCACCTCTTGTCTGTTTCGAAAAGGCACTGAGGGCACTCGCCATGCGGCTGGGAGTTTGAGATGAGCAACATACTTAATCGTGTCTGTCCAGGTCTGTTTATTGATTCAGTTGTGTTGATGCAGATTTCCCGCAGCATTGCCAGCCTAAAAGGGGTAGATGACTCAGCTCTTATGATTGGAACTCCGTCCAACCTCGATCTTCTGGATAATGCAGGACTTTTGTCAGATACGAGTCGGAAGGCTACTGGTGGAGATTTGATTATTGCTGTAAGGGCGAAGGATGATGCAACTGCGGCAAGTGCGATGGCAAAGGCAGAGTCATTGCTCGAACAACCTGTGGTTGCTCAGAGTGAAACTGTTGATTTACAGCCCCGAACACTGCGCTCGGCACTGGACAGCCTTCCAGATGCCAATCTGGCGCTAATCTCTGTTCCAGGGGACTTCGCTGCGGCTGAGGCACGCAAGGCCCTGCGTGCTGGTTTGCACGTTATGCTTTTCAGTGACAACGTGTCGGTTTCAGAAGAGGTGGAGCTAAAGAGGGAAGCGGCTGAGGCGGGACTGCTGGTAATGGGACCAGACTGCGGAACTTCTGTCATCGGGGGTGTAATGTTGGGCTTTGCCAACCGGATTCCACAAGGTAACATTGGAATAGTGGGTGCGTCCGGGACTGGCTTGCAGGAGATCTCCTGCCTGCTCGCCCAAGCCGGACATGGAATATCGCATGCTGTTGGTGTTGGGGGACGCGACCTAAGTGACATGGTAGGAGCTCTCAGTACTCTTGCGGCACTCCAAATGCTGGAGGCGGATGCTGCCACCCGCCATATTTTGCTGGTTTCCAAGCCACCGTCGCCAGCTGTTGCTGAGCGTGTAGTTGATGCGCTGGCACACAGCAAAAAAACGGCAACGGTCTGTTTTATTGGTGCGGTTGAACCATTACTGCCTGCTAACGTAAGTTTTACACGGACATTGAAGGCTGCTGCAGAAGTGGTAACTGGCAGTTCTGGCAAGGAGGAAAAAATTGAATTACAGTATACCATTCCCCAACATGCCTCAGGTCGGAAGCTGGTCAAGGGACTTTTCAGTGGAGGGACACTGGCTGCAGAAGCACAGGTGATATTCCTAGACCAAGGGGTTCCGGTGTCGTCAAATGTCCCAATTGCAGGGGCAATGGTACCTGATGCTGCGACTGGACACGTTCTTCTTGATTTAGGCAGCGATGAATACACTAAAGGGCGCCCGCATCCAATGATTGCTCCAGCAGTGCGTGAAGCTGAAATAGTCCAGTCACTGACAGATCCAACGGTTGCGGTGATACTGCTTGACGTTGTGATCGGTTACGGCGCTCATCCTGATCCTGCGGGAGAAATTGCACGTGTTGTTTTGGCAGCGCAAAAGGACAGACCGGTTGTGGTTGCATCAGT
>LUQO01000055.1 GCA_001627865.1 SAR324 cluster bacterium REDSEA-S27_B3
AATGATTCACTGCACGAAGCAATGGCAAGGCAACAGTATGGTCTCCTCCAAGACTGATGATGCTGTTAACTTTCCCCAACATATCAGTCGCGGCGGTTTGTATTTGCTCGACTGACTCCACAATGTTGAATGGATTACATGTAATATCACCTGCATCAGCTACTTGTTGTTCTATGAATGGTTCTGTGTCATAAGAGGGGTGATATTGAGTACGCAGGTGTCTTGAGGCCTGTCTGATAGCTTGTGGACCAAATCTTGCGCCGGGGCGATAGCTTGTTCCTGCGTCAAAAGGTATCCCCAGTATAGCAATGTCACAGTGCTCGACATCACGGATTTCAGGTAGTCGGGCAAATGTGGAAGGCCCTGCAAATCGCGGAACTACTGTGCCGCTTAAAGGTTGGATAGTAGTTTTTTCTTCTTTCTTCATTTTGTATCTCAAAACCTGATTGTTGGTGTAAACACTTACGATTCTTGTGTGTAATATTAATTCTACTTTGTGAATTTATACCAAACTAATCTAACAAAAGAAAGTTTTTCGCCATGTTGTATAAGCATTTCACAGGTTTTATATTCCAACCTGGCGAATGCGCATACATGTTTATCTGAAATATAACTAATGACACCTTTTCAAGTATTGCAATTGAATCAATGTATCGAAGCTACATCAATCCAGATGGCTTTACATGAAGGAGGATTCGGAAGGATTTTGAATGATATTGCAAGTCTTTATCAACTGTTCTCCGATTAATTCGCCTGCATTTTCCGGCAAATTATTGAGGCCTTGTGAAGTATAATTTTTTCGCATGTGATCTACATAGCAGTCACACATCTGCATCATTTCAGGAAAAGGTGTATATGGTGCATTCTGCTGGAATGAAATACTGCATACATGCCACATTTGTCTGATTTGTATAGTGGGATAATCCCCTGAAAAAGCCGATTTTATCTGCACCTGTTTTTGTTGAGTACAGGCCGAGATTATCAACGCAAATAATATAATTGTTACGATATGTCCAATCTGCTTTTTCATATTACCTCCTTTGCAAAGAGACATGAACATAACGATCTTGCCTCTTTTGCTCTATCCGTACTCCATTTCAGTTAATCTCCTGTATGTTACTTATTGAAAATATTGCTTTTTTATCCATACTCAAAGCATGTCCAAAATCGACACCTTATTTTAATTATTTCCCTCCATAGATCACCATTGATTTGATTCGTCCAGAAAGTCCTGTAGCTTTTATAATTGAGCCTTTGACATCTGATGCTGTTGGGTTTAAATCACCAAATGAATATGAATTGTTAGTAAAATCCAGCCCATCAAAAAGTAACCATCCACTGCTTCGTGGGGAAGGACCGGCATGATATACCTCAAAGTCAGTCAGCAGTGTTGTGTTAGTCGCATTATCGACATTCCTCATAAAAAGGTACTTCTGCGCGTATGATGAATAATATAGACTATCATTAACCAACCACATTTGTGTGACTTGCTCACTTGTCACGGACTTCAAATCAAGCATATTCGTAGTTGGGTTTACATACGCCATCCCCTTGTATGCAGTGGTCCATTTTGAAGATGGCTCAGTACAATTTATATGATTGATTTTCAATTTTAATGTTGTGTCGTTGTCTCCAGTTACAGTTAGGTCGCTTGAAAAACTACTGCTGTTGTCTCCGGGCTCCTGACAAATGTGTCCGTTCTCATAGTTTGTAACATTGCTGGCATTGTCAATTATGTATTTTATATCATTGTACCACTGGCCGTACGATTTCCATGTACCGGTACACGTAGAGGGTGTGGAAGCATAGTTCCCTCCATCACACCATCCAGGCATGTTCCATACTCCACCGTCACCTGTACAGCTGCTGTTGGTATAATTTCCGGATGCGTTTCTTATAGCAGGAACTCCACTCAGAGTACAATGATTACCTTTTATTTCTAATCCACATGAGAAAGTTCCGGCATTTTTCTTACTTATATCACCAACAATATATGCTTTTCCGGACGAATCCTGCACAATATTTTTTACAGGACTGCCACTACTTCCACCTATGAAAGTATCACTGTCATTCAAACATCGGTTGCTGTACTCCTGACGCCATGCAAATGGAGGGGAGTTCCAGGTTTGGTAGTTACCATAGGTTTCAATATCGGCAGTTCTTCTTAGTTCAAGCCAGTCCCAAATGTGCTGGTTACATGTCACCAACTTGGTTGCCCTTGAGCCTGCAGTGAGTGCCGGATCAAACTTGAACAGACAGGCGGAATCCCATTGGGCTACAGCGGAAGAATCCGGATCAGGTCCGTAAAACAGCACCTGATCTCCGGTAGCTCCTTCAATAGGTTCAAAATTGTAATCCCACCAGTTACGGGCAATTTCAGTCAAAGTACCGGTTGGGCTGACATACCGGAAGAAAGCACCTTCGCCAGACCAATTACCGTCAACGCAATTTTCACCCACATAGAATAATCCTCCCTTGTTTGTTACACGCCAGTCACGAATACAAATACTGCGGTTAACCATCTCGGTTTTGGTAAATTTACCGTTGACTTTAGTAGGCGAAACTTTGTAAAGCACTGTTCCATCAGCATTTTCAAAACCTGCCATGTAATACACATAGTTACTGGAATCAAATTGAAAAGTTGCGCCTGTTTGCTGCCACTGATCAATGCGATGCTCATTGTCGATACATTCCATGTTGTTGAATTCCGGTGTAACGCTGCCAGCAATCCATTCAGTCAAAGTGTTATTGAGTTTGAATAATTGACAACTGCATGGTGAAGAAGCAGACCAGGGATCGTCACATGTATCACCTGAATCATCAGATGCCCGATAAATAAAATTACGTTCAAAATGCAGGTATACATCTTTATTTGGGCTTATGCCGATAGAACTGATTATAGGCATTGAAGGTGCCCACTCCCCTTTTTCAGCCTCCATAGTAGAGGATACTTCACCTTTATCATTGACTTTTTTAAGATTACTCTCGTCATCAGTAGATTTCATTGTAGAGTCTAACCGCTGAATTTCAGACAAAGCCCTCAGATTTGGCTTAATCCCAAGATAAATTGCATTTTCAACATGCTGCCGTGCTGTATTGCTGCTGTCAGTTGTTAGCAGGCCGGCAGAACTGCTCAAGTCGGCTTTGAGTGATATCGACATACCTGTAGCTTCATTGATTTCATTATTGTTTCTGTCTCCGTTATCGGGGCCACCTCTATCATCTCTATCACCGCATCCTAAAAGAACAAAACTCATCATCAGGGAAATAACTGCAATGTTTCGTTTCAGTAACAAGTAATGCTGCGTATTCATGATAAACTCCTACATTGTAGTAATATAGTCGTGATTCTTCTTCAAATCTTACACAAATCATCTTTCAAACATAAATTCACTGGGAAACCTGTTGGTTTGGAGGGCATTGTTTTTCAGGATTTTATACATTGTGACGTGGATCAAAAGCATCACGTACTCCTTCGCCAATGAACACAAGCAGGCTTAGTTGCAGAGAAATTACCGCAAATCCGGCAATTCCCAGCCATGGAGCATGCAGATTTGCTTTTCCCTGTGCAAGCAGCTCACCAAGTGATGGAGAGCCCGGAGGCAAACCGAAGCCCAGAAAATCTAAAGCGGTGAGGGTAATAATTGACCCGGAGAGAATAAAAGGCATAAAAGTCATGGTAGCCACCATTGCGTTAGGCAGAATATGGCGACTCATTATTCTTACGTGACTCATTCCAAGAGCACGAGCGGCCCGTACATATTCCAGGTTTCGTCCTCGCAGAAATTCTGCCCGGACAACTCCAACCAGCCCCATCCAACTGAAAAGCAGCATTATCAGCAGCAGCCACCAGAAATTAGGTTCAACAAAACTTGAAAGAATTATCAGTAAAAACAAAACAGGCAGTCCGGACCAAATTTCTATAAATCGCTGACCAAGAATATCAATGCGTCCTCCAAAATATCCCTGCACTGCACCTGCGGCAACTCCGACAATTGAGCTCAGGATTGTCAGCACCAGGCCAAATAACACTGAAATTCGGAACCCGTAAATAAGCCTTGCCACTACATCACGTCCCTGGTCGTCAGTTCCAAGCCAGTTTTCACCGGTAGGAAAAGATGGGGCAGCGGAAGGCAAATCATAATTGATGGTATCATAGCTGTAGCGAATCAACGGCCAGTAAATTCTGCCTTTTTCCTCAATTAATTCACGTACATATTCATCACGATATTCTGCCTCTGTGGTAAATTCACCTCCGTACTCAGTCTCCAGAACAGTTTCAAACACTGGGAAAAAAATACGATCCTCAAAAATTACAAGCAAGGGCTTGTCGTTGGCCACACCTTCAGCGAAAAGGCTGATCAGGAAAATGATAAGGAATATCCATAAAGACCAGAAACCTCTGCGGTTTGCACGAAATTGATGCAGCCGACGACGTGTGATAGGATTCATTTTTTAAGTTTCTCTGGTTTCAAAATCGATTCTGGGATCAATCACTGTGTACATCAAATCACTGATGATTCCTACTATCAGACCGAGCAATGTGAATATGAAGAGTGTTCCGAACATTACAGGATAATCACGCTGAATTGTAGATTCAAAGCCCAGCAGCCCCAGTCCGTCTAAAGAAAATATAATTTCTATTAGCAGAGATCCTGTGAAAAACATGCCGATGAAAGCTGCCGGGAATCCGGCAATTATAATCAGCATAGCATTCCGGAAAACATGTCCGTAAATTACTCTTCTCTCTGCTATGCCTTTTGCTCGAGCAGTTATCACATATTGTTTGTTAATTTCGTCGAGGAAAGAGTTTTTGGTGAGCATAGTCAATGAGGCAAAGCTGCCTATTAAAATCGCCGTGATCGGCAGCACCAGGTGCCAGAAATAGTCCAGTACTTGCTGCCACCAGGGTAAGGTGGAAATATTATCTGAAACCAGTCCGCGCAAGGGGAACCAGCTGAAATAGCTTCCTCCGGCAAAAAGAATAATTAAAAGGATGGCAAATAGAAATGTTGGTATAGCATTGCCTAAAATCACAACAGTGCTGCTCCATACATCAAAGCGGGAACCGTGCCTGAGAGCTTTGCGAATACCGAGGGGTATGCTGACCAAATAGATTGCCAGGGTACTCCAGATTCCAAGTGAAATTGATACCGGCATTTTTTCCAATACCAGATCAACAACTTTTTGATCTCTGAAAAAACTGTCTCCAAAGTCAAATGTTGCGTAATCCAGCATCATCTTAAAAAATCGAACATGAATCGGTTTGTCAAACCCGTACATTTGTTCGATTTCTTCTACCAGTTCCGGAGCAAGCCCCTGTGCGCCTCTATATTTTGAGGTTTTTTCAGATACTGCTTTTTTTTGCCCCTTAACATCCTCTCCGCCTCCGGAGAGGCGCTCTGTGGCGCTGACAGCCTCACCCTGTAATTTCGCAATCATCTGCTCCACAGGACCTCCTGGAGCAATCTGGATGATGACGAAGTTTACTGTCATTATTCCAATCAATGTTGGAACAACGAGCAGCAAACGACGGATGATATATGCAGTCATTTTTAAGCAGCAGCCTGCTGATCTTCCTGATTCAGGAAATGATTAAAGATTCTGCTTATTTTCCAGCATTGTCTTTTCTTTGGTGTCATCCACCCACCATGTAAAAAATCCCAGGCTGTATTTTGGTGTGATTGCAGGACGTGAAAATTTGTTCCAGTAAGAAAGACGGTAATAGTTTATGTGCCAATGTGGAACAACATAGTGCCCCCACAATAATGCACGATCCAGCGCTTTTGTGCGGGTTATCAGTTGTTCTCGGTCTGGAGCTTCTATTACCAGCCGGATCAGTTTGTCAATGGAGGGATTACAGATGCCAATGTAGTTGCGCGCGCCACTGGTTTCGGCGGCTTTGCAGCTCCAATAATTATCCTGCTCATTGCCAGGTGAGAGCGACTGTCCAATCACCATCACGAATACATCAAAATCAAATGAACGGATGCGGTTTACATATTGAGAGGTATCCACTACACGAACACTTGCTTCAATCCCCATTCGTTCAAGGTTTTTCTTGAAGGGCAGTACAATCCGTTCGAAAGCCGGAGAGATCAGTAAAATCTCAAACTTTAGTTCTTCTCCTGTTTCAGAATTTACACGCTTGCCTTCTTTAATTTCCCATCCTGCTGCTGTCAGCAGTTTGGACGCGGAAAGCAGTTGTTTGCGGATATTTCCGGAACCGTCTGTCACAGGTGGTTTATATTCTTTGGTAAAAACTTCATCAGGAAGGTCTTTTCGAAACGGCTCAAGAATTGCCAGTTCTTCCGGAGACGGCAGACCGCTGGATGCCAGTTCCGAATTTTCATAAAAACTGTCTGTCCGCCTGTACTGACCGTAAAACAGGTTTTTGTTGCTCCACTCGAAATCGAAGGCGTATCCGATTGCTTCGCGGACCTTGCGATCCTTAAAGATTGAACGTCGCAAGTTGAAAGCAAATGCCTGCATTCCACGTGGAAGTTCATGTGGAATTTCCTCCCGTATGGTCAGGTTCTTTTCGAAAGTTTTTCCGGAATACATAGAAGCCCACATTTTAGAATTATTTTCTTCCCGGAAGTCATATTTACCTGCTTTATATGCTTCCAATGCCACTGTAGCGTCTCTGTAGTAATCATACCGTACAGTATCAAAGTTATTGCTTCCTTTGTTTACCGGATGATCGGCAGCCCAATAGTCTTTTACACGTTCGTATGTAATATATTTCCCGGCTTTAAAATCTTTGATTCGATATGGTCCGCTGCCCAAAGGTGGCTGCAGTGTTGATTTTGAAAAATCCTTGTCTTCCCAGTAATGTTTAGGCAGTACCGGAAGCTGTCCTGTGATGAGAACAAGTTCACGATTTGTCATTCCTTCACGAAAGTTGAATTTAACCCGTCTGTCACCCAAATCTTTGACTTCCACGATGTCGCCATAATATGATTTGTAAAATGGTGCTCCCTTCTCCATTAGAGTATTAAAGGTAAAAATAACATCATCTACATTGATCGATTCTCCATCATGAAACCTGGCCTTTGGATTTAAATGATAAATCACCCAGGTTCTATCTTCAGGATATTCAATTTGATCCGCAATCAAACCATATTCAGTAAATGCCTCATCCGAGGAACCGGTTGTCAAAGTTTCATAGATTATCCCAATACCGCTTGCAGTAACACCTTTGGCGATAAAGGCGTTGAAACTGTCATAAGAACCAATCGAACTAAGTCGCACTTCTCCACCTTTAGGCGCATTTGGGTTTACATACTCAAAGTGGGAAAACCCTTCTGAATATTTCGGGACTCCGTTCATTGCAATCGATGACGCTTTAATTATCTTTGAATCAGCAAAGACTGTTAGATAACCGCATGTAATGAAACAGCTTGTGAGCAAAAGCGTAATAATTAATCTGGAATTTCTCATTTTTTCTCCATGGGCTGAGATTAATCTGAAATCAAGGAAAATCGTCTTTTCCATTTAGATCTTATAACTCATATCCTCTACCGAGAAAGAGTTAAACTCAAGACCAAAATAAATACAATTAACAGTTGTTGCTTAATTTTTCGAGGTATGCAGAGAATCATTGAAAACGATGTGTCCTTTAAGTCGCTGCGGCAATCTGATCTCAAATATTTGATGGAATTTTCTATTATAGCCTTCAACAGTTTCTTTAAAACGTAATCTAGTTAATGATTCTACTGATTCTGTGGAAAAACTGAGGTAATGTGTTGTGTAGGGAGGAGCAAAGCCTTGTATAATCAGATTAAATCTGCCTTTTTCTGAGTCATCAAATTCAGTTGATTTAACCGTCCAGGTTTCCGGAACAAAAACTTCCATTTGTGCTGCTTCCGGATTTATCTCAAAACTTGCAGAGTGTTCTTTATAAAACGGCCTGCGAGTCCAGACAAACAATACCAAAACTACAAAAAAAAGAGTTACTCCCGTTGTAAGATTCCATTTTTGTTTTTTTGTAAATGGCAGCGCGGGGTTATTTTCAGTACGCGGTGGTTGGAAAACGAAATAATACAATGCCGTTACAGTAAGAAGGACAACCCCCAGCGACCACAAGGCGTCACTTAGAAAATGCCCACCTTGGGCAATACGGGCTATGCTCATCAGCATTCCGTAAGCCAGACCAATTGATAAAGATGAAAGCGCGAATTTTCGTGATCGTCTCCAAAAAACAACTCCGCTGATCAATGTGAAAGCAATTGAACAATGACCACAAGGAAAAGAATGGCCGCGTCCGGGAATGCCTGTTTTTAATGCCGGTTTATATTCCCAGTTGCCGTTGAACTGGACAATTTCACGTGGACGAGGGCGGCCGCTATGGTCTTTGAGAATAACATTCACCAGTAAAACTGAAGCAATGATTGGCGTCAAACCGCAAATTAACAAATATGGTCGTAGAACTGCCAGCTTCAGATTTGTGCGTGAGTACATCCATAGCACTAAAGAAAGGATAGCTACTATGATACCAGGAATTTCTCCATATTCATAAAGCCAGTTCCAGGGAAAAGAATCTGCCAAAAACCAGCCCTTTTCAGCAGAATAATATTGAGAAGAAAAACGAAGATCCAAATCAATTGCTTCACTCCAGTGTGTTAATCCAACTAAAACTGCAAGCAAAGAGATAATCAGCCAAATACCTCGTCTAATAAATAAACGAGACTCAGCAAATTGATTTTCTTGATTTGAAGAGATATTCACGAATGAAAAAACTTTTTCAAAACATATTGAAAATGTCGCACAAATCTGAATTTTAGTGAAATCCTATCAAATAATATGAAAATCAACCAGATAAGTTTATTGATTCCAGTATTTTGGCATCAACTAAAAAATTCTTATATCTGAGTAATGTCAAGCAGTATTCCTTTTATAATCAGGACTATACACATACTACAGAATAAATATAAGTTTTCAGATTCTGATACTTGAATGCAATTAAAATCATAAAATGATAACAAGGATATTTTAAGAGCAGCACCGGAAATTCGTATATTTCGTCAGTAACCACATGTCCACTGTATAAAGCGAGTTAAGTGTTTTCAAAAGAGTATATGTGGGCTTTTAAATATGCTGTAAGCCGTATAGTTTAACGATGCCTTTTGATTTGCAGTAAACATGTGTTGTGATAAAATACAATGATTTTTGCTTCAATATTTTTTGCAATGCTTGAATGTATCTAAAGCATTAAGGAAGAAAATACTGAGTATTCAACTGTTTCGGACTTTAAAAGACTGTTATGGAAAAACGATCTGTATCACTTGTTGACAAGTACACTTTGAAAGAAGGTTATGCCTTCATGACAGGAGTTCAGGCACTAGTGCGCTTGCCTTTGGTTCAGCGACAAATTGATATGCAGGCTGGTCTCAACACTGCAGGTTATATAACAGGGTATCGCGGTTCTCCTTTAGGCGGATATGATTTACAGTTGGGGAGGAACAGAAAACTGCTTGAAGAAAGTCACATAAAATTTCAACCCGGAGTAAATGAGGATTTAGCCGCGACCGCTCTCTGGGGAACACAGCAGGCAGAGTTACGTGGTGAAGGAAAGTATGACGGTATTTTTGGAATTTGGTATGGGAAAGGCCCCGGGGTTGATCGCTCCGGAGATGTTTTAAAACATGCTAATCATGCAGGCACATCAAAGTTAGGTGGTGTGCTGGCATTGATGGGGGACGATCATACAGCTGAATCCTCAACTCTCTGTGCTCAAAGTGAATTTGGCATGGTGGACGCGATGATTCCTGTTATAAATCCGTCAAGTGTTCAGGAAATATATGATTTTGGAATTTACGGCTGGGCGCTATCAAGATTCAGCGGATGCTGGGTTGGATTAAAATGTCTGCATGATACTGTTGAATCAACTGCTACAATTAATGTTGATTCCAAACGCCTGAAAGTAAAAATCCCTAATGATTTTGAATTACCCGAAGATGGCTTAAATATTCGCTTTCCTGACACACCAAACGAGCAGGACGCAAGAATGCACCTTTACAAGATTGAAGCTATAAAGGCGTTTTCCAGGGCTAACAAATTCGATCACGTAATCTGGCATGGAGACTCAGCAAAAGTTGGAGTTGTTTCTGTTGGAAAATCATATCTTGATACTCGGCTGGCACTGGAAGAATTGGGAATTGATGAGCAAAGGGCTGAGCATCTTGGATTAAGACTATACAAAGTCACAATGCCATGGCCGTTGGAAAATGAAGGAATAATTGAATTTGCAAAAGGTCTTGATCTGATAATTGTGGTCGAGGAAAAACGGGCATTGATTGAACCGCAGATAAAAGAGCTGCTGTATGGCTCTGCATCAAGTCCTCAAGTGATTGGAAAAACAGATGAAACCGGCAAAACCCTGTTTAGTGCTGCAGGAGCGCTTGATCCAAACCATATTGCCGCGACAATTGGAAACAGAATTTTAAAATTTCAAAATGAAAAAAATCTTTCCGGATATGTGAAGGAAATGGAATCACGTCTTGATTCCTCTTATTTACCAGAACAATCGATGCTGAGGATGCCATATTTTTGTTCTGGATGTCCTCACAACACTTCTACTGTTGTTCCGGAAGGTAGCATCGCAATGTCCGGAATAGGCTGTCATTACATGGTGCAGTGGATGGATCGCGAAACCTTCGGATTTACTCACATGGGAGGAGAAGGCGCAAACTGGATCGGACAGGCGCCTTTCAGCACCCGCAAACATGTTTTCCAGAACATTGGTGACGGTACCTATTTTCATTCCGGAATTATGGCCATCCGCGCAGCAGTTTCTTCCGGAGTAAACATTACCTATAAAATCTTATTAAATGACGCTGTAGCTATGACAGGAGGTCAGAGCGTGGACGGACTTATGACCGTGCAGAGTGTTGTACAGCAGATGTTTGCAGAAGGAGCAAAACAGGTGACTGTTGTCAGTGAAGAACCGGGAAAATACACTAAAAACTCCGGAGTCCCCTCGAACGTGAAAGTTTATGATCGTAAGGATTTGGATTTTGTTCAGCGTCAACTGCGTGAAGTAAAAGGTGTTACAGTTCTGATTTATGAACAGGTTTGTGCAGCGGAAAAAAGAAGAAGGCGCAAACGCGGTATAATTCCGGATCCGCCTCGCAGAATATACATTAATGACGAGGTTTGTGAAGGATGCGGAGATTGTGGTGTGAAATCAAATTGTCTTTCAGTAATACCGGTAGAAACTCAATTTGGCCGAAAAAGGGTAATTGATCAGTCTTCCTGTAACAAGGATTACAGCTGTGTGAATGGGTTGTGTCCGAGTTTTGTGAGCGTCATTGGAGGTAGAATAAGAAAAAATTCACCATCTTCCAGACTGAATGATGAATGGGGTTCTTTACCTGAGCCAAAGCTTCCGGAAATAAATGGTACATATAATGTTGTTTTGAGCGGTGTTGGCGGTACTGGAATTGTTACTATTGGAGCTCTACTTGGAATGGCTGCTCACATAGAGAAAAAAGGTGCTGGTATCCTGGATATGATTGGGATTGCACAGAAAGGTGGAGCAGTTTTATCACACCTGAGAATCGGTAAAACTCAGGGTGACATCCATTCTCCACGGATTGCAACACAAGGTGCGGATTTGGTGATTGGATGTGATTTGGTTGTGACCGGAGGCAAAAAAACTCTTGCAGTAATAAAATCCGGACACACAAAACTTGTGGTTAACAGTTATGAGTTGATTACAGGAGATTTCACTAAAAACGCGGATATGCTGTTTCCCAGCCTGAAAATCAAACAGACGATACAGCAAACAGCCGGAAATGAAAACGCAGAATTCCTTGATGCCTCTCAACTCGCCACAGTACTAATTGGAGACACAATTGCCACAAATATATTCATGCTAGGTTATGTTTATCAAAAAGGATTGATTCCTTTGGAGTACAGTTCAATTGAACAAGCGATTGAAATCAACGGGATGTCTGTTGAAGCAAACAAACAGGCATTTTTATGGGGTCGTAGAACAGCGCATAATGGAAAACGTGTGCGGGAATTGACTGCCTCTATTGTTGTGGGATTTGGGCTTGAAGAACCATCGGAAAGTCTTGATCAGCTTATCCAGCATCGTGGTGATGTTCTCACTGCTTACCAGAATAAAGCCTATGCTCAGCGTTATTTGCAAATGGTGGAGCGTGTTCGTACTGTTGAAATTGACCGTAAACCAGGCAGCTCGGTATTAACTGAAGCTGTGGCTCGGTACTATTTCAAACTGATGGCATACAAAGATGAATATGAGGTGGCTAGACTTTATACTAATGGTGATTTTATCAAAAAAATAAAGGGGCGTTTTGAAGGAGAATTTCAGCTGAAATTGCACTTGGCACCGCCATTGTTTTCAAGACGTGATCCTCATACAGGTGAGCCCGTAAAAACCACTTATGGAGCATGGATGTTTTCAGCAATGAAACTGTTGACAAAGTTTAAATTCCTGCGTGGTACTGCGTTTGATCCTTTCGGAAAGACAAAAGAACGTAATCTGGAAAGGCAGTTAATTCAGCAATATGAACAAACAGTTGAGGAATTACTGAGAGGATTAACCGAGAAAAATCATGCTGTTGCAGTACAAATAGCAAATATTCCTGAACATATACGTGGATTTGATTTGGTTAAACAAAGGCATGTGGAATCAGCAAAGGTCCGTGAAAAGGAACTGCTTGAGCAATTTAGAGAATCTGCAGGAATTTCTGCTGTATCCAAAAAAACTGAGACTGTGAAATGAAAAGGCTGAGCATTTCAAAGAAATGCCTGTCATAAGTTGTTACTGATTTCTGCCGCAAGCTACTGTGAGATCAGAAATCCAGTGATGGTCTAGTCTTGTTAATTGCTCAGGTCTGCAGCGCCATCCCCAGTTTTTTTCATTAACAGTTCCGGGATAATTCATTCTGCATTCCCCGTCCAGACAAAGCAAATCTTGCAGAGGCGCAAGAGCCATGTCCGAATTTGATGACCAGGCCATGCGCAGCAGCTCATAACAAACATTATCTTCCTTCACATTATTACCCACAAAAGTATTCAGAAAGTCTTTTTCTTTTTGGCTAAGATCACGAAACCAGCCAATGGTGGTATTGTTGTCATGCGTTCCGGAATAGACTAATGTATTGGAAGTTGAGTAATTGTGAGGCAAATGGGGGTTATTTTTATCCGTAAACGCGAAATGCAAAACCTTCAATCCCGGGAATCCACAATTTTCACGCAGTGCTTCTACTTCAGAAGTTATCATTCCAAGATCTTCTGCAATAATCGGAAGTTCTCCCAGATCAGATTTAAGTTCTTCAAAAAATTTCAGTCCAGGCCCCTGTTTCCACTGTCCTTCTGATGCGGTTTCCGCAGAGACAGGAATTTCCCAGTAATTTTCAAAACCACGAAAATGGTCAATGCGTATTATGTCAAATTGTTGAAGTAAGTGTGTCAAACGGTTTTTCCACCACATATATTCGTCTTCTTCCATTTTGTACCAGCGATAGAGAGGATTACCCCAATGCTGTCCGGACTTATTGAAATAATCAGGCGGAACTCCGGAGACAACCGTTGGCCGATGATCATTATCCAATTCAAATAAATCAGCATTTGTCCAAACATCAGCACTTTCATAAGCTACATAGATAGGCAAATCTCCAATTATTTTTATTCGACGCTGATTGGCATATTTTCGAAGAGATTCCCACTGCATGAAAAACTGCCATTGTACGAATTCATGAAAAGAAATGTCAGAGATATGATTTTTTCTGAAGGTTTGTATTTCTGCTGAAACATGTGTTTTTAGTTCTGTAGGCCAGTCGGACCAGCTCTTACCTTCTAAAACTGTTTTGATTGTGGCAAAGCTGCTGTAGTCATTCAGCCAAATTGCCTCAGATTTACGCCAGTTATCAAAATCAAGCCTTTGTGTTTT
>LUQO01000056.1 GCA_001627865.1 SAR324 cluster bacterium REDSEA-S27_B3
AGATAGCACTTGACAAACCATAGTGGGTCTCGTTAGCTAAAGCAATTGCCTCCGGCTCGTCTGTAAACGGCATTACGGATAGAACGGGGCCGAAAATCTCATGTTTGCCAAGTTGCATCTCGTTGGTCACATATTGAAAGATGGTGGGTTCTACAAAGAAGCCTCGTTTGTATTCGCCATCCATTAGACGCTGTCCACCGACGACTTTTTCACCGCCTTCTTCCAGACCGGCTTGAATAAATGACATCACAGTTTCAAGCTGAGTCTTCGACGCAATCGGGCCGAGATCCACATCTTCCTTTAGACCAAGGCCGACCCGTAATTGGCCGGTTCGTTTTACCAGTTCTGTAACAAAGTCTGCTTGAATCGACTCTTGCACAAGTAATCGAGATTTGGCCGTGCAAGACTGGCCGCTGTTGGCAAAAGCACCGGTTATCGCGTTACTTAGGGCTGCTTCCATCGGTGCATCGGCAAAGATTATATTTGGTGATTTACCCCCTGCTTCCAACGATACTCGTTTCATCGTGTCAGCCGCCGTGGTCAAAATGGCTTTGGCCGTATCAGTGGAACCTGTAAAGGAAATCTTATCAACCTGGGGACTTTGAACCAGGGCATTGCCCAATATGCTTCCCGTACCCGAAACGGCATTTACAACGCCTTGAGGGAGTCCAGGTACATCATCAAACAGTTTTATAAACTCCATAGAAACAATAGCTGTCAGACAGGCTGGCTTCAACACAATCGTACAACCAGTGGCCAGGGCAGGGGCGATCTTGCGCATGGCCAGATCCAATGGGAAATTCCAGGGGGTTATGAGGCCGCAAACGCCAACAGGCTCGCGGACGATTAGACTGGCAACGTTGGGGTCGCTTTGATTGATCCGCCCGGAAAGAGTTCGCGCCTGGGCCGTATAGTATTCTGTGATTTCAATGCAGCGTGAGATTTCACCTCGGGTAGCCTTGATCGGACGGCCATTTTGGCGGGTAATAAGTTGGGCCAGATATTCCTGATTGTCCTGAAGCCGTTGAGAAATGACGGTCAGTACTTTGGCTCGTTGAACACTTGGGGCAAACGACCAACTTTCGTTGTCAAAGGCCTGCCGGGCAGCGCTAACGGCATCTTCTATATCTGCCACTGTAGATTTTTGGGCTGCACCCAGCCGGTCACCAGTCGAGGGATCACAAGCATCACGAGTTTCTCCACTAGCGGAACTAACCCATTTACCCCCAATGTAATTCAAAGTTTCTATGCTCATTATTGTCGGCACCTCCCAGCTGCTAACCCTTTACTCATCTATGCCTGTAAATGATGGTTCAGAGTGTGGAAATGGAGGTAATTGCCACGTGCCCACAGACGGAGGCTTGATGTCCCGGTCGACAATTACATCAAGTACAAAAGGAGTATTTGATTTGAGCGCGTGGTCGAGCGCAGGTTTGAAATCTTCCGGTCGCTCAACCCGTTCACCCATCGCCCCCATCGACTTGGCCATCGCCGCAAAATCAGGATTGTACAGCTCGCCCGTTTCTTCTTTTACGAAACTTGTGGTCAGTTCTCGCTCCCAAAGACCCAATTGCAGGTCACGTATGGCCCCGTGCGCATAATTATTCCAAATCACCCATACGGCAGGGATACCGTACTCCACTGCCGTAGAGACAATATGGGGCGTCATCATGAAGCCGGCGTCACCACAGACGGTCACGCATGGTTTATCCGGGGCCGCCAATTTTGCACCTAACACCCCACAAACTCCAAATCCCATCGAGGCAAAGCCCCACGATTGAAGGACTGTCTGCGGCTGGTATGCCGGCCAAAATTGCACCACCCAATTATGGTGTACGCCTACGTCGACGAGTAGAATAGTGTCGTTGGGTAATACATTGCGCATATCGTGTATGACCCGTTCCGGCCGGAGCGGACTTGCGCCTGAACCAAAATGAGGTTGATTATATTCCTGCCATTCCTGCTTCCAGTTATCGATCTGGCCGAACCAGGCAGCGTTATTTTGAGTTGCTTCGTAGTTACCACTTTTGAGGTGTTCCAACATCTGGCGCAGTACTGTCCTGGCATCGCCCAGGATGCCAATATGCACCGGGTAATTTCGACCAATCTCGTCCGGATCGATATCAACCTGAATCAGACGAGTAGGGGGGATGGAGAAGGAGTAACCCGGTATCCAGGCACTGCTGACCCGGTCATCAAAGCGACAACCGAAAGCCAACAGTACATCGCACGAACGGGCTGCCTGGTTGGCCGGGTAGGTGCCATTGCGCCCCACATCTCCCAGACTCAGTGTCTCGCGCATGTCAATTGCACCTTTGCCATTAGGTGTATTGATAACCGGAATGTTGAGTTGCTTGGCAAGTTGGGTCAATTCAGTTGAAGCTTCAGACAACACCATGCCATGTCCGGCCAGGATCAAAGGTTGTTCCGCTTTCAGCAATAGCGCCAATGCCTGTTTAACAGCGGCCGGGTCTCCCTGACTTCTGGAGCTTATACCCTGCCGCCATTCGTCCGGGTCCGGCACGTCAACATCGGCTTCTTCCACAAAGAGGTTGAGCGGTACATCCAGATGTACGGGGCCTGTCCGGCCGGTCAGCATCGTCTTAAAAGCCAAACGCATTGACAAGGGCAACATGTCGACCCGAGTGGGTTGAAAGCTCCGTTTCACATAGGGACGCAATACTTGTGAGAACTCAGCCTGATTGTGCCGGTATGTCTCTTGAAATGGACCGCGATTAAATTGCTGGGTGGGAACGTTGCCGGTGATGGCTAAGAAGGCCGATGAATCCATCATCGCCGAAGCAACGGCAACGGGTAAATTGCAGGACCCCGGACCACATGAAGTAATCGTGGCCACAGGTTTGTGAGCCACTCGAAAGTAGGCATCGGCCATATGCCCGGCGGCCTGCTCGTGCCTGGTCGCCACCACTTTAATTTTTTCGCAGTGGTCGTATGCTTCATTTAGCAAACCGACATTCCCATGCCCGCATAAACCGAATATGTATGGCACGTTTTCCTTAATAAGATAATCAATTATTATCTCAGCACCGTTACATTTAGGCATTTTTTATCCTTTCCTCAATCAAATAACCATCAAAACTTATCTCCTGGATACGTTATGACTATTTTAAAAAGTTACACAGCACAGTTTGCAAAATGCCACCGTTGTGATAATACTCGACCTCAACCGGGGTGTCAACGCGACAGATCGTGGTGATGGTTCGGGTAATATCACATGCATTCGCTCTACCCAAGATCGGCGATTGTGAAGATGCCAGTATACTCAAAGCCACGGTTCTGATCTCGGTTTCCTGTTTTGATCACGACTGCCTAATTTGATCAAGGCACGATCCGATTGAAAAAAGTAAGCTCCCTTGATACGAGCAGAGGCACGGCGTTTTCGAGATATTTCTTGAAGTGCGCTGTTTGCCGATGTGTCTCGAAGGCGTCCTTGCTGTCGTAGACTTCATAGAATGAGACCCTGTTCGGATCTTCTGGATCGACTAAAACGTCGAATTGCCGGCAGCCCGGTTCCGTTGATCTTGCCGCAGCTGCGTTTTCTAGTGCTATTTCCATGAATTTTTCACGTTTTTCAGGTATGGTCCGCAAATGCACCATCAGTATGAATGCACCCATGATTATGTCTCCCGTTTTCTCTGTGTTGATATAAATTTGTCCAAGTTCTATGGTCAAAGCGTACTAAGAAATCCCAGCAGAATAGAGTAAAGATGTGCCGAACATTTGGGTGTGAATCCAGTGTCCGGCACATTCGATGATCTTACAGGCAGACAGCTCGCTTTCCCAGTACTTCACTTTTCTTTTGGCTTGGCAGACTGAATTATTCCTGATGTTAGTTTGTGGATAGACATTGTTTGTAGGACTTTTCTGGAGGTATCTCTTGGTTAAACCTAAATAGAACCCAAATTATAACCCCCATTTAGCAGGATTCAAGTGGAATAATATGGATGTGCATGAAAATTATCAGTAGTTTATAGCACTATTATGCAGACAAAAAAGGATTAGAATGGAAAGCACTTGAAACAAGTCTGGCGGAGATGTATAGGAATCGAACCTATCTACGACAGTGTTAGTGCCGCACACTCGGGTTTGAAGTCCGGGGCGCCCACCAGTGACGCATCCATCTCCGTTAATGATTTCAGTAGCTTAGAGGAATTAATAGTTCACTTTAAGATATTTACATGTGACCCAAGGAGGAAATAGCCATCACTGTCCATCTCCTGATTACGCCATTGACAGTTTGAGCCAAATTTGGTTCTCCAGTTATATTTGCCAGCTTTGCGCAGTTTCCGTACGACATTTGTCAAGTCAGGATGATTGTACTTTCCAAGCTTGAACAGGCAGTTTAATGCATAAGGATCATAAGGATCTTTTGATGTAGGCTCCAGGAAAACAGAGTCCTTTAATTGCGGGCATCCTTTTACTTGATGAGCATAAGTCGAACCCAGTTTTCGCCCTGCGGTAAGTTGCAGTCTTTTGCTCTGGTCTTTATAATGCCCCATTCCTTTTCTGATTCCAGGAACACAAGAATAACCGCCTCCCTGAGTGTGATGAAGTTCATGCAATACATTAAGGAGTATTCTTTCTTTTGACCAATTTCTATTACTTCTTAAAAAAGTGGTTCCTACACCTACTCCTGCTTGACCTCCATCAACATTGGAGAAATCTGCAAAATTGTAATAAACTTTTTTTGGGTTATTCATCGCTGTCAAAGGACCGTCATATCCATCACGCCAGAAATTTATTTCGCTGAATATAAATGTGTAATCAAATTTATATTTCTTTGCTATACCTCCGCCAAGTTCATGAGCAGCAGTTGCTTTAGTCATGGCATCATTGAGCTCAAGCAGAATTTCTTCCATTTTTCCGTTAAGATCCCACTCACGGTCCTCACTGTCCTTTGCAAGCAGATAATTAAAATGTATTTGATAATCATCATTCACATCCGGTTGATCAGTAAAAAATCTTCCTGGTTTCACATCAGAGTTAGTTTCATTCTTGATTTCTTCAGATGCAGGAGTTGGTTTTATGGCATCTGAACTTTTGCTGCATCCTTGAAAGATTGTTATTGCAGCAATTGCTGAAACAAAAAATGTGGTGAAAGCTTTCATTTTCATCTCTATTATCTATCTATTTGAAGTTCGTTATTATGTTATATGTTAAATATTGTGCACGCTGTTATCAGCAGTTAGTTCAGGAAATGATCCGGAAGCTTTCTATATGAAGTTCGGGGTATCACCAGTGACACGTACATTTCCATATAGAACCGGATTTGCACAGTCACATCTTGCCTACTTTCAAGTGAAATGTCCAGACTTCCATGGCAAGCAAAAGTATCAATAACAAAGCACTTGGCTTGACACACAAGCGGTATGTGAGTGATACTGGCGTTAGCTTAGAATATATATGTGTAATTTCTGTTTAATTTTCAATGCGCTATTTATCACTGATTATTTTTGCTGGATTTCTGGTCTTTTGTGTAGACTTTGCCACACAGAACACTGAACCGATTGTCCTGCAATACCAACTTGACTGGTTAAAATTCAGTTATCAAAGCGAGCGGCCAGTTTTTGTGCCCATTTTTTTTACTTTTGCATTTGGAATAATCTTCTGTGTTTTCTATTTCTTCATTTACCATTCTGTTTTGTTGAGAAAACTGAGCAAGCAAAGGAAAGAAATAAGGCGTTTGAATCGGCTCGTTGAAACTCATAAGGAAACACATAGCGCGTCCGATGAGCGTAAAAGTGAATTGAAGCAGATTGTTGCCAGTGTTCAAAACAACGTTGATGAACAGAATGATCTGGAACCACCGGAACTTCATGCAGAACAGACTGTTAAGACAACCTAGTGGAAACAAGGCTAAAGCTGAATAATTAAATATGAAAAGAGAGACCTAATGAGTAAACTTGATTTTCTGCAAAATCTTGGACTTGAAAAGCTTAATTCTGGAGTAAGTTCCGGTACAGAATGGATTTCCGGAAACGGCCCCTTAACTGAATCAATAACTCCGGTTGATGGTTCTGTAATCGCGCAAATACAAAATGCCAGCAAAGAAGATTACGAGACGGTAATTGCAGGAGCCCAAAAAGCGTTCAGGGAATGGAGGAAAGTTCCAGCCCCTCAACGTGGAGAAATTGTGCGTCAAATTGGAAATACGGTGCGTGAAGCTAAGAATGATCTGGGAAAATTAATTTCCTGGGAAATGGGAAAGATTTATCAGGAAGGCCTGGGAGAAGTACAGGAGATGATTGACATCTGCGATTTCGCGGTTGGGCAATCAAGACAGCTTTATGGATTCACCATGCACTCTGAACGTCCGGGGCACAGAATGTACGACCAGTACCATCCTCTGGGAATTGTGGGTATCATCACCGCCTTCAATTTTCCCGTGGCCGTCTGGTCATGGAACGCCATGATTGCCGCTGTTTGTGGAGATGTATCTATCTGGAAACCAAGTCCGAAAACACCTCTTTGTTCAATTGCACTGCAGCGCATCATTGGCAACGTAATGCGTGAGAATGGAATTCCAGAAGGTGTGTTTAACCTGGTGATCGGCACAAATGAGGAAATTGCGGAAACTTTGGTTAATGACACACGCGTACCGTTAATTTCAGCCACAGGCTCCACACGTATGGGCAAGCAGGTTGCAGGCAAAGTAGCTTCGAGGCTTGGACGCAGCATTTTCGAACTTGGCGGAAACAACGCAATTATTGTGACTGAAAGCGCTGATTTGAAGATCGCCGTTCCTGGAATTGTTTTTGGTTCAATAGGAACATGCGGACAGCGCTGCACAACCACACGACGCTTGATTATTCATGAATCCATTTATGAGCAAGTAAGGGAAAAGCTTGTCCAGGCATATTCGCAGCTTGAAAACAGGGTAGGCGATCCGCTTGATTCGGATACAATGATTGGCCCAATGATTGATGAAACTGCTGTGAATAACTTCCGGAATGCGCTGGATGCTGTCCGGAAACAGGGAGGAGAAATAATTTATGGCGGGGAAGTGTTGACAGGCTTTCCGTCAGAGTTATATGTGCGTCCGGCGCTGGCTGATGTGGAAAACCACTGGCCGATTGTGCAGGATGAGACCTTTGCCCCGCTGCTTTACCTTATCAAGTACAGTAATTATGAAGAAGCGCTTAGACTGCAAAACGATGTCCCGCAGGGACTCTCTTCTGCTGTTTTCACCAGAGATTTTCAGGAATCAGAAAAATTCCTATCTCATGAAGGATCAGACTGCGGTCTTGCAAACGTCAATATCGGCACTTCCGGAGCAGAAATAGGCGGTGCTTTTGGCGGAGAAAAAGATACCGGAGGAGGTCGTGAATCAGGTTCAGATGCATGGAAATCCTACATGCGACGCCAAACCAATACCATCAACTATTCATCAGATTTACCTCTGGCGCAAGGAGTGAATTTTGATATATAATAAAGGTCAGTAATCATGTAATGATGACAGCTGAGTGATTCCAGCAAATCTCAGCTTGAACCTCTGTTTCTGTAGCTGCCTCACATCTGAGAAGCCTGTCACCTAAGCCTCACCATAGAGGACTCCATGCATACCAACATCATTACTCTCACCGACAGCTACAAATTTGTACATTGGCGGCAATATCCCCAAGGCACTGAAGGGGTTTATTCTTATTTTGAAAGCCGAAAAGGGGCACGTTATCCTGAAACTGTTTTCTTTGGTCTGCAGGCACTAATTAAGGAATACCTGACAGGATCAGTTGTCACGCGAGAAGGCATAGAAGAAGCAGCGGAAATGGCACAACACCATTTTGGCCGGGACGACTATTTCAACCGCAAAGGCTGGGAATATCTCCTCGACGTTCACCGAGGAAGACTCCCGGTACGTATCCGTGCTGTTCCGGAGGGCACTACGGTTCCAACCAATAATGTGCTGATGACAGTTGAAAACACTGATCAGGAGGCATACTGGCTGACCAACCATCTTGAAACACTTCTTTCCCATGTATGGGCCCCAAGCACAGTGGCCACCATCAGTCTTAATGCCAGGCGCCTGTTTCGCAGGATGCTTGATGAAACCGCAGAAACTGATGCAGGATTGCTATTCATGCTTCACGACTTCGGATTCCGCGGTGTTAGTTCCGTTGAAAGCGCGGGTCGGGAAGGAGCCGGACATCTGGTGCATTTTCTCGGAACGGACACACTGCAGGCCATTGAGACTGCACGTATATACTACAGTGCTGACCTGTCATCACTGGCCTTCTCGGTGGCTGCAACAGAACACAGTGTGATGACCGCCTGCGGAGCAGAAGGTGAGGCAGACCTAGTTCAAAATCTGCTTGAGAAGCATCCTTCCGGTATCCTCAGTGTTGTCGGCGACAGCTATGACATTGAACATTTTACAAGACATTTAGTAGGCGAACGTTTCCGTGACTGCATTTTATCCCGGGATGGTGTGTTTGTACTTCGTCCTGATTCCGGAGATCCTGTTGAGGTGTCCGGACGCTTGCTGGACATTCTTGAGGAACTGGTAGGCTGTAGTCTTAACAGCAAAGGTTACAAAGTGCTTCCTCCACAGTTACGTATGCTTTGGGGTGATGGTCTGGTTCTGGACACTGTGGAAAAGTTTCTTGAGGCTGCAAAAAATAAAGGATGGAGTTCAGAGAATTTTGTCTTCGGAATGGGAGGCGGATTGCTGCAGAGAATCAACCGTGATAATCAATGTTTTGCCATGAAGTGCTCCGCGCAAAAACGAAATGGTGTCTGGCATGATGTGTGGAAACGATCCGCAGGAGGAAAAGCATCCAAGGCCGGAAAGCTGGGACTGGAGCATGCTGCGGACGGCAGCTGGACCACCTTTCGTCTGGATGAACCAGGGCACGAAGATATCCTGCAGACTGTATTTGAAAACGGTGTACTTGTGCGTGAAGAAACATTTGAGCAAATCCGGGAACGTGCAGCGAGATTCGTGTAGCTCCAGTATTGTTTCCCGGCCATTCTTTGGCAGCAATAATTTCTAATGTTGCAGTACTTATAATCCATAAAATCGTTTTGCTTACAGGATTTAATCAGACACAATATTCATGTCCTTAAGTTATACTGCGGCAGATAATTCTGAGATTCACATTCGCATAGCTTCACAATGATCAAAAACATTTTTTTACTGCTGTTATTTTCAGTTTTGCTGACTTTAACTGCTGCAAAATACTCATTCGCAAAGCCTGCCAGAGAAAAACTCACTACCGCAGTTACTTTTGGTCCAGTCGGCCTGCCCATACCGGGCTTACGCTTTCACTACCGTTACAGCGACCTTCTTTCCCTCAATGCAGGGTTTTCATTCATGTTTGCTGTGGGTGATTTTAATGCCGGAATGAATCTGCACATACCAATTTCTGAGACTGAAACATATTTGGGTGCAAAGAAAATATTCATCTACCATCTGACCGGAGTTATTGATTTAACCGCCGGTCTAGTGGGAGCTGAAATTGGAGAGTATTTTGTGGAAGGAGGAATGGGATTTGGACGCTCAAAATCCGACAGTGAAAGCGAAAAAACAGAACTGGTAATCCTTCAGGTTGGATGGTTTTTTTGAAAAAAAAATTACACTTTAGTTAAACGAGGTATTTTTTGCTGTTGACATTAGGTACAAGATTCTTAAAAACTATCATTCCAAGCAGAAAAGCAACCAGGGAGTAATTGTCATGAAGAAAAAAATTAAACTGGATAAAGAAGAACAGCAGATTCTTGAGGATTTTGAGAATGGTAACTTAAACAGAATTTCCAATCTAAAAAAAGAAAAACAGGAACTTGAGAATGCGGCACGTCACCCTGTTGTAAGATAAGCGTATCAATATCAGAATTTCATCTCGTGATCTTAAGCGTATTCAGGTGCGTGCTGCAAAAGAAGGAATTCCATATCAGACATTTATTTCCGGAACACTCCACAAACTGGTGACAGGCCGATTGAAAGAAGTGGGATGACTACTGGTTCAGATATTTATTCTATGAGAGAAGAGGAAAAACTTTTTATGATGCTGTTCTAAAACTCAGGAAGTATGAGCGATAAATAACAAAGATAATCTACCTATCTTACTCAATCCTGGTCCGTAGAAAGAGCCTTACTTGGATCAATTATTTTTTCCGGTATGAAATAACGCAGGTTGTCAAAGTGGGCTTCAAATTCCTGCTTGCTGTTTGATTTACCAATGGTATCAACAATCAGTCCTACTCGGAATATCCGAAATGAAGGGTTGACTGGAATGGTCTCCAGCTGTTGATCATTAGCCCACAAAACAACATGATCCTCTCTGTACTCTACCTTCAGTAAGTTGTCTCCGTTTCCCTGGTTTATGTGAGGTGAAAATACGAAGGCACCTGATTTGTTATAAAAAACAGAATCACCGCGGAATTCTCTCAGGGCATATTGTCCATTTCCGTTAATCAGGAAGCTCATACCAACTTGCTGACCTCCAAAATAAAGTCCGTATCCCGAAATTTCATCTCCCATGATTTTTGAAGTTTCCATTGTAATGTCGCATTCACTGCAGAATCGCACCGGAATGGAGTCTCTGTAAGTCCCGGATCCAAAAGTCTCTTTTAATTTAACTACATATTTTCCTGAATGAATTCCCGTGAAGCCGAAAGTATTTTCTACTACTAACCAGTCTGCAGAAGAATTACTGAACTGTTCATTCAATGGTGAAAACTCATATCCAATAGAAGGGGTATTAACAGGTTTCTCTTTCTTTTCATCGGCTGAACTGAAATACAAGTAAATCGCAAACACTATTGTCAGTATGGAAATGATAATAGAGATAAACTTGATCTTTTTGGAGAGCTGGCTTTCCTTATGTATTTCATAAGCATCACTTTTTGATGCAGTTCTTGTAATTTTTCCAAAATTTGAACCGACAATAATAAAAACAATACCAGTAAAGACAATTCCAAAAATCCAGTGATACCATGTCATGGGCAACAAATCCAAATTGAAAAAACCATCTGCCCAAAAAACCAGGAACAATATAATAATTGGCCACATCAACCATTTCAGCCAGGGAGGATAAGTCCATGAGAGATATCGTTTTTCTGTAGTGTGTTCCGTCTCTTGTTCTGGATCCAGTCCAATTGCAGATGTCATCTCCTCCTTAAGTTCAACTGCCCGTTCTCCTAAAGTTGTTTTCATCAGTTTGATCGGTTTCCGGGATCTAAGAACCAGATAAAGCTGGTACCATGTACTGTGTCCTCCTTCCGCTGAACCGGAAGTGCGCCTGCGGATATAAAAATCTTCAATCTCATCAAAACGGGCAATCATCTTGTTATTGCGTAAATAAGATTTGTTACGATTATCAAAATGGTGTTCGACTGGTTGAAAAAGTTGCAAAATTCCAGAGAATATCAGTGCCAAACCTAAAATCAAAATTAATGACATAAAAGCTACTGGTACAAGCCAGGACAATCCCTCCAAAAACCTCAGTGAAGTGAGAGGGTTCATGTATGCTAACCAAGCTCCAATACCCAGGATACCTAAACCGGCCAGGGTTTTTAAGGTAGGTTCAAAACGTGTCTGTCGGATCACCAGCAGTCCGGGCCGAGGACGCAGCACTTCATTAAATTTGGCCATTTGTGGAGCTCGTTAAATTGAAAAACTTAAGAAATCAAAATATAGCTTATGCCTAACTCTTATTCACATTTTTTATATTTTTCAAAAAAGGCTCAACCAAGTCCATAGGTAGTGGAAAGACGATTGTATTTGTTTTATCTGAGGTGATCTCGGTTAAGGTCTGCAGATATCGCAATTGCAACGACTCTGACTGTTTAGCAAGTGTCTGTGCTGATTCAAGCAGTTTGGAAGATGCCTGGAGTTCACCTTCCGCGTGGATTACCTTAGCTCGACGTTCACGCTCTGCTTCTGCCTGACGGGCAATGGCGCGTACCATACTTTCATCAAGGTCAACCTGTTTCATCTCGACGTTGGTGACCTTGATGCCCCAACCGTCAGTTTGCTGATCAAGTATGTCCTGGATATTGGTACTGAGTTTCTCACGTTCCGCCAGCATTTCATCCAGTTCGTGCTGTCCCAGAACAGAGCGCAGTGTAGTTTGAGCAAGCTGGCTGGTGGCTTCAAAATAATTTTCCACTTGAATTATCGCTTTTTCAGGATCAATAACCCGCATGTAAACTACGGCGTTGACCTTGACGGATACATTGTCACGCGAAATCACATCCTGCGTGGGCACGTCCAGTACCATGGTTCTCAGATCCACCCGTGTCATTTCCTGCAATATTGGAATAATTATAATCAGTCCGGGCCCTTTAACGGACCAGAAACGTCCGAGCATGAAAACTACCCCGCGCTCATATTCACGCAGGATTTTGAGCATACTGACCAGAACAATGATCAATAACACTAATGGGATTATAAAGGTGACTGCGTCTAAAATCATTTTTCCTCCGTAGTTTTTAATGGGGTTACAAGAAGCACCAAACCATCGGTGCCGGTTATTTTCAAATCCTGCTCTGCTTCCACAGCAACAGGAGAACGCGCCTGCCAGATTTCGCCCCTGGTTTTTACTTTACCTTCGATTTCAAAGGCTTCCAGGGCGACTGCCTTAGTACCAATCATGGTATTGTTTCCTGTCACCACCGGTCGTTTTCGAGCCTGTATGACTGCTCCAAGCACAAAAGCAAAAAAAGCCAGGTTCAGTAAACCCATAGTTCCAACCAGAACAGGAGAGATTCCGTATCCGGGCGCAGTGGTGTCCATCAAGAAAATTGAACCGATTATGAAAGCCAATCCTCCTCCCAGTCCCAGCACACCAAAACTGGGCGCGAATGCTTCAGCAATCATCAGAGCAAGTCCAAACAACATCAAGGCAAATCCGGCGTAACTGATAGGAAGTACCTGGAAAGCGTAAAGGGAAAGCAAAAGTGAAACAGCCCCCACGATTCCAGGAAGCAGAGTTCCAGGAGTGGCAAACTCAAAGATCAGTCCGTAAATGCCTATCAGCATTAAAATATAGGCAACATTCGGGTTTGTGATGAATGAAAGCAGCTTAGTGTGCCAGTCAGGTTCTATGCGCTGAATTGTTATTCCGGAAGTGTGCAGAATCTGAGTTTCATGGATAAGCTTAATTTCACGTCCGTCAAGTTGAGCAAGCAAATCCGGAACATGTGTTGCTACCAGATCAATCACATTTTGCTTTAGAGCTTCTTCCGAAGAGAGGCTTTCTGCTTTACGGACAGCCTGAACTGCCCACTCCACATTTCTACCGCGTAATTGAGCCAAACTGCGAATATAGGCTTCAGCATCATTGATTATTTTTCGCTGCATGTCGGAGCTTCCGGACATAGTCAGATTGTCTCCGGAGGCTTCAGGAGATCCCGGCAAAGGCGTGCCGCCCAGTTGCACAGGAGTTGCTGCTCCAAGGTTGGTACCCGGAGCCATGGCGGCTATGTGACTGGCGTAAAGAATGTATGTTCCGGCGCTTGCTGCTCGTGCTCCGCTTGGCGCTACGAAAGTTGCAACGGGAACAGTTGAGGTCATTAAATGCTGGATTATTTCACGCATGGAAGCGTCAAGACCACCTGGTGTGTCGAGCTGAAGTATAAGCAATGGTGCCTTCTTACTGGAGGCAAGTTTGAGAGCTCTTTCAATATAGCTGACGGTTGGCGGTCCAATCGGCCCCTTCACTTCAAGCAGAATTGCGGTTGAAGAACCAGTGGATGCCGGTGCTTTAAAAAAACAAAACACCAATATACTTAACAAGGCAAGTAATCGCTTAAACATGAAAAGTTCCGTGAAAACCGAGAATTTATTTCAGCATTCAGTACTGAAAACGGCACAGAAGTATACAGAGCTTGCTGGATCTCTTTTACCTCTTGGGTCAGACAGGTTAACAGCCGGGGCCTGACTTTGCCTGAATCAGGTTTTAAATAAATAATCTTCCAGCTGATGCAAAGTAAATTCCTGCTCACGCAGTTTCCAGGCCAGAATATCTCCTGTGGATATTACACCGTATAGTTTCTCGTTATGAACAACCGGAAGGTGCCGAATACGGTTTTGTGACATTATATTTGCCGCGTCACTGATAGTTGTTTCCGGAGGCACCGTGGCTATTGATGTGGTCATTGCCACAGAAACCTGAACTGTTTCCGGATCAAGTCCATCAGCCACTACACGGCTCATAAGGTCGCGTTCGGTAAAAATACCGGCAATGCTTTCATCATCAAGCACCATCACAGCACCAACTTTATTGTCACGCATTTTTCTGGCTGCCACAGAAACTGTACAATCGACTTCAACTTGAATTACTCTATTCTCCTTTTGATCAAGGATGTCTTTCAGTTTCCCCGACAGAACATCAGCTGCAGAATCTACACGAGACGCAGAAATTTCAGCAGTTTGCATATCTCCTCCTTTCGCATGTTGAAAACAGTTAAGAAAAACTGTCAAAAAAATTATTGGCAATTTCCCTCAAACTATTCTGACTTTGTTTCCAAATTAAGTATCTAATACTATTTGTTAGAATAGTCAATACTTTTTTTATTATTTGCATAACATTTCGTGTCTTGATTTGACAACATTATACCTTTATGCTTGGAATTATGATGAATGCTGCTAATCGCAGTTAATCAGCAAAATAAGTCTCACCTAAACAATTATCCATGAATTCAACGGATTCCAAATCCATGCTGATCGGCCTGACAGGCGGAATCGCATCCGGGAAAAGCACAGTCATTCAGTATTTGCGTGATAAAGGATATCCGGTAATAGATGCTGACAAACTGGGGCACAGAGTTTTGGAGCAGGGGAATCCCGGATATGACAAAGTTGTGGAAAAATTTGGTATAGATATTTTGAATCAGGACAATTCTGTAAATCGGCTGGTACTGGGAAGAATTGTATTTGGAGATCCAGAGAAACTGAAACAGCTTAATGAAATTTCTCATCCAATAATTGCAGAGATGATACAAAAAGAGTTTGAATCATTGGTCTCAGAGGATACAGAGGGAATTGTGTTATTGGAAGCTGCTATACTTATTGAGGCAAATTGGCATAAGATGTGCGATTATATTTGGGTAGTAACTCTTGAGCAGGACGTGGCAGTTCAGAGATTACAGAAGCGTGATGGTTTGAGTGAAATTGATGCCAGATCACGCCTTGATGCGCAACTTGCTCCGGAAGAACGCTTAGCTTATGCTGATGTAATTTTACGCAATGAAGGAACAATGAATGATCTTATCTCTAAAACTAAACAGGCGCTTGCTGGTTTACGGAGTGATTGAACAGAACTGCATTATTAGAATACCATGACCACATTGATCAAAGTCTTTTTATGAAACATCCGATGCACCTGATTCTGGACAGTTATTCCCATCCAGGGGTTTCAATGTTCTGGAAACGACATGGACTGGGAATTATGGAACAGTTGGTGCCGACTGAATTTTTCTTTACAGACAATGATACTCCACTGGAAAAACTTGTTGAAAGGGAAATATGGTCAGGATGGAAAAAAATAATTCTGATTGGTTCTCCAAATTCCATAAGACTTAGTTTCAACACGCTGATGCAGGCCAGCAGTGAATGCCGAAGTACATTGGAAATTGGGTTCTGGCCTCTTAACCTGCAGAAACTCATGGGCAGTATCAGCCAGTCATCACTAAGTCTAAGACCAATTCTACAAGTCTTCAAAGCAGGTCATACAATTCATGTTGATGTCATGAAAGTACAGTTTCTTGCGCCGGCCTTGGAAACAAGATATTTTTGGAATGATCTGGTAATCAACAGCACACAATCAAATGCAGACACTACCATCTACATTGATGAACAAAACAGCCAGGTTGGCGGTAAATTTCGCTGCCGCATTGCTTTCCATGATGAAACACTTAGCTCGTTAACAATGCATCCCGGGAAGTTGACCCGGACTCCTGTGCTGCAGGTTTACCTTAAAAGAGAGACGGGAATGACTGCGTCAGAATTATTTAAACAATGCAGGCAGTTGTTTACTGCTGATAAGAAATTATCTGAAAAGGAGGTATTGCTGAAAACAGGAAAGCAGGTGGAAGTTCAGGGGAATTGGGCAAATCTGACGCTGGACGTATCAGCAATAAAGGATTCAGTGCAGTCAGTGCATTTTGATGTTGATCGAAAGGCATTCTCGCTGATCGTCCCAGCAAAGCCGATTTTGATCCCCGAAAGTTCCAGAAAGATTCTTCCAGCATTTCGTCCTACGGGAGTGATCGCCAACAACCGTGTTAATTCAGAAAAAGTACAGTTGAGCAAAAAGCAGAATTAGCAGTTTGTTATTTCTTACAATAAATTAAACTTTTGCTTCTTCAGTTCTATTTACTGCTTTCACCTTATTTGAATCTTCTATACTTTCCGGAGCATCAAGTTTTTTAACAGAATCCGAACTTTCTTCCTGAAGTAATTTAGGCAATTGCTCCGGAAGAAGTTTTTTCATTTTTTCTTCTGTGGCAGTCAGGCACTTTCCTTCAAAAATTCCGCCATCATGTATAACCAGAGAGCCTGCCAGGTTTGTGATATTCCCATGAACCCTTCCTTTTGACATAATTTCAATCCGATTAGAAGCAAACAATTCACCTTCAACAAAACCATTAATTTTGATTGAAGCCGCACGAATTATGGCATCTACTTTGGCAAATTCCCCAATAATTATTTCGCTTACACTATCTATTGTTCCTTGGACTTCTCCGTCAATCCAGATGGGACGCATCCCCCAGATTTTTCCTTCTATTCGCATACCTCTTCCTACATAAGTAGGAGCTGAATTTACAGCAGGCGGTTTTTTGCTCTTTCCGAACAATTTTTACTCCGTAAATTTTTTTGAAAATGTATTTTAATTAAATGTGATCTTTAAATAAACCATGCTGAGCATTAGACACATATAATCGCGGATACACAAGATAAATATTTGTTCTATTTAAACAAATGATATTTTGATATTGCATAAACAAAATAGCCCGATGTTTTATAATATCATGTATGCATTATCTGTTTTAAATTGCATCGTTTTTTTGAGAAAGATAAACTGGATATTTAAAGAATTTAGGCTAAGGACATTAAATGTAATTGGTTAACATTTTTTATTCATGTTACACAGCATTCAGTACAAACGTATTATTTTTTGGAAAATCAGATTCCTATGTGGAATATTTGCCTTCATAATTTATTGTGGAGCATCTGCCACAGCTTTGGCTGCAGAAAGCGAAGATTTGGAGGAGAGATTTAAAAATCTCTCAAACCAATTACGATGTCCTACATGTCAGGGATTGTCTGTTAAAGATTCGGAGGCCGGTTTTTCAACCAGCATAAAAAACAAAATTCGTGAACTGATTGAACAGGGGAAATCAGATAAAGAGATAATTGAATACTTTGTACATCGTTACGGAGAGTGGATTTTACGCTCACCTCCAAAAACAGGTTTCAACCTTATACTCTGGATACTTCCTGGGGCAGCAATCCTAATTGGACTGTTATGGGTGATGTACAGGTCAAAAAACTGGGTCAAAAAACCAATTGAGGAATTAGCTCAACTTACACCTGAAGAAGAACAAAAGGTAATGGATGATTTAAGTCGTTTTGAGAAAAGTTAGGAGCTTTCTTTCATCCGGAAAGCATTGAAATTATCAAAATTTATCCGGAAATCAATCTGATTTTGAACATTATAATGGTCCAGGTAATCAGCATAATACCTGCCTTCTTTCTTCAAATAAGTATCAATGAAGGATTGATCAAAGTTTTCACGATCATCCAGTGCAAACATCCGGGCTGCAGCAGTTTTCTCAGAAAGTTCCAGTAAAACCCGCAAATCAATTAAATTATCAAACTCAGGAAGAAACACCGTGGTTCCCCAGACAAGGAGAATCATTTCCGGAGCAAGAAAAAAGGGCATTGTGCTGATCTCATGCTTATGAATCATTACAGGCAGTTTTTCGAAATAGACTTGCTGACCCTGACTATAGGGGCGCATAACATCTTCAACAACCCAGTTTCGTATTTCTTCGGAACGCCATAATGTAGTATTTGATTTATTCCTGGAGATTTTCTGTTTTTGAAATTCTGTTCCTAAGACTTGAGACAGATCCAGGCCGGTAACCAGCAGTTCCTGATCCTCGAGCGCTTCAATTAGTTCACTGACAAAAAATACGTGCCCACATTCATCCGGACCGCCGATGCCGATAATTATTGGAACCTGGGGTGAGTCCTGTTTTAGTTTCACAAGTTTAGTGGACAAATCAGCCGCCGTAATTTTGCTGGGATGAAAAATTTGTAGCATGTCGTGCAGATACTGATACTGCATGCCGCCATTGTGAGTTGTGCTGCCTGTACTGCCGGCAAAGTTTCGTGTATTGCCTGCTAATGTTTTTTGCAGTTCCGGCTGCTCAGTAAACCAAAAAACGTCTCTATCTGTAAGGGTTGTATTATTTTTCAGCGCATCTATGGTGGAATGCTGTAAAATAGAAAGTTTATTATATGAGTTCCATTCTGATGCTTCGATTGATTCTGATACTAATGCAATTTCAAAATCACGATCATCAAGAACACGCAGAAACTGACGAAAATTTTCCCATTTATCCTGATCAAAATTAATAGTCAGACTGTCAAGATCAAATACTAAAAGACGAATCTGATTCGGATGGAATTCCTGCATAACAAACTAATGAAATTAATTAAATTGTATATTTTTACTTATCCTAAAATAATCTCAGCACCAAAATCAGAAGATTATCAATGCTGAAAAGGCACACCCAGGTTTTTACTACAGTACTTAGGCTGTTTGACATGTTTTTGGCTTTTGCAGCCTGGGAACTTGCATATCTACTGCGTTTCCACTGGATTGATTTCCCAGCCGCATCAATGATTCCTGAACACGAAGAATATTTAAAAGCCGCGGTTTTTTTGGCAATTTTAGCGGTTTTTGTGTTTTCTTTCAGTGGAGTCTATCGGATGCACAAAATCGTTCATCTGCGACATGAATATTATCATATATTGCGTGGAACTTTCACGTTATTCCTGCTTACCCTGGTTGCCGCGTTTTTCTATCGTGAATTTTCATATTCGCGTGTACACACAATCTATTTTCTTTTTTGCTACCTGATTTTGCTGTTTTTTTCACGCCTGATAACAAGGTGGATTTTACAGTGGATGCATGCAAGAGGAACAAATGTAGAACAGATTCTGCTGATCGGAAACGGAGTAACTGCGAATAAATTTATTAATCGACTTGATCGCCTAAAATCACTGGGCATTGTCCTGAAAGGAGTGATTGATACAGGAAACAATACAAAATCTGATATTCCAAACAATATTCCAAAACTTGGTGGTATTGATCAATTGAGTCAGGTTATTCATGCACACAAAATTGATCAAGTTTTTATTGCCCTTTCTCCGGAAGAACAGCACTATCTCCCGGAACTGAAGGAATTGCTGGCTGAAGAATGGGTTGATGTCAGGATTATTCCCGACCTGGGTATTTTTCGCATGCTGAATACGGAGGTTGAATCTTTTGAAGATATGCCGATCGTTACAATTGTTCAAAGTCCGATGACCGGCTGGAATCAGGTACTTAAGCGGCTTCTTGATATTTCAGGAGCATTTATCGCTTTAGTTCTTTTTGCTCCGTTGATGCTGGTGATAGCAGTTGTGATTAGACTCACATCGACAGGGCCGTCTCTATATGGACAGGAGCGTATGGGACTTGATGGACGCACTTTTCATGCTTTAAAATTCCGCTCAATGCATTATGATGCCGAATCACAGACAGGTGCTGTCTGGGCCAGCGAAAATGACGAGCGCCGTACAAAATTCGGTATCTTCCTTAGAAAATACAGTTTGGATGAATTGCCTCAACTTTTCAATGTGTTCAAAGGTGAAATGAGTCTGGTTGGTCCCAGGCCGGAACGTCCTGTGTTTATAGAACAATTTAAAAGTCAGATCCCGCATTACATGCTGAGACATAAAGTCAAAGCCGGAATAACAGGCTGGGCTCAAATCAACGGCTGGCGGGGGAATACTTCTCTGGAAAAACGCATCGAATGTGACCTGTATTACATTGAACGCTGGTCACTGTGGTTTGATGTAAAGATACTATTTCTGACTTTGTTCAGAGGGTTTTTTGGTTCAAATGCGTACTAAAAAATTCCCTGGTGGATTTACACTGTACGAAACAATGATTTCCATAACTGTTGTGGGAATTGTTTCGGGACTGCTAACCATCTCTCTTTTGCCGCTGATTGATCGTCAGGAATTTGTTAATACATCGGATCAAATAAAAAATACTCTCCGTCAAGCACAGTGGCTGGCATTAACCAATAGAAAATCTCACCGTCTGAAAAGCGAGTCAGGTTATCTGATGCTGCAGCAAAAAAGCGGGGGAAGTTATCAAACAGTTTCCAGTGAAAAAATCCCTGATGAAATCTCCGTCAACGCCAACCGCTGGCCTTCTTTCAGCGCATTCGGCTTCGCGGCCGGTGGCTCAATTACTCTGAAAAATGAGGATTACAGCACAAAAGTTGTGGTCAGTCCTATTGGCCGCATCCGGCAGACTTCAATTGAAAGAAGATAAGGGTATTTTGTCGCATGAGAGCGAAAAACATCCTCATTGTTCCTACCCTGCTTTTGACTTCATTTATGCTGATTGGCAGCTGTGCCAAAAAGCACAGCAGTTCTGCAGATAACAGCACATCAACTTTTACAGTTTCAGAGATCACTCAAACTGCAGGCAGTGACGGTTATCTAAGCGGTTACTTTGAGGTGCCTTCTGATGGCATCTCTTTTTTATTATCCATTTTTAAAGATAATAATGTTTCGATTACGTTTTATTCATTGACTGACCCGGACGGAATAAACATTTTGAGTTCTACTTCAACTCCAAATTTATACCTTGATGCAAGTGGAAGTTCAGGCAGCAGTGTTGACAAGAATGGATACTCAAATGTACTGATTCCTCAGTCCCCAAGCTTCAGCGCTAAAGCAGGCACATGGACTTTTAAGGCGAACAACAATGACCGTGTAAAATTAGCCTTGCGCAAAGGTAACACACCGTTTGCCGCAACAATAGTTGTTCAGCCTTATATTACTGGAACAAAATGGTCTGCCGGAAATATTTCTTCAGCTTTAACTGTGATGTCAGATATATTTTCAAAAAATGGAATTACACTGACTATCAAAAGTACTATAACAATAAGTGAAACTGAATATGCTGCAGTGTCTTCAACATTCACTAATGCAACAACTTCGGCTCTTGTTAAAAAGGGAAGTACCAACGCCGTAAACATCTTTTTTATAGAGGATTATTCCGGAAGCGGAGCAGGTTTATTGGGAAATGCCGCGGGAATTCCGGGATCAATGGGAGACGCAAATTCCTGGAATGGAGTACTTGCCAGCCTTGACGCACATGTCTCCGGAGCCACGCTGGACTCACAACTGCTAGGTGAAACAGCCGCTCATGAAATGGGGCACCAGCTTGGGTTGTTCCATACAACTGAAAAAGGAGGAACTGTTTTTGATATTTTGTCTGACACACCGGAATGCTCGAGCAGCACAAGAGATAATAACAGCAATGGTTCTGTTTCCGCTGAAGAATGTGATGGTTATGGTGGTGATAATCTGATGTTTTGGACATCATGGTCTGCTGCGTCACGCTCTGCTGGGAAAAAGCAGGAAACATTATCAAGTCATCAGCAGCATGTTTTGAAATATTCACCTATTGCAAAATAAGGTAATTCACAAAAAACATGTGCTCGAGGTAAAAGGAGGATTATGAAGAATGTCTTGTTTTTTTCGGTTTGATTTTGGAACCCAGGCAGGAAACATGGGTTAGGAAAACATTACAAAACTGAATCAGCTAAATCCGAGTAAACGTAACACTCCTGCGAGCAAAACCAGTAACAGCGTCAATACTGCTCCTCCTACAAAAAATATATGCAGCACGAACAGCAGTGTATGTCCTTCACGCAGGTTTTGCAGAATTGACACGTAATTCTTTAACATTTTCTGGATAACACCCATGTAATCAGACTGTAAAGTTCCAGAATTATAACTGCCCACCTAAATCATTTCCATCCAGCCAAAAGGATCCGATTCATGTCCATATTGGATTCCTGTAAGATGCTCATAAAATTGCATAGCAACAGGTCCTGTTTCTCCATTTCCAACCTGACAATCCTCTCCTTTGTAGGACAGAATTCCCACCGGTGAAACCACAGCAGCAGTACCTGCTCCGAAAACTTCTGTCACAGAACCATCTTTCAAACCCTGCAAAACTTCTTCGATTGTTATCCGCCTTTCTTCAACTTTCAATCCCCAATGTTTTCCAAGTTCCAATAATGACATGCGGGTTATTCCGGGCAGAATAGAGCCTGTCAGCATAGGTGTCACTATTGTGTCATTTATTACAAAAAAGATGTTCATCGATCCAACTTCTTCAATATAACGTCTCTCTACCGCATCCAGCCACAGAACCTGAGTATATCCCAATTCCTTTGCTTCTTTTTCTGCTAAAATACTGGCCGCGTAGTTACCACCCGTTTTGGCGTTTCCAACTCCTCCGGGAACAGCACGCACATATTTTTCAGAAACCATAATATTCACCGGATTAAATCCCTGCGGATAATAAGGCCCAACTGGACTTAGAATGATGTAAAACAGATATTTTGATGAGACTTTCAGACCGATTGCCTTTTCAGTGGCTAAAATGGTTGGACGAATATATAACGAGGTTCCTTCTTCTCCAGGAACCCATCCTGAGTCTAAACGCAATAACTGCTTAAGCGCATCCAGCATCTCTTCCACATCCAGTTCCGGAAGACACATGCGTTTGGAAGTAAGGTTCATTCTTTTAAAATTTTCACGTGGTCGGAAAAGCCCGTGTTCTCCGGATTCTAATTTGTATGCTTTCAGCCCTTCAAAGGACATTTGGGCATAATGCAGCACCATCGAAGATGGTTCCAGTGTCAGTGGTCCATAAGGTTTGATTTGGGCACTGTGCCAGCCTTTCCCATCATCCCATTCCATGCAGAACATGTGATCGGAAAATACGGTGCCGAAAACAACCCCGGACATTGAAGCAGGCGGAGTTTTAAGTTGCTCAGGCAATGCTTTTGTAAGTTTGATCTTCATGCAATTCTTTCAGGGATTATTGTTGTTTTTATTTCTACTAAAATTTATTGTTCATATACCAAATTTGTCGGTGTGTCTGCTCAGTCCTCAGTTCCTCATAGTTTGTCCAGACATATACCAGCATCACACCCATACAAATAACTATTAATGCTGCAATCTGGGTCATAAGACGATATTTATTGTTCATATTGAAGTGGTCCCAATATTTGATGTTTTATCAATCGTAAACCATACAGACTTAGCTTGCAATTCTCTAGTGAATTTCTTTAGTTGACTTCTTCTTTGGTTTATCTGTCTTATGTTCGATATCGCAAAAAAAGAATAAGAAACTTTTTTTCATTATGTGAAAACTGATAAATATTACAATCAGATAAAAAATTGCTTTTTTTACTTGACATAAAATAAATTTATGTATAAAGTCTGGTTTAATGTAAGGTATGTTGCATAGTTCTTGTATTGCAAAAAACGCAAATACTTGATGTCTGCAGGAAGTACCTTTACGACAAAAGAGATTCAGAAATTAATTTTCTGAATTCTATCAATCAGGTAATAATGAAAAATTATGACTGATTTATTAAATGTTTAATTATTTAGAGCAAGTAATGCCGGTACGAATTTTTGGATTGTTCGGCCTGCACCATGGATTGGAGATAGAGCTGAAATCACAATTGACAGATTCTATTAAGGAAGAAGTTTTTTTTGACTACAAAGACCGCTGCTATGAAATTCAGAGTTTTTCACTGAAAGGAGCACGTCGTTACATAAATGTTCGCCAGATTCCTAACCCTGGTTTATATCCGTCAAAAAAACGATTGCCGATTCTGTCTACAGCTAGTTAAGCTGTTTTTCCAGCTAAAAAAGTGGATTAAGTGTTTACCCACAGTTTAGCCTGATCTCGAAGTGCGACCATTTCCCGAGTATTTGATTACGGGCTCTTGTCCGTGTATAAATTTCCTGCCAAAAAACCCCTTACCACATTGTCCAGGGTTGAGACCATTCAAAGACTTTTGCCCATAGCGGCTCCTTTTTTTCAAGATTGTGCAAAGCTGCTTCAACACTGATTGCTTCACCCGATTGTCGGATTATTACTGTCAAAAATTCTTTGACTTCCAGTATAGAGGCCAACCTTTTCCTGTTAATCATGTTCTGGACACCGCGTGTGACCACCGAGCCATTGTCCACAGGATAACGATAGACATTGTCACATATATGACAGGATTTTGGGATTTTACTTTCAAACCATGTATTTGCCACTTCTTCCTGCAGCCATGGATGCAGCTCACGATCTACACTGGCAGTGAAGACGTAGCGTACGGCAGTAGTCTGATGATTCAGCGGCTGTTCTTCCGCATTCAGTGTAAAAGGAAGTGCAGCTGCAATAATCAAATAAAGCAATAATACAGCTTTAATATTTTTGATTAAAATTTCAGTCATCGTGCTAAAAAAATATTCCAAATCCTAATAACAGGCGTGTCAGGTCTTTTGCTCTCAACCAGCGTTCTTTAACTGTGGAACGCTGATTTGGATTAACCGGAATGCTGGTTTCCTCAAAGCCGTCTTGATAAAAAATGTAAATTGAGGGCTGAAACGCGAATTGGAAATAATAATTCTCAAGCCCCTGCCAGCCGGCATCAAGCACAGCAAAAAGTCCATAAGCTCTTGCAGAATGTTTATATTCAGTGGCAACAGAATTATAAGTCTCTTGGTCTCCGGAAATACTGGCAGTTGCGCTTGTATCTTTACCTTGATATTTTAATGTTGCATATCCAAGGCCACCGCCGGCCCCGTAGTAAAATCCTTCTGTCATTCCCCAAACAACAGACTCATCCACAAACCAGCGCAAAGTAGTAGAGATTAATGACCTGTTTATTTCAAGTGAATTCCCTGATCCACTGGCAGCAATACTTTCCATTTCAGTACTTTCTTCAGTCAGTCTCAATGCTTTGAATGTACCGCTGACCTGAGGGCCTGTAAGTTCCAGCGAATTATGTATCTGCATATTATTATCAAGATTATAATCGAAATAAGTTACAATGCCATTCAGACCGGACAATGAGTAACCGAGTCCAAATCCGCGATATTCTGAAATCCTCCAATCCGGAGCCTTTCTGAGGCCTTTTTCTTTTGTTTCCTTAACATTATTCTCACTTAAAAGATTATCTTTGTTTTCTTCATTTGTTTCATCCTGCTTCATAAATTTTGATAAAGAAAAGTTTTTTAATCCTTCTTTTATATTACTTAAAACTGATTCTTTCTTCTTTTTCCCTTCAGGATCCTGCAATGAAACATTTGCAAGAGGTCCCTTTAATCTCCGTTCAGCATCATCCTGAAACCAGAATTTTTTTTGAGTAAAAACCAAGATATGAGTTGCATCTTCTGGGATCAAAGTATTTTCAGGGAATTCATATCTTAATTCCAGTCTGGATTTTCCTTCCTTTTTTACCTTTAATTCCTGATCCATCTGTGAAATTGTTGAAACCTGAATTTCTTTATCGGTCAATCCATCTTTAAATTTTTTTACTTCAATCTGTGCAAAAGCAGGATAATCCTCCAGACGGTTTTTCTCGTCCTTTCCCCAGAAAAATAAATAGTGACTAAAATCATCTTCAGCTTTCGATCGGACAATACTCAAGTGGCCATTAATGAATCCTGCGGCAGAAGTTTTTTTATAAAGACTCATTTTCAAGGTTTCAAGTTTTTCTTCCTCCTGTTCTTCTTTCAGTTTAAAAGAAATGCCCTCACTCATTTGTCCCTCTGAATTCCTGCTGAAGGCGATTAAATGAGTTGCCTCCGGAGGTAAAAGAATGTCAATTTGCTCAGTTAATGGCAATGCCCGCCAGGGTGCCTGGAGTTGTACACCCAGACTTCCATACCATGAACGTTTTTCAATTACCGCTACAGGAGGTTGAGCTCTAAAAACTGTATCCGGAGCTTCTCCCCAGTAAACTGCATAGTGACTGACGTCTCTCTCATCCCAGGCACGGGTAACACGTATTTCACCCTGAACTCTGTTACCTTCTTTTCCGGTTTGTTCAAACACAATGTCCTGGGCTTTGTTGTTTGGAACTCCTTTGTCTATTAAAGTCAGGCTATATACCTCCGTTTCTTTTCCATTTTCATTTCGTGAATAGAGTAAGAAATGGGTTGCGCTTTGGGGAACAGGAGTGTTTTTGAATTGTATTCTCATGCGGCTCCCAGCTTTTGCTGAGGGCAATGTCACAATAGGACGGAACATTCCCAAGCGCTGATGAGGATTGTTTCCCCAATAAAGCAAATAATTCTTGATTTGAGCAGTAGTTTTTTTTGTGGCGTATTTTTCAGGAACAGTGAAGATCAAGTCTCCCCTGAGCCATCCGCCTCGAGAATCATTATCAGAGAACTCCAGCAGGGCTTTTTCCTGGGCATAGAGCATTCCATTTAATAATGCTCCAATGCTGAGGATCAATATTATTACTTTCTTGTAAAATCGGAGTGAGGATCTACGATTCCGCCTCATCCATGATCCCGGGGCGGTTAGAATCATGAGGCTTATATTGCGGGAGGTTCCGCAAGTGACAGGCTGGCAGGAATTCCACTAACACTAAGACGTACCCAATACCCCTGGCCTTTCTCTACAGTGCTGAATGTAGTGTATCCCAGCCCTTCCAGTTCCTGAGCTATAGAAGATTTTGGTGAGTATGCCAGCCATTTGCTGTTCTGATCATCCCACTTCCAGATTGAGTGAACACGATCATATGAACCAGAATAATCAAAAGTTTCCGAAGTTGAATCACTCTGCGGAGGAGCACATGCCACTGCCAGCATAATCATTCCTGCAGCAAATGCTAATTGCCACAATGGAATCTTCAGAGTAATTTGCTGCGATTTTGAAATGTTTCTTATTTTTGATTGTCTTTGTTGAAACATCAAACTTGCTGAAGCCAACAGCAGCATTGCCAACAGAAATGCAAATCCGTTGAATTGAGCTGATTGATTTGTCGCAATTATGTATTCATTCTGCAGTAAATCTTGTCCAGACGGAGGTCCGCTTCCACCTGAATTGTCAATAAAACCAAGGGTGTTGGCTTCATCTTCTATGGTTTGGTCAAAATTCCCAGCCTGTGTTATTTCCTCAACAGTAATATTTTTTGAGGTTCCAAGCAGATTCCATTCGGAAGTCATACTGCTTAATTGGGGCAAAGCTGAGTAACCTCCATAATCAGCAATTTCAAAATTTGTTGGATTAGCCGGAGAATTCAACTCTATCCAGAATCCTTCACCAGCCTCAATATTTGAGTTTAATTCCAAATATCCTTTTTCTGTATAAGCAGTTTTATCTTCATTGCTTGTGTAAAACTTCCAGGCACCATTTCGGCGTACCCATACAGTTTTGTAACTGCTGAAATGGTTTTCAAAACTTGCTGGTGCAATTGAGGTATAAGCAGGCAATGCAACCAGATTGCGTGAACCGTTCATAGTAATTGATGCGGGAATGCTTTTCACATTTAATGTGCTGCTCAAGGATGACGGCAGCGCATCCCCTATTCGGTATTCAGCAGTTCCTGCTGATAAACTTATAGAAGTTGTGTTGTCATATTCATTTGTAATTTCCAGTGTTGCATCAGATGATGCAGACTGTACATAGATGGGTTTACCTGAAATTGAATCAACACCGACCCATTTACCGGTTACTGCATATTCTGAGGATACACCCGTTCGTTGTGAAGTTCGTAATGCAGAACTTCTTCTTGATTTAGTCCGAGAATTTCCGGATGTGTTCAAAGGTATTGTGAGCTTCACTTTACCGGATTCCTGACTGACTGTTCCACCTGGTTCAACTTCCGGAAGAATCTGCCTGTCATTTGTTGAAACAGTGGTAATTACGGGATGCATCAGTCCCTCACTGTTAATAGTAATAGTACTGGTCATGCTGCTGTCTGGAGCGAATGTTGAAGTTACAGTGCGGTTATTGTTAATTGTCACAGTCGAACCTGTTGCAGCCTCCAGTGTACTGTCTGAAATACCAGATCCCTTCACCTGCACAGAGGTTTTGGAGTTGTTTATTGTGCTGGAAATAGTTCGACTTACTCCATCATTACCTGTTGCTGCAGAAGAAGTGCTGACTATTTCACCACTCTTTATTTGAAGGTCCATGCTTGTGGTTGAACTGAAGGTAGATTTTGCAGAACCGGTATCGTAACTTGTTGAAGAAGTTCCATCATTCGCTATACTGGCGCCAAGTGTTCCTCCTGTAATTGCCATGGAGGCAGCCACACCATTGCTTGTGTCTATGGCAACAGTTAGGCCTGATTCTGTGCTTAAGCTTGACTTGATAGTTCCTGAACTTCCATCAGCATTTGTAGTTCTTCCGCTGCCGCCACTGAGCGTAATTTCAGTAATTGTTGAACCATCCGGACTGAGTGTGCTGATCACCTGTTTCGTTATTCCTGTAGATGAATCAGTTGTGGCGGGAAGAGAAATGCTTGAAGTGCCATCCGTCCCGATCTTAACTTCTGAACCTTTAGGTGCTTTTACATTTGATCCTGTCCCAGAAGTGCCTACACCGACTGTAACTTCTCCAACCGAACTAATATTTGTGGAGAGCTGTGATCCGCTTTCAAGTGTCTTCAGGATGCTGATTGAAGCATCCTGGTTCATGTTGAAATCTGCTCCAAGAGGCACATTTACTTTTGATTCACTACCATCTTCAGTTTTAACCTTGCTGAATACTGTTCCATCAGTTTTCATGTCAATTTTTAGTTCCGTTTCTCCTGACACAAGTTTATGGGATTTAGCAACGTCCGGATCTGTGGACGTGACATTGTCAAGAGTACTTCCTTCAGGATATTTTGGTGTAATTGCACCTGTCACATTTGCAACCGCACTGAGTTCCACGATAGGCATAACTGTAACTGATGTAGAACCATAGGCTGCAGTCAAGTCGTCATCAACCACTTCCAGACCAAACAGCAGAACAGTAGTTTCAGAAATATCCGGAGCAGAGAAATTGGAAATACTCTCACTGTCCCTTTCAATTGTAATATCAGTGCGCTGACCAACGTACTTCCATTTGTATGAAATGATTCGTCCAGTTGGATCAGGGTCGTAAGAAGCAGAACCGTCAAGAATCACTCGTGTCTTTTCATTCACTTTCTGATCCTCACCAATTTGCACAATTGGGCTGAGTCCTTTCTGCAGGTCATCATTAATGTTGGTGAAAGTATACTTAAATGCGTGTGCCCTGTTTGCAGAAGTGGAAGAGTAATTTGTGTCAGTTGATTCAGTGTACCCGATTATACGTACACGTACATCATCATCCACAACAGAATCATCTTCGCCTGAGATAGTCAATTCCTGACTACGGTTCCAGTCCGCTGGTGAAAAGATTAAAGAATATTTATCAAGTGTGGCTTCTGTTGAATCTGAACTGCTTAATAGTACCTGCACATCATTTACAGGACGACTTAGCAGTTTTACTTTCATTTTGGCAGTTTTACGCGTACCTTCAGCTTCTGTCAACACCCAGTTTGCACTTGTCACATTCCTGTAAACACCATGAATATTGAAACCGTAAGAGCCTGTATCTGTGAAGCCGATACAATTTTGCAGACATCCAATCTCTCCTGATGTGCTTATTGATCCAACTGTATTTGAAGTAGTGGTAAGTGTGATGTTGGAGACACTACTGCTATCAGTCATACTCAGGTCAGGCTCGCCATCGATTTCAATTATGGCAATCCCGGTTTCATTATCAGAAGTTATATCTGTTTTATCCAGCATCATCAATGCGTCTCCACTGAATTTTGAAGTCTGATCATGCGCAAATTTAATGCTTCCACCTGTACTTTCCAGCCTGCCATCACTCATTGTCAAAGCACTCGTCAATTGTTAAGTCTTTTTCCACAGTGAGGTCGCTGTCTACACCTTCCAGAGTCAGGGTAAAGTCGTTTAAATCCAGTAAGACTATATCTAATGCCGTGTTGCTTTTTAAAGTCGTGTCTTTACCTAATCTCAAATTAGTTTGATAAAATACGTACGTTCCACCTAATTTGTAAAGATCACTTCCAGTTACCCAAGTGCTTCCGCTGAAATCTATGATGCCGTCTTCTTTCAGCTCTCCCCCGCCCAGAAAGGAAAGTGTTCCTTTAGTTGATGTTACTCCGCCATCACTGATATTCAGTTCCGAAAGCAATGTTAAATCTGCTTCCCCAGTTTTTATAAACTCGTTTGTATCATTAATATCCACAGCGGATGAAATTTGCAGATCTGTATCAGCATCGCCCAGTGTAAGTGTCAGTTTATTGAGTTCCAACTTATCGAAATCTAGAGATGAGTCACTGGTAATTGTGGTGTTATCATTCAAAGTCAATGTTGCTGAGGAACTATCAAGGCTTCCGCCGGTTTTTGTATAATAGTTTCCAAGACTCAGACTGCTTGCACCCAAGTTGAACTCAAATGATCCGGACTGAACGGTTCCGTTTCTGAAAAGCAAAGTTCCCGCTGTTGAATCAAGTTTTCCTTTGGCAAGATTCACTTCACCATCCACAGTCAGATCCGCGTCTCCTGTGTTGAGATAGATATTTTCCTTCTCAAGTGATAAGCCGTCGCTGATTGTCAGGTCACTGGTTTCGGAGCCAAGTTCAAGAGAGTAACCTCCCAGATCAAGTGATTTTACTGATAGCTCAGAATTACTGGTGATTTTCATGTCAGCTGATATCGTAACTTCAGTAGTTGAAGTTTGCAGGGTTCCCCCTGTTTTGCTTATGTCACCCACTAACTTGAGTTGAGAGTTATTTAAATTCAGCTGTCCTCCGGTTTGTTTTATACCCCCGTTAAATTTCAGCGAAGCATTATCAGAGTTAATTTCCCCGTTTTCCACGCTTAAAAGTCCTGCTAGAGTCAAATCTGCTGCATTTGCCAGTATTTTCTCATTTGTATGATTTAAGATAATTGGGTCTCTGACAGTCAAATCAGTTGTGTCAGATCCCAAAGAGAGGGTGTTGTCATTCAGAGAAAGTTCTTTTAAGGACAAAGCAGTGTTGCTGGTTAGAGTCACATTATTGGTCAGTTCCAGAGTGGTTCCGTTTTCGTTCACTGTGAGGGTTCCTTCGGTTTTTGTAAAATCGTCTCCCAGTTTGAGTGTGCTGTCAGTAACATCCAGTTTGCCTCCGGATTGTTTGCCTCCTGTTCCAAGGAATACAATCCCGCCGGTTGATGTAATTTCCCCCTCTTTCAGAATCAAGCTGCCCTCAAGGTTTAAATCAGCAAGACCTGTACTTATGTGTTCACTCGAATTATCGAATGTCATGTTGTCTGTCACAGTGATATCACTTCCTTCTGTTCCTAGAGTAAGAAGATGGTTGTTCAATGACAATGTTTGCGTCTTGACTGCGGTGTCACTTGAATAACTTGTGTCAGCACTCAGGCTCCACACAACCTTTTCAAGAGACATGGAACCGCCTGTTTTGGTTAATGTACCTTGTGTTTGCCATTGATTGTCAGTGAACTGCAGTGTTGCACCTTCTGTTACTTTTATCTGACTGTTGTTCCATTTGCTGACTTTGGAATCAAAGTTCACAGTCTCCTGAGCATTCATTATATTATTGTTGGTAAAATCGAAGGAACCGCTGATTTTGGATCCTGAAGAATTCAGGATAAACTCACTTTTATTTTCAAATGTTACAGTTCCTCCAAATGTCAATTCACCATTTTCCCCAGAGACCGTCATTGATTTTTGCTGTGGTACTGAAATTGAGCTAGGCAAACTCAGCAGTGTGTTGCCTGCCAGCTTCAGATTTGTGCTTCCTGCGTGGTCCAGGTTTTCCACCATTATTGTTGCTGAATCATCTGTAACGTCGTCTCCTGCACATGCAGAACTCTGGTTCTGGCTTACTTCCAGTACGGCAGAGCTTACGCTTTGGTCAAAGTGCAGATGTGAAAGTTTAGTCGCATTGTCTGCAAGCTTAAGTGTTCCTCCATCCTGATTCAGACTGATTGAATTATTATTAAGGCTTGAAAAATATCCACCTCCTTGCAGATCAAGTTCAAAGCCATTGACATCAAGGGTATTTGTTCCGTTATAAGTCAGTACCTTTCCTGGAGCAATGTAAATCAGTGAATTATCAAGGTTTCTGATATTACCATTTATAGTTGTGTTATCAGTGACACACATTGTACCGCCCATCAAATCAATTTTTGCTGTAACTGACCCCTTGAAATCCATGGTTCCAGTTAAATATATTTTTAGACCACCATCCACTTCAAAGATTGTGCTGCCTGTAATTGCAATTTGATTTGCAAATTCGAGTTTAATTTCTTTCTTAACCTTCACATTTACATTATGCAAAGTTAACATTGCGTTTACATCATCCTGAAGCAGCTCGTTTACTTTGAGCAAACCTATGCTGCCTTCAGCAGTCAGTTTCGCGCTGGAAATGACGGTCAGGTTTTCAACATCAAAATCATAGTCTGCCTCAGCAAATTTCAAAACCAGGTCAGCAAGCAAGTTCAGGTTAGTGACTTTAGCACCAGCGCTATTAACATGAATACCTTTACCGGACGAACTTCCCGCAGTTACTTTTACCAGGGCCACAGTGATATCATCAGCGAATACAATTATTCCGTTTGAATTGTTGAGGGTGACAGCAGATTCTGGATTATCGTCATTATCGAGTTTGCCCGTACCAAGCAAAGTCAGCTGGAATGTTTTGATATCTATGGCCTCGCCTGTGTATGTCAAAGTCTTACCTGATGCAACATCAATTGATGAGTTGCCCGAAATTATTATGTTTGAAGAAATGCTTGTGTCATAATCAACATCCAGCAGTGCGCCATCGACCAGCTCAAGTGTACCGTCAATTAAACTGTGATAAGGAATACCTGAATTGACTGTTGGTGAGCTGAACAGCAGTATTCCATTAATTTCCAATGTTTCGGTTTCGGACAAGCTTAAGGAACCTCCATCTGTACCTAATATCTCAAGTTTGAGATTTTCAGGAACTTCAAAAGACTGTGTTACGCTTAACGTTTTACCGCTGCTTAAATCCATGCTGGCATTGTTGTTTAGGATGATTTTGGTCGCAATCGAAGCATCCTGATCCAGGTCCAGCTTTCCGTCATTAAATATCAGGTTTCCTCCGCTGATTGTATTTCCTGGAGCATTCAGTTTCAGAATTCCTGCAAGTGTGATGGTGTCACTAATTTTGAGTGTACCACCTCCGGAACCAAACAGTTCCAATGTCTGATTTTCAGCAATTTCTATTGCGTTTTCCAGCGTCAAAGTTTTTTCAGTTGCAACATCAAACTTTGATGATTTTGTATGAAAAAGTGTTTTAATGGTTGCGTTTTCATCTACATCAATAAAACCATCTGACAAATCTTCTCCAACAGAAACATGCTCTACTTTTGCTATTCCATCCAGTTTAAGCACACTGTTTTCGTGATTAAGGTCCAGGTTGTTTGTATTAGAAAAATCCCCACCTCCGGAAATAGTTAATGTGCGTGCTCCAATTTCCAAAACATCTCCGGAATAATTAAGTGTTTTATCTGCGGCAACAATGACGGTGGAGTCGCTCAAATGCTTAATATCAGAAGCAACAGTTGTATTGTAACTGCTTTCCAGTGTGCCTCCGTTTAAGGCTAAAGTTCCATTGTTAAGCGTGTAGTCTGGTGCATCAAACTTGACAGTTCCGGAAAGTGTCAGTGTATCATTTATCTGCATTGTTCCGTTTCCGGAGCCAACAAATTCCAGCTTAATATTTTCCGGAACCTCAAAAGAGTTTTCTACAGTCAGCAGGTTACCATTTCCGATCTCCAGGCGGGATGATTTCGTATTAGTCAGGGTCTTGATAACAGAATCATTGTTTACAGTTAACTGACCGCCTATTAAATCTCCTGTGATTGAAACTTTTGAGACTTCAATTTCATCAAGAACGAGGATACTTGAAGGTTCGTTCAGGGCAAAATCATTTGTATTCTCAATTAATCCTCCGCCTGACAGAGTAAGTTTTTTGGTGCCGATTTGAGCTTCACTACCTGTATAGGTCAGTGTTTTGCCGGAGCTGACATTAATGCTTGATTGATCAATATTTGTTATTGCAGATTCAATTGTAGAATTTACGTTGACAGACAGAGTTCCTCCATTGAGCTCCAGTGTCCCTCCAGAGAACTTGTCTGACACGTTAATATTAATTATCCCTGACAAGGTAAGTTTGTCTTCCAGAATCAAGGTTCCGTTTTCAGCGCCTGCCAATTCCAAAGATTTGTTTTGGGGTACTTCAAAAGAATTCTTCACAGTCAGACTGGTATCATTTGAAATATCAAGTATTGAAGAGCCGGTATGTGATAGCGTTTTGATTACTGCGTCATTTTCGACACTTAACTTACCGCTTGTTAAAGCTGCTTCCACTGAAACGCTGGCAATCTGGTTGATGCCGTTCAATGACAGCACACTGGCAGTGTTATCCAAAGAAAGGGCATTAGTGTTTTCAATTGTACCTCCACCGGAAAGCGTCATTGTAAGTGCGCCTATGTCAAGAGCGTCTCCGCCATAATTTAATGTTTTTTCCGATTTTATCGAAATGTTGCTGCTGGCAAGATGCGAAATATCGGAGTTGATATTTGTAGTTTCCAATACATCAAGCAGTCCTCCATTTAGTTTAAGTGTTCCACTGCTGAAGGTATAATTTTCTGAACTGATTTTAAGAGTGCCTGTAAGTGTTAACCCGTCAGGTAAATTTACTGTCCTTCCAGTACCTGAACCGAGCAACTCCATGGTCTGGTTTTCTGGAATATCAAATGGATTTGTGAAAGTAAGGCTTGTGTCCTCATTTAGATTAATTCGGGACGTTCCAGTGTGTGAGAGTGTGTCAATAGTGGAGTCTGCAGATACACTCACCTCACCGTCAGTTAAAACTGTGTTTATCTCAACCTTTGAAATACTCGCTCCCCCAAGCATCAGTTTACTCTGGGAATTATTCAGAATAAGATAATTTGTGTTATCAAATGTTCCTCCACCTGAGATTTCAAGTGCAAGGTTCCCAATATTGAGCCCCTGTCCTGTGTAGCTGAGTGCCTTTCCAGCTTCAATTTCAATGGATGAGCCAGCAGTATGCAACAGGTCT
>LUQO01000057.1 GCA_001627865.1 SAR324 cluster bacterium REDSEA-S27_B3
GAGGCTGTAGAGAGTTTTATTCAGCAGCATGCAGAGACGTATCAGCAGATGTCTTTTGATGACCTGGAATCAAAAGCTTTTGAACTGATAGATGCCCACGTAACGCTGATGGATCAGCAGAGCATTGTGCTCTATGCCGGAACAAATGTGATCAATCCAAAAGCAGCCAGGATGCTCTCATCCAGCATTGGCAGCAGGTCGAGCCTGGGCTATCCCGGAGCAAAATACAACAAGGGCATGGAGCATGCGGATCAGCTGGAGATCATGCTAATGTCACTGCTTAGGAAGTTGTTCAAGGCAAGATACGTGGAGTACCGCGTGCCAAGCGGCTCGGTCGCCAACCTCTATGCCTACATTGCTACAACAAGTCCGGGAGATAAAATAATGGCCTTTTCTGATCAGGCCGCCGGACACGTGACTCATCATGCAGAAGGGGCAGCCGGGCTATACGGACTGGAAGTTAACGATGTCCCATTTGACTATTCAAAGATGGACATCAATCCGGACGTGTTGATGGAAAAAGCAAAAGAAGTCCGTCCGAAGCTGATCATTGTGGCAGGAAGCATGTGCCTGTTTCCCTATTCAGTGAGAGAAGTCCGGAAGGCAGCAGATGAAGTGGGGGCATGGGTTCTTTATGACGCGGCACACATGGGAGGCATGATCGCGGGAGGTGAATTTCAGCAGCCGCTGCAGGAAGGGGCGGACTTGATGACAGGTTCCACCTATAAAAGTTTCGGTGCACCTCCCTCCGGAATGGTTTTGACAAATTCAGCGGAACTGGGGGAGCGTCTGGATAAAATTGCTTTCCCCGGACTGACGGCCAATTTTGACTTAAGCCGCACTTCGGCGATGATCATTGCTGTGATGGATTTGCTGGCACATGGAAAGGAATACGCGCGGATGTGCATTGACAACGCCAAAGCGCTGGCTGAATCACTGCATGATGGAGGATGCGAGGTTTTTAAGGTTGGTGGAAAAGGATTTACGAATTCGCAGCATGTGGCTGTTCCGGCCGCAAAATACGGAGGAGGAGATGCCGCTGCAAATCTGCTGGAAAAAGCCAATCTTCTCACCAGTGGAATCGAACTGCCGCTACCACCGGTTAAGGGAGACTTCAACGCCATGCGCCTGGGCACTCAGGAAATAACACGCTGGGGGATGTGTCCGGATGATATGAAAACGGTGGCGGACTTGTTCTGCAGAACTCTTGTCAAAAAAGAAAATCCGGAAAAGCTCAAAACAGAAGTGATTGAATTCCGGAAATCATTTCAGGAACTGCATTTCATTCGCAAGTAGGTTTGTCGCGAAATCGAATTTAGGCCGCGGAAAACAACTGTCTGCAGTCAAATCGTTTAATAAATATTATCCAGCCCGACGTCCTGCAAAAGCTGAATTTCCAGCTCCAGCATTTTTCTTTCCTCTTCTTCAGATTCTTCGTGATCCCATCCCGCAAGATGGGCGCAGCCATGTGCAAGCAGACGTATCAGTTCTGTTTCAAAATCCCACCCGTTTTCGGCTGCCTGTATCCGGACACGTTCCGCTGAAACCACCAGTTCTCCGGAAAATGAAATTTGTTGCCTGTCGTTCATTTCTTCCTCGTCAGATTCTCCTTCAGCTGAATGATAGGCCCAGGACAAAATATCCGTAGGAAGATTCTTGTTCCGGAATTGTTTATTCAGCTTTTGTATCTCCGCATCATTGGTAATGTACAGAGAAACTTCCTGGTGTCCTTCAAACAAACGGTTCAGAAAGGTATTCAAAATATTTTTGATCCGTGTTTTGTTTACCAGTTCACGGAAGTCATTATCGCAGCGGATTTCAATCATGCGGTGGTTTTGTCGAAAGCAAAGACCCGCAAATGAGCACTGCGGCTTCGCGGATTTTTTGCAATTTCGTCTTTTGAAGCATTAACCTGTCGTCTTGTAAGCACCCTCCCCAGGGAAATTTTTCCGCAAATACAATAAGGCAAATCCGTGGGACAGACACATGGATGTTCCCATTTACGAAACTGATGCTTAACAATCCGGTCTTCAAGAGAGTGAAAAGAAATGACTGCCATTCTGCCCTGAGGCTTCAGCAGTGAAGGAGCCTGCTCCAGAAGTTCTGTCAATTCCTGCAGCTCGTTGTTGACGGCAATGCGCAACGCCTGGAAGGTTTTTGTTGCCGGATTGATTCCTCGTTTTTTCATGCGCTGCGGAATGACTTTGTTGACCAATTCAGCGAGCTCAAGTGTGGTTCTAAATGTTTTTTTCCTGCGCTCATCCAGGATTGTACTGACTATTTTACGCGCATAGCGCTCTTCGCCATAATTGCGCAAAATCTTCAGCAGTTCATGCTCGCTGGCTTTGTTGACTAACTGTCCGGCGGTAAGCGTTTGATGGTCCGGATCCATTCGCATGTCAAGCGGTCCATCGTTTATGAAAGAAAATCCTCTTTCCGGACGCGCAAGCTGTTCTGATGAAACACCAATATCCGCAATAACATAATCAAACTGGGGCTTACCCCATTTATTGCCTATTGCTGACAGTTCTGAAAAACCGGCATGGATTAAGCGGGTTTGTTGTTTAAAAGCTTGCAGTCTCTGTGCTGCAGCTTCTATGGAAAAAGGGTCCCGGTCTATGCCATATAGGCTGGCTTTTGGGAATTTTTCCAGCAGGCTCAGGCTGTGTCCGCCGCCGCCAAGTGTACAGTCCAATATTGTTTGTGTTGACTCCGGAGCGAAATCAAGCACTTCCTGCCGTAATACCGAAGTGTGCTGATATTGCGTTTTCATTTGAATTTGAAATACGATTTTGCCGCAGGATGAAAAGCATATATTTTTTGAAAAGCAATGTTGTCTGCGCGACGCAAATTCTCTAAAAGAGGATGAGGATTAAGAGAATTGCTTTGAGCATAAATCAGCTGCAGCAATTTTGTTGCACTTGGATTTGGGAAATCCCTGCGGACAACCAGCACCGGATGCCACGCTACACTTTCAATTGGTTCTGACTGATAAAGATAAGTATTGGCGGGGATTTTTTTTGGGGCCAGCCAGTTGAAAGTTGAACGCGATGCCCTGATCAGTTGGTTGTCAAGTGATAACAGCCTGATTCCGGGAAATTGCTCCAGCCAGCTGTTGATTTCATGCAATGGTGCTGGAGCGGTGACAGCCAGTACTTCTTCAGTAAAACCTTCTGAAAAATCCGGGATACTGTCAGAATTGAACCAGCTGAATTTTGTGTCCGGCGACATATTTTTCCAGACTCGAACAAAATGCATCGTATTATCATGCACCAGCATTGTCTTAGTGCTGGCGAGTGTAAGATATTGTCCGGGAACTGTGCCAAGAACATGCAGCCAGTTCCGCCATAAAACTGACAGGACACGCAGTTCAGGATATTTATTTAACTGCTCGAATGCTGTTTCCGCGTCAATGATCGCGGCTGTGACTCTGTTGTTCCGGAGCTGTCTCAGTCGGCTTACCTGTGAAGTTTCCGGACGCGACACAATTTCCTGATTACGGTCTGTGCCGGAGGTTTCCCAAATCCGGGAGAGTTCTGAGGTAAATATAAACGAACCTGTTCCCTGAGAACCTGTGAGGATGATGTGCTGCGGCTTGCCCCATAATGTCACGGAAAAAGAACATGTCAGCAGAAGCACGGGCAATAACTTGAAAAAGGGCTTCATAACGTTAATAGATCAACGCTGACATTCAGGACAAAAAAAAGTGCTCCTTTGCTGCTGAACAATTCTCTGAATAGGTACACCGCAATCAGGACAAGGCTGCTCGTTTTTATCATAAACTTTTAGGAATTGCTGAAATTTCCCAGTTTTGTCATCAACTCTGCGGAAATCGGAAATTGTCGTGCCGTTATTTTCTATAGCTTCCCCGAGCACCTCTTGAGTAAATTTTATTATTTCAGACCATTCCGTCTTCCGGATTTTGCCGGCACTGCGCCGCGGATTGATCTTTGAGCGGAACAATATTTCCGAGACATAAATATTGCCCAGTCCGGCAATGATTTTTTGATCCAGCAATATGCTTTTAACTTCACGCGTGGAAGACACAAGCTGTGATATAAAATAATTCGCGTTCAGATCATCAGCAAATGGCTCAATGCCCAATTTGCAAAGTGCTTTGGAATCATCCAGTTTTTCATAAAACTCCAATGTACCGAAACAGCGTACATCATCAAAAATCATCAACCTTCCGCTGCCTAAATGAAACCAGACTCGATTATATTTTTCTGGCTCGGCAAGGGGCTCGGTCACAATGAATTTTCCAGTCATCCGCATGTGCGCCACCATATATCCTGATGGCTGCAAATGAAAAATAAGATACTTGGCCCTGCGGGTTACATCATGAAATGTTCTTCCGCTCAGCTGCTGCTGGAATGCCTCCAGGTCCCCCTGAACTATCGGATTACTCCGGAATACATCCACTGAGGAAATTGAATCTCCGGAAATTTCATCTCTTAACTCACAAACAACTGTTTCTACTTCAGGTAATTCAGGCATTTATATTTTGCTTATTTCCCAGGATTGTCTTCATGTGGGGTATTGTAGCTGAGACAGTTTCTACTCTCAATCAATTTCGGTAGATGAGTCGTTGCAGATTTATATTATATACGGAATTTTCAGTTTTATTTTATGATATAAATCTACTCTGACCCCATTTATACTGTTTTAAATTTAATGCATTACTGCCTGTAAACCCCTGAAGTTACAGATACAGATAAAGATAAATCCAAAAGCCAGGTCTCAATGATGAAAAATGTGTTTATCTGATTTTGTTTCAGTTTGCCTGAATGGAAGTAAAAACTATTGAGGTGGGATTTAAAAGTTTGCGGAGAATATTTATGTGGAGTAATGGGGAACTTTTTCTTTTTATCTGCTCAGGTTGCTTGCAGTGCTTCTTCCACAGTTTTTCGATCTTTTGATTTAAGCATGTAATCCTCCTCAAAAATTGACAAAACCTGAGGACGCATGATAATAGCAAGTGTTTTGGCATCATCCAGTCCAAGCATAGTACGAATCAAACGGCGGAATACCTGCATAGGAGTACCGATCGAAGTTTTACTGAGTTTTAGTTGCTTTTCCACTCCATGGGGTGTTTCAAACTGACATGTTTCCTGATTGTAATAAAGTGGCGTGTTGCTGTTACTGCAATAGCCGTATGGCAGAAATTTTAGCCGCGCGAAGTTGTTCAGAAATTCCTGTGTTGTCTTGCTTTTTTCCAAATCCTGTTCTAGTTCGTTTTCAAGTCCTTCACCTGGTTTAAAGGTACTTTCCATTTTATTCAGCAGGGTGAAAAAAGTGTGTGTGTTTGACAGCACCTGGTACATCATTTTTCCTTCCGGTGATGTCATTTTTTTACAGGCATTTTTTAAGGCGACCATTTCAAAAGGCTCAAAAGGGTCATAAACAATTTTTTTCTTTGAGCGTGATAATTGTGCAGCCTCCTCTGCTTTTTTTGCTTTTCTGGACTTAGTTGGAATGACAACTGGGGTCGGTTTCTTTTTTCCCTCTGTTCTGGCAATTTCTGTCTTCCTTGCTTCTTCTTTCATTTTTTTAGCCTTTACTCTGTCATTGACAGGTCTTAACTCAGAATGAAGTTCATTAACAAAGCGCTGTTCCTCCTCGTCCCCTTGTCCGAACATTTCATCCAGAATCCAATTAAGTTCTTCAACCTGATGCATGCTCTGTTTTAATTTTTTATCTGAGAATTCAGGATCAGTTCCCAGAAAAGAAATTGTTTGTTCATACAAGTCGGAAGCATCAGGATTCTGTTCAGGAAGTTTAACAAGTTTTATCCACATTGATTCTACTTCCCTGATTGATCTCTGCAGCAGCACACATGTTTGAGTTACACTTCCAAAAATCATTGCTGCTGAGGTTAAACGTGCGTTTTCATCGTAGGCTTTTTTCAGGTATGTATATGTTGCTCTTGAATCAAGGTCTGTTGTACTTGCGAGTGTATTCAACAAAGAATTGATTTGCCCGCAATACTGATTCATTTCCTGTTTTCCCTGTTCAAGTAAATCCAGCGCGTGGAGTATTCCCTCAGTGATTGGCGCATCAAACAAGTTTATCTGCCTGACACTTTGCCGCAGTTTTTGCAGTTTCTGGCTTTTTGATTCAGCCACTTTCACGCCTTTTCCCAGCATTCCCTTGATCAGTCCAAGGGCTTTTACCAGAAATCCGCTTGTTATGCTTTGCGAAGAGGAATTGTGATAAATCTTTCCAAAAGAAATTGAAAGATTTTGCAGAATTCCTGTTACTTCTCTCAGTGTCTGGTCAACGCCCTCAAATGTCTCAATGAAAAGCTGAAGATGCTCCAGTTCCTTTGCTGCATTTTCGTGAAAGTCTGCAATGCTTTTTTCAAGACCATCACTTTCTTTCTGTTGCTGGAGATTTTTTAAATGCTTTTTCAGAAACCCCAAAGGTTCAAAAGGAATACGAAGCAAATGCATGCGTATCAGCATATCTGTACGGGAAAGATTATGCAGCTCAAGTCCCCAGCCAGGCATTCGGTTGGAGCTGGGAGTTTTTATATTTTTGAGGCTTCTTTCAAACTTTGAAAGAACATCCAGAATTTCATCCGGAACAGGCAGTTTTGCAGTAGGTTTATTAGAAAGAGCTTTGACCATTGCCTGACTTTCCAATTCCTGAATACGTCTTACATTGTGGAAATATTTATAAACTGATTGTACTTCCTCAATTGTCATAGGAGGATCAAAATTGCCGACATTTTTGTTTTGGAGCAGTTTATCTGCAAGCGGCTTTGCCTCTGTAAAAAGCTTTTCAACTTCGCTTTTTGCGGAATCATCAACTGCGGCCTCTATTGACAAACGTACCCATTTCCCTTGCTGAAGACCATCTTGAACTCTTTGGATTTGCTTTAATGATAATTCAATTGCTTTTCCGGCAGAAAACCCAAGTGGCTCTGTATCATAAAATCCCTGATCAAGGCTGAGATGTATGCATTCGGCTTGACGAGCAATCTGATGTTTCATTTTAATAAAACGATCCGCATCTCTATTGAAATGTTCCGGGCTTCTGCATTTGTCAAATAGCTCTTTTTTAGTATGATTAATTTGTGCCAACATGGCCACAATGCTTTCCTGTTCTCCCGGCTGCAAAATCCAGCGATTTTCTTTGCTCAGTGCAGCAGAAACAAAGTTTGTAATCTCCTTTGCCTGTTTTAATGCATCCTGAACTTGAGAAACAGGCTTGCGTTCTGCCTGCATGGTGGATTTGGCATGTTTTAATTGTTCCAGTGTATTACTAGACATAAGAACAGCTCCAAGTTATACTTAATCAGTTTAAGATAAATTTATGCAGCGAAGTCTTCAGCAGTGTTTTATAAGTAAAATAATAAAGCTGAAGCATTTTAAAATATAGTTTATATCAATTGAAGGAAAAAAGCATTTCGGATTCAAGCATGAAATCGCTACTGGAAAGTATCTCACAACCACAGGAGATACAAAACTTTAATTTGGGAGAGCTGACACAGTTAGCCCAGGAATGTCGCCAGCGCATTATTGAGGTCACAAGCCGGCGCGGAGGTCACCTTGCCTCATCGCTTGGAGCAGTTGAAATCACAGTCGCTTTGCTAAAAAATTTTGATTTCAACATTGACCGGCTGGTCTGGGACGTTGGTCATCAGGGATACGCCTATAAAATACTGACAGGCCGTAATGAAAAATTTACTTCACTTGGTAAAAATGGCGGCATCAAAAAATTTCTCTCAAGAGATGAAAGCAGTTACGATCATTTTGGAGCAGGTCATGCTTCGACTTCTATTTCGGCTGCGCTGGGCATGGCAATTGGGCGTGATCTTCAGCGAAAAAAACACCGGGTGATTGCCGTCATCGGTGACGGCGCAATGACCGGCGGTCTGGCCTTTGAAGCTCTGAATCACAACGGCTCACTCGATAAGAATATGCTGGTCATTTATAATGATAACGGAATCAGCATTGATCCTAACGTCGGCGCGATTTCAAAAATGCTGACTCGTTTCGCCTCCTCTCAATTTTATAACAGGTTTCGTAAAGAAACACTGGAATTTGCAGAAAAAGCCCCATTTTCTGAACGGCTTGGTCTTAAAACAACTTTGCAAAAAATGCATGATTCGGCAAAGAGCTTTTTTTCACCTCCTAGTATGCTGTTTGAACAATTAGGCTGGAGATATTTTGGTACTGTTGATGGGCATAATCTTCCCGAACTGCTGGATATAATTAACCAGGTCAAGAAATTAGACGGCCCCATAGTTGTTCATGCCATCACACAGAAAGGCAAAGGATATGCTTATGCTGAAGAAGATGCCCTCAAATACCACGGTGTCACACCATTTGAGCCTGAAGATGGAAAATTTAAAAAGAAAAAATCTTCGGGCAAAGCCATGAGTTACTCCCAGGTTTTTGGCGACAAACTTGGTGAATTAATGGAGCGAGATGAAAGTGTGGTAGTATTGACAGCAGCCATGCTGAGCGGTACAGGAATCGTTAATTTGCAGCCGAAATTTCCTGACCGTGTGCTGGATGTGGGCATCGCGGAAGGACATGCAGTAACATGCTCAGCCGGACTTGCGACTACGGGAAATAAACCCTTTGTTGCAATATATTCAACATTTCTCCAGCGTGCTTTAGATCACATCATACATGATGTGGCAATACAGCAGCTGCCTGTAAGATTTATGCTGGATCGTGCAGGATTCGTGGGCGCCGACGGTCCAACACATCATGGCATGTATGATCTTACGTACCTCCGAATGCTTCCAAATATGACAATCATGGTTCCGCGAAATGGCGCTGAATTACGCTGCATGATAGAATTCGCCTATGGTCACGAAACTGGTCCTTTGGCTATTCGATACCCAAGAGGAAGCACTTCTGATCTTGATGAAAAAAATATCCCGCCTCTTGAATTGGGCAAAGCACAAATTCTGAGAAAAGGACAGGATGTAGTGTTGTTAGCGGTAGGTTCCATGGTTGACGCGGCCGAACAAGTGGCAGATCTGCTGGAGAAAAACGGAATTACTGTTGCCGTTATAAATGCCCGATTTGTGAAACCTCTGGATGAAGATACGATTGTTCAATTTGGCAGAGATTCGCAGTTACTGGTCAGCCTGGAAGAAAACACAATTCATGGGGGTTTCGGCAGCGGCGTGCTTGAACTTCTAAGCAGGAATCAGATCTATACAGCAACACTGCAAATAGGTGCTCCCGATCGATTCATTCCACAAGGATCACCAGATGAACAACTGCTTGCCGCAGAATTGAGTGTTGAACAGATATATGGCCGGGTTCTTGAGAGACTTCCCGCGGTTGTAAAAAAAATCAGAAAAAACAGGACAATCCAACCTAAGAAACGTGCTTCGTGATATTCAACAGTGCGTGCGTTTTAAATCATCATTATATCCCAAAAAAAAGCGTTCCTTTCAGAAAAGTTTTCTATACTTTGATCTTCTGTCAGAAATAGTTTCAACTAAATTTAATGCATTTGAATGGTGTTAACTAAAATGTACGGCTCTTGCATTTGAGTTGTGCTGAAAGTTTCCGCGGGAATTTAAGCAATGAATTCCATGTGGAATTAGTCATAACCATTAATTTGAGGAAATAAATCATGTCAAACGATTTACTGAAACAGCTTGAAGAGAAAATCACTGCTGCGATTGAAACCATTGAATTGTCACGCATAGAAATTTCTGATCTGAAAGATCAGAATGAAGAGTTGGAAAATCGTTATGTTGATTGGGAAGCAAGGCTGTCAGCTTTAATTGAAAAATTTGAACAACTGGAGGAAGGGGAGGCAGTTGAGGAGGTTGAAGAAGAGGTAAAAGCTGCAATTGATGAAGTTGAAGACGAGTCTGAGGAAGAAGACGAAGCTGTTGAATTTGTTGAGGCTGGTGAAGCTGATGATGCAGAAGATGCAGAGGAAGATTCTGAAGAAGATGAAGAGTTGGGGTCCACTTTTGATACAAGCGCGGATGCCTACACAGATGCTCCGGAATCTGCTCGACATTACGCATGAGTCGAGGAATTTATTGCAGAAAACTCAGACTTTCAGATAAATCTTTTTTACCCGCAAATTTGATTGCGAAGAAAATGAAAAATCAGTTTCTTCGCAAACTGCTCACATTACTCTTCACAATCCTGTTTTTTGCAGCATTGTTGAATCCCCCGCTTATCCAGGCAGGCCAATCGGTTGGAGTCCTTTCAGTCGATGTCAACTATCCCTCCAAAGGACTAAACTGGCTGGAATTATTCCTTAGAGAAGAACTGTCCCTGCAGTTACAGCTTGCTGATCGCTTTTCTGTAATTACACCAGATACAATGCATCGCTGGCATCAGCGGCTCAGTGAAAAAGATGCTGTTAAATTAAGCTCCAGAGTTCCGGAATCAACAGCAATCACTCTTCTTAAACCGGATAGATTCCTTCAATTATCATTACAGAAAGTTCTTAATCAAATTTCTGTCACGTGGGAAATAAGCAGTTTCGCTGAAAAAAAATCCAGACAAATAATACAAAGTACTCATTCCTGGAATAATCCGGATAAGCTGACAGCTTCTCTGTTAATTGATTTAGAGAAAGACACATTTTTTGGTAATCTCACACATTTCCCTCAAGGATATTCATGGGATGGAATCAGGAATTTTTACCAGTGGAGGCTCAAACCAGTACCGTCATTAAACTCACCCAAATGGGAAGCACGTAAGGGTGAGCTGGAATCCTTATTATTGAGTTACCCCTCATTGGCCTCTTCGATCAATTTCTACAAAGCTATCATGCTCATTAAAGAAAGCAGTGTTGTTTATCCTGCTCATGTTCCCAGCCTTAATTCTGCGGAAAAAGAAATATCAGCTGCAATGAAACAGCATCCGGGAAATGCTGAACATCACACACTGCTCTCCCTGATTCACTACCTTCGCAGTGAGCCATTGTTTGCTAAACAACAGGCAAATATTGCTGACAAATTAAATCCGGGGAATGGTATGGCGATGATTCTCTATGGTCTGACTATAGGCAAAAATCCACAATCAGGATCATCTTTTATTAAACAAGGTCTACGTCATTATCCGTTTGTTGCTGAGCCGAGTCATATCGGCTGGCAGCCATACCATTTACTTGTCAGAGATTTGGAACCATGGTTGATTTCTGCTGCTTCGGATAAATCTTTAAATTACGAACAGTTGATGCGGGCAGGTAAAGAGCATTACAACGCAAAGCGATGGACGGAAGCACGTCAGTCTTTTGAAGATGCGTCTTTACTTGAACCGAATCTTCCGGATCCAGCCTTATATCAGGTAAAAGTGCAGTTGGCACAGCATGATTCACTAAATGCACTGCCAAAACTTGCTAAACTTCAAAGCAGATTCCCCAGGCATCCTGAAATAAACCTTTATCTGGGTTATGCACACGAAAAATTAAAAAACCACCACAAGGCTGAAAACTTGTATCGACGGGTTCTTCATCTGAACCCAAAACACCGCAAGGCTCTTTTGAGGCTTGGAGCTGTTCTTATCAAACTAGGCAAACATGGAGAAGCAAAAAGTTTTCTGGAAAGCCTCACTCGAAAATATCCGCTGTATACAGTTGCCTGGTGGAACCTTGGCATAGTTTATTTGCACTTTGGAGAAATGGAGTTAGCAGAAGCTGCCTGGGAGGAATCCCTCAGGCTTGAACCGGAAAACAACCAGGTGAGACTGCGCCTGGAACAATTGCGTGAGGAAATGTATTACGTATCGGTTGCACAATAGATTTTTTATAATGGTGTTCGTTTAGGCTTCACACTTGCAGATAAGATATAATGGTGTGAACTTAAACGACCGCAGTTGTCATGTAATGTTGAAATACAGTATTGATAATTTAATAATTCATATTAATATCAATATGATACGTTTAATTCGAGGATTATTTGTTCTTGATCATTAATGAATATTCGGGGGAAGTTTTTGTGGACGCAGAAACTTTTTTCGGAAAGATAAGGATCATTAATAACTGATTTATACATTATTTTCAGTATTATTAATAATTGAAATAATTTATTTTATTGGTATTATTAAAACTCAATTAAATGACAATACTTCTTGGAAAAATTGTTAATATACTGTACTTTAACTGGAAATAAAGATATAATTCAGAAATTTCCGTAATAATAAGCTTGCATTAATTTAATATAAACAATAAACTCGCTCGCGAATCGCGTATTGGAATTTCCACAATTAATCAGCGCAGAAGAAGGACGAACATGAAGAATATTCTATTTTTTATCATATCTATCTTTTTTTCTGTCCAGGTTTTAGCCCAAACTGGAGATAGTCAAGAAGTCGTACCGACAGACCAAACTGCAAAAACAAATCTGGCAGGTGAATATATCTACGCCGATTCATATTTCAAAAAATCCAAGACAGGTGTAACTGTGAAATATGGTATGCCTGCAGCAGGTACTACGATATTTTACGGGTGGCGCTTCGTTGTTTATAACACTGAAAAGTTTTTCGTTGGTGGTCAAGGTTATACAGGTCAGCTTGGGGGGCCAACAGATGTTGGTACTTACACTTATGGCGGAATGCTTGCTGGCTATGATTTTACAATTTTTGATGATATTTACGTAGAATGGGGTTTACAGGCAGGCGGCGGTGGCGCAAAAATGTCCGGTTCCCAAACTATTAGCACTGGAGGCGTGATATTAGAGCCTTGGTTCGGATTTAATTCTAAAATTGGAGAAAATACAGATTTTAACTATTCCTTCTCATATTTCCTGACTCCTAATGATTTGTATCTGCCGGGACTCAATTTCAATCTGCGGGTTGATTTCATAATTGATTAATCCCTCCGGTAATATCCAAAAAAAATCTTCATTGAATGAACAGATTTTTGTAAGTGTTTGAACTTTCCATTAGATGAAGGTTCTTTGGATAGAATGATGATCACACAAATCTTTACTCCCCAAAAAATTTAACATCTATTTTCCCCCGGGGTAGTTTACTACATTCTATTATAGATGCTTCAAGCGGCTTACATTTTTACTGCAGTTTCATAGCATAAACTGCCAGCACTATTGTTCCCTGACGCAGTTGTCAAATCAGTTTTTTCAGCTTCCAAATAAAAGCAAATTTTGTTATGTTTGAATTAATGGCTCATTGTTCACGGTGACACTTTTTTAGAGAAAGTAGTTTATTTGTCTTCGTATCATTTTTTACATTATTAATTCTCAAGTATATTAAAGGCAGTTTTTATGGAAAATATGGACAAACAGGAATTATTAGAGTCACTTAGACAGGAAGGGGAAAAAGCGGGGATTGTTCCCGTAAAGAATCTTTTTAATGAAGACCAGCGCATAGCAGAAGTAAAACGTCTGGGAATATTGGACCTCGATCTGAGTAGGGAGCGACGCTACAATTCTATGACTCAGGTGGCCACTTATCTAACAGACTGTCCTCAAAGCGTTATCAACATACTCGGTTCAGATGTACAGCAATGTAAGGTCGGTTTTGGATTGCAGCCAGAGGAATTCGATATGATGAAGGAAATTCCGCGTGAAATATCTATTTGCCAGTTCAGCCTGGCCAAACCGGGGCAGCCTTTGATAATTGAAAATATATTGGAGGATGATCGTACAAGGAATTTTAAGAACATGCCTTTTGATTTGGGTTTCAGCTTTTATGCCAGTTTGCCCTTGATGAGTTCAAGGGGCTTTTCACTGGGCACGCTTTGTGTGTTTGACATAAATCCGAAAAACCTTACTCATCAGCAGGTTGATGGACTGCGTCTTATTTCTGATCAAATTGTGCACATGCTGGAAAAGGAATCCGATTCATCAAAAACTTCAGTTCCGGAAGAAAAAAATTTGGAGGAACCGGGCCTGATGAAGGGACAGTATTATTCGGAAACGAGCATACTGTTCGCGGATTTTGTGGGATTTACCAGCATGGTGGAAAACAGTGACCCCGGTGAGCTTCTTGAAACACTGAACACCTTTTTCAGTGGATTTGACAGGATCATTTCAAAACACAATGTACGCAAGGTAAAAACTGTTGGGGACTGCTACATGTGTGTAGGGGGGATACCGTCTCAGCAAAAAACCCATGCCAGGGAGGTTTGCGCGGCGGCAGTTGACATGCTGAAATTTGTGGATGGAACTAACATCCAATATGAAGTCCTGGGAAAACCACGATGGGAAGTTCGAATTGGTATTCATTCCGGGCCGCTTATTGCCGGGACTACTGGGAATATATTTGATATTTGGGGAGATTCCGTGAATATTGCTTCAAGAATGGAAAGCAGTGGGGAAAGCGGAAAAATTCACATTTCAGAAAAAACAAAAGATTACCTGGAAGGCTCCGCAAGTCTGGTTCCCAGAGGTGAAATTGAACTAAAAAATAAAGGGACATGGTCAACATATTTCCTGGAGGAATTAAAATGAGTTTTCTCCAAAGCAAAATACTCCTGTTAAAAAAACAGGAATGAGTGCGCCTGGGAAGGCGCTTAATCAACACGGTGCAAGTCCGTGTGATGGTAAACCACAGCCATGTAGCTGAAGGTAACTGCGTCGCCTTGAG
>LUQO01000058.1 GCA_001627865.1 SAR324 cluster bacterium REDSEA-S27_B3
GGATAGGAACAGGCTTTCTGTCTGTTCTGATTCCCTTTTCAAAGAACTTGCGTTCAGTTCCTGCAAACCCTACAATGCTAGCTCCTCACTCGATGACTGTCAATACTTTTATTTTAAAAACAGATTAAAAAAATACGCAGGAACAGTTAAGGAAACAGAAGAATGTTTTGTCTGATAAAAATTTACAAAGAAAAAAAGTCATTAAAATGCTTTTGTCTGTCATTGATTATTTTTTCTATTTTGTCTGTTCCGTCAAACATTAGTGCTGCAGAATCAGATCGAGTGGTTATTGGCCCCATATCTGTGCTGGGAGAAATATCAGTTCCGGAACAGCAAATTTTGTTTAACTATTTTCGTGAACAGATAAATCAGCGTTATTCCCTTGTTTCACACAAAGTACTGGAAATGATTGCTGAGCAGGGACTCAGCAGCATAGATATTGAAGATTGCAGGGATAGTGAATGTGTTCGTAAAGTTCAAAAGTTTATCAGCAACTTGCGAACACAGTTCAAGACTGATGAATTGTTTTTATTCGGGCTTGTCAAAAGTGATGAAGAAATTCAACTGAGTCTAAAACTTTCGTCGCTGTCTGCTCCGGAAGTTACACAAATAATTGTATCGCAAACCTGCGGTAAATGCGGAATTGCAGCATTGATGGCAGAAGTTGACATGCTTGTTCAGAGGATGCTGCAAAGAATTGTTGAAGAAAAATTTATTCAACCGGAAGAAGAGATTGCTTCTCCGGATGAGAAAATACCTCCTGTATCAGAAGAACCTTCTGATCTTCTTCCAGAGCCGACACCTCCGGATCCCTATGTTGTGGCCAGGGACGCTTACAATGAGCAAATAGGTGAATTATTAATTAACGTCACTTACTCTCTTCAGGTGTTTCGCAGCGGCATGTTTGTGCAGCTTGAAGTCAGCATTGATACTGAAGGAAATGTTGTTGGTCAAAAGATAGTTAAAACAAGCGGTTCGCAGGATTATGACCAAACTGCTATAATGAATGTACAGGATATTCAGTTTGATCCTCTTCCAGAAATAATGCGCCAATTCGGTAACTATGTTGTTATTGTACAAATTCAGAATTCCAGGTAGATTCCGGCTTACGATTTGATAGAGGTTTAACAAAATAGTTATGTTTTCAGATTTTCCTCACACCCTCCGCCGTTACGGCATTGACGCAGACGTACGGGTTATTCTGGATATGTACCGCACCATGGAATCCGGTCTGGTTACAAATCTGGGTTCATTATTTGATGTATGTCAACATCTGATCTGCAAATCACGCAGAGAAATTGCCCCCTACACGCTGGCATTCTGGGAATACTTTCTGGGGATCGATACCACCAACTACAACACCATTGATGACGCAATCCGTAATTCCCCTGCTTTTGAACACTGGTTGAGCCAAAAACTGGAAACAGGGCAAATTGCAGGTGAAATCGATTTTAATGAGCTGATTGACAGGTTTTTAAATGAAACACTGCATTCCGATTTGCAGTCAAATATCCAGAAAGAGCTTGACGCTAGAAAACATCTTGATCAGGACAATCCGGACTTGCTGGATAAGGACAGGCAGGGAACTCCGGGAATACCCCGACCTGCAGATACGATGGTGGATTATTCCAGAATATCTCTTGATGAATTGATGGAACGCATGAAAAGCGTGATGGATAAACAAAAAACTTTTCACAGCGGAGGAGGACACTGGATCGGTTCACATGGTTATTCTCCTTATGGACATAGCGGTTCAGGACTCAACGGCATCCGCCTGGGAGGTCCTGCCCATGCCGGATCGGCACGTAAGGTGCTGGGAGATCCTTCGTTTTATCCTGTTGACCTGGACGCGCCAATCACTGATGACAATATGGATGCCGCAATTCAGGCTCTTAAAAATCTTCAAGACATGCATCCTGACAGGAAGCTTGATGTAAAACGCACTGTTGAAGAAACAGGACGTAACGCTGGAATCGTGCTCCCCCATTTTTTACGCGAACAGCAGGACCGTACCCAGGTAATTCTTTTGCTGGACAACGGGGGGAATTCGATGTGGGTTCATGCCAGAAAAGTTCAAATGCTGTTTGCCAAGATCAAACGCCGCTTCCCGCAGGACCTGAAAACATTCTATTTCCACAATGCGATTTATGATCAGGTTTATGAAGATGAAGCCCGGCGCAAACCGGTCACATTGAGGAAAGTGATGGAGAACAGTCCTGACTACAGGGTTTTCATTGTCGGAGATTCATATATGGGTCCGCACGAAATGCTCTCACCTTATGGCTCAATTGAGTTTCGTGAAGAATCCTCCACACCGGCTCTGGAAAATCTGAAAACTCTGCATGAGCATTTCCCATATCTGGTCTGGATAAATCCTACCCCCAAACAGTTTTGGAACCGCACAGTTGCCCCATATATTCAGCAGGAAATTCACATGGAACCTCTTACCATCAACGGTATTCTTGAATCGGCAAAATTCATGAATCAAATCAAACATTTTTAATTTTCAATTGAGAGATTCTATAGTCATTAATGGTTGGAAGTCCGTAACAAGATTTTTTTTATCAACCTATACTTAGTTGGATACCTGTGGCGCCTTCCGGAACTATGCAGGTGTTCCAGGAATTATGAACTAACTCTCAGGGGCATGGATTTGGGATACGGCTGTGGATTTCTTCAATTCCCTGCTGCACCTCTTCTGAAAGCTCAATTTCAGCGCTGGCAAGATTTGTTTCAAGCTGATTAACTGAAGTAGCCCCAAGCAGCACACTTGCCATAAACGGTCTTGTGCGTGCAAAAGCCAGTGCCAATTGTGCCGGAATCATATTGTGTTCTTTGGCAAGTCTTACATATTCACGAGTAGCCTTTACCGCGTTTTGGTTCTGGTAACGCTGAAAGCGGGAAAATAAAGTCAGCCTTGCCCGGGCAGGTTTTTTGCCGTCAAGGTATTTTCCTGTCAGCATTCCAAAAGCCAGTGGAGAATATGCAAGCAAACCAACTGATTCCCGAAATGAAATTTCGGCAAGTCCGGACTCAAAGGTTCGATTGAGTAAATTGTACGGATTCTGAATGCTGACAACTTTTTCACATCCATTTTTTTCTGCAAAACTGAGGTATCGCATCACACCCCAAGGTGTTTCATTGGAAACACCATAAGCTCTGATCTTTCCGTCTTTTCTGAGATTTTCAAGAGTTTCCAATGTGTCCGGAATTGCCACATTCTCTGTTTCCGTTTTTTCCGGAGGAGTGAATCCCTGCTGACCGAAGATATTTACAATTCGATCAGGCCAGTGAATTTGATAAATGTCAATAGTTTCAGTTTTCAGGCGATTTAAACTGCCTTCAAGTGCACTTTTGATGTTTTTTCTGCTGAGGTGGTTTTTGCCGTCACGTATGTAACTGCCCATCGCGCGGGATTCCACTGTTGGACCTACCACTTTTGTGGCAAGCACTATTTTATGGCGGCATTTTCGGTTCTGAATCCAGTTACCGATAATTTGCTCTGTTCTGGTGAAAGTTTCTTGTTTTGGTGGCACAGGATACATTTCCGCAGTGTCAATCAGATTTACTCCGTAATCAATTGCGCAATCCATTTGAGCATATGCTTCCGTCTCAGTGTTTTGCTCTCCATAAGTCATGGTGCCCAGTCCGAGGCAGCTGACTTCTATTCCGGAAGTTCCTAAAGTGTTTTTTTTCATTGTGCAGGATTAATCTTAAGGGGTACCGGAATCGCTTAAACGTTTTTTTGCGCGTTTGGCAAGAGGAGAATTTGGGTAATTATTGATTAATTCCTTCCACAAGATTTTTTGTTTTTCATATTCAGCCATCTCTTCCATTGATTCTCCCAAAAAGTACAGTGCGCGAGGAACATGAGTACTTTCAGGATACTCACGCAAAATGATTCCAAAATAAGAAACGGCCTGTTTTGCGTGGCCTTGTGCTAAAAAACCGTTGCCGATGGCCATCATAATTTGCGCTTTCAATTGAGTTTTATTTTTCTGTTTCAGAATATCCTGCAGATCTTTCGCGGCCTTGTCCGGATTCCCTGCCTGTAACGAAATCAGCCCCAAAATTATTTTCTCCTGTTTGCGGACATTTTCAGAAAGTTTTTGATTTGGTTTTTGTTTCGAGATTTTTTTTACTTTTGATTTAACAGCTTTAACATCTTTCTCCAGCTTCGCTATCTGTTTTTCAAGTGCACGCGTTTTTTTCCGTAATTCAACAAATCCGTGTTGCAATGATTCCAGCAAATCCTGGGGAGGTATTGACTGTTCCAGATCGTTGCTGCGTAAAAGCTGGTCTGCAGTCAATGACTGCAGGCGCTTCAGTATTACTTCCTGCTGCGCCAGCGTTTTCTGCAAGGCAGCAATTGATTCAGAGTTTTTTTCTGCGGGTGTTTTCCCAGTGGGGGTACAGCCAAATGAGAGGAACAGGAAAAACACTAAATAGAGATTAAAGCTCCTGAACATTTTCCTGGACATTAATGCAAATCCTGCTGGCTGCTAATTTGTGTTGTTACGAAAAATTGGGTGTGAGATTGAAGTTATTTTTGAATGATATCTTAACAGGTGCAAACTAATAGTGCAGTGACTATTTGCTCCAGACAGGATTTGTTTCTGCAATATCGTTGGCGCTTTTGGTGACACGGATGGCACGTCCACCAAAGGAAGAGATGTAATACAGCTTAGGGACTTTTTTCTTTTTTGCAGAAAAAACGATTTGTTTACCATTCGGCGACCAGTCAGGTTTTTCAGAATCATGGCGACCAAATGTCAATTGTGTGTGACGGCGGGTGAGCAAATTATATTTGTAGATTTGAAAAAAACCTTTTTTCTGTCTTTCATACACCAGCTTTGTTCCATCAGGAGACCATTTTGGGGAACTGTTGTAATTGCCGCGAAAAGTCACCCGTTCTGTTTTTTTCGATGTCAAATTGTGAATATAAATCTGCGGTCGTCTTGGGTACGCACTGTCTGATACAAATGTTATCTTCTGTTCATCCGGAGACATTTGGGGCGAAGTTTCCAGACTTTTCCATGCGAATATCTCCTCCAGCTTTGCGTCTGAAAGACTATAGCTGAAAATATCAGCATTACCCTGCTTCATAAGTGTCAACAAAATTGATTTTCCATCCGGATGCCAGCTTGCTCCTAACGGCTGGAAACCTGAAGGAAAAGCAAGAATTTTTGCACGCAGCCGTATTGTGGGCTGAATTGCAAGCTGGGCGGTTGATCGTGTAAAGGTTGTGTAAAGAATATTATTGTTGTCAAAAGACCAGCTGGACAAATTATTGGAACCAAGATTGTAGGAAAATCTTTTAATTACTGTACCGTCATAACTGCTGAGCAAGATGTTTTTCCGCCGATTGGTTTTTTGGGCGGTGTAGGCAATTTGACTTGTTGCGGCACCTTTGAATTTAAGTGTCTTTTCCACAAACCAGTCTGCCAGTCTGAGTCCCAGTTCTCTCAAATCTTTTTTTTCCTGTATTTTGAACAATTCCTGTGAAACAGGTGAACTTTTTCCATGAGACCAGAGTGTTGATTTAAGCTCAACCGGATTGTTTTTAAAAACCAGATCGAGGTGAAATACAATGCTATCCGACTGTTCAAATTCCTGCTTAGTTGCCGGAATTATTTGAAAATACAGAACCTTCTCCAAATTTGCTTTGAAAACGCTGTTGATTTCAGCTTCTTCCGGGGCTGCACCATATGCAACACCCACCTTCACTGGAATGAATTTAGGGTTAGTGATTTCAATATAGTCTATTGCAAATGCCTCTTTTCCGACTGATAGCAAAACAATTCCAGACAGAATAAAGAAACATGTTCCAAGGTGTAAAATAAGCGGATGTACTTTGTTCCAATAATTCACTGGCATCCTATTTCTGGAGAATTGTCGGGGAGAATCGCACACCAAATTTGTATGAGTCTTCAGGATAGGACTTTGGCAAGGCTGGTAGAAATTGCAAGTTTTTCATCAAATTGCTGACTGAATTGTGAAGTGCCGATGAACCGGATTCCTCCAGTTTCCAGTTTAATATTTTACCATTTTTATTGATTTCAAACCGAATTGCTACTGTAAGTTGACTTTCTTTCAAATGTATCGGCACTTCCCAGCGTTCAGAAAGGAATGTGTTCAGCCCTTTGAGGTATTTCTTTAATTCCAATACATTAAAACTCTTAACCTTATTTTCAGGAGCTTTTCTTTGTATGCTGACATTCGGTAAACGCGATAACAACGAAATCACCGGTGAGGAAAGCTGTTTCTTTGGAGCTTCGTCCGCGATCAACCGCTCTGGAAATTGTCCTACCTGAGTAAGGATATTATTAAGTGTGAATTTAGGTTTAGGAACTTCTTGTTTTCGGGGAGTAGTTACGATCTGTTTTTGGGGTTTTTGCGGCTGATCACTGATCACAATTTGTTCTTTTTTCAGTTTTTTGCTGACAACAATTTCCGGTTTTTTCTGCTTTTTACTGACCACGAATTCCTTCTTTTTCGGATTACTGATCAAAATAAGATCTGGAAAAATCAAATTGTCTGCCGAGAGAATTTCAAAAGTCTCATCAGCATTTTCAAAGCTTGAAACTGCAGCAGTCATTTTTTCAGCAGAAAATGTGGGCAGTTCTTTCCATATCCATTCACTTTTGCTGATTATTCCCGGATAGGCGTAAAGCAACGCAGTCAGCAAAAAAGCATGAATTGTAAGTGAAAACAGGATTCCACCGGAAAAACGCCACCTTAACTTCATAAATAAATACTGCTATTTTTCACCACTGCGAAACCATGACAGGCGGGAAGAGAGATTGTGAAAAAAATAATTCTTTTCCATAAATATTAATTTTGCCTGCCTTGAGGACTCACGAATCAATACTTCATCACCAATATCAAGCGGAACTTTTTCTTTGCCGTCAGCAGAAAGATATATTTCCTTTTCATGAGTCTGCTCTGAAACTGACAGCCTGATTTTCGAATCGCCGGTAACTACCAGGTGTCTTGATCTGAAATCATACTCATTCAGGCCGGTGATGATCATGCAGCGCAGCTCCGGCATCACAATTGGCGAACCTGCAGCAAGTAGATATGCAGTGCTTCCGGTGGCTGTCCCCACAATCACACCATCTCCGCGAACACGCCGAATGTGCTGCTCATTTATGCTCAATTCTACTGCAATCAGCCTTGTAGCACCCCGGATAACAATTTCATTCACTGCATAATCAGTTCCATGAGGATGCACACATTCAAGTACTGAACGCTCACTGATAATATAATTGCCGTCCAAGACACATTGCAGCATCTCAGCCAGTTCTTCCCGGTCTCCTGCTGTCAGAAATCCAACGTTGCCGAAGTTGACCGCAAGAATAGGACATTGTGGAAAAAGACTCAATGCCGCCAGCACTGTTCCGTCACCGCCAAATGAAATAACAAGGTCAAGGCCGTCCCTGTTTTTTGCGCCGTCTTCAAGGGGTGATATTTCTATGCCATGTGGAACAAACCACGCCTTCACAAAATCAGACAATGGCTGCTCTGACTGCGGGGAAAAAATTCCCACTCGGCGCAGCTTGATTTTATTTTCGCTCACAACTCTTCATCAGTAAAATTATCAAGTTTTTACAGCATCTTCGAGTAATTTCAGCTTTCTTGTCAAGTGAAAATGATTTGCCGATTGTCGATTACATAGTTACAGAAGTATATTATTAACTAATTTGATTAAAATATGTATTTTATTGGTCTCAAACTTGTTTTTCTGCGTTGAATATGGTATGGTTTACATGCATAAAAAATAACATTAATTTTATAAATCTGTGAACACTTTTTTACGAAATATTGGAATCTGGCTCGTGATCGGCCTGGTGATGCTGATGCTCTTCAATCTTGTTGGTCCGCGAGAATCAGACGAAAGAAAAATAACTTTTTCCGAATTCATTTCACAAATTGAATCCGGATCAGTGCTTGAGGTTTCAATTCGTGGAAGCCAGATTCATGGTGTAAGCAACACCAACGGTTCTTTTCAAACTCAAGCTCCCAACTATCCGGCCTTGTTTGAAATTTTGGACCGTCATCAGGTTCGTGTACGAGTGGAACCAACAGATCAAACCAACCTGTTTCTGGCCATTCTCAACAGCTGGCTGCCGATGATCCTTATCATCGGAATCTGGCTTTTCTTCATGCGTCAGGTGCAGGGCGGAGGAAGCCGCGCCATGGGCTTTGGCAAAATACGTTCCCGCATTACAAACACCGAAGATAATCCGGTAAAATTTGAAGATGTACAGGGTATTGATGAATCCAGGGAAGAGCTGGAAGAAATCGTGGATTTTCTTAAAGATCCGGGAAAATTTGAGCGTCTCGGAGGTGAAATCCCACGAGGTGTTTTGCTGATGGGAGAGCCCGGTACCGGAAAGACACTACTGGCCAAAGCAATTGCAGGAGAAGCAGCGGTTCCATTTTTCAGCATCAGCGGCTCTGATTTTGTGGAAATGTTCGTCGGTGTCGGCGCCAGCCGTGTAAGGGATATGTTTGCCCAAGGCAAAAAACACGCGCCGTGCATTATTTTTATCGACGAGATTGATGCGGTGGGACGCAGCCGCGGAGCCGGACTTGGCGGAGGTAATGATGAACGAGAGCAAACGCTAAACCAGCTGCTGGTGGAAATGGACGGTTTTGAAGTCAATGAAGGCATTATTGTAATTGCTGCCACAAACCGTCCGGATGTGCTGGATCCGGCTTTGCTGCGTCCGGGACGTTTTGACAGACATGTAGTTGTTCCTGCACCTGATATCAAGGGAAGGGAAAACATTCTCAAAACTCACAGCAAAAATATTGAGCTTGATAAAGAAGTAAGTTTGAACAAGATTGCTCGCGGAACACCAGGATTTACGGGAGCCGATCTGGCAAATCTTGTAAACGAAGCTGCACTCTGGGCTGCACGACAGGATAAGGAAAATGTTGGTAACGAGGATTTTGAATATGCCAGAGATAAAGTCATGATGGGCGCGGAACGGAGAAGTTTGCTGATTAGCGATGACGAAAAAGAGACCACTGCCTATCATGAAGTCGGGCACGCACTTGTTGCCGCAAGTATTGAAGAAGTTGATCCCATTCATAAGGTAAGCATAATTCCACGCGGACGCGCTTTGGGAGTCACCATGCTGCTTCCGGAAGAAGACAGGCACAGTCACAATAAACGAGCATTGCTGGGACAAATAGCAATGACGATGGGAGGACGCGCGGCAGAACAGCTGGTATTTAACCGCTATACCACCGGAGCCAGTGATGACCTTAAAAGAGCAACAGAACTCGCCCGCAAGATGGTGAGTCAGTGGGGCATGAGTGAAAAACTTGGACCGCTGACATACGCGGAAGACGCAGGTCATGTTTTTCTGGGAAGGGACTTACAGCAGCACAAGGAATTCAGTAATGAATCCATGCGCATGATTGATGAGGAAGTGTTGGAGATTCTAAGCTCCTCCTATGAACGTGCTAAAAAAATTCTGAAGAAATATCGTAAAGCACTTGAGTCTCTTGCAAAAACTTTGATTGAACAGGAAACTATTGATGGAGATTGTGTACTGCAGGTGATGCATGAATATGAACCAAAAGCAAAAAAAAGTACTCCTAAAACAAATAAACAAAAAACAAAATAATGTTGGGGAAAATGCTGTTCTGTCAATCACCAAAGAACCCGAAAACAATGCTTCAAATCAACCTGTTCCTTCTTAACATCTAACCTCTTACCCTTCCTGAGATATCAGTGGAAACACTCTTGCCTTTCTTCACCGGTAAATTTTCCCTTCGCTGGCAAGACCTCTTTGACATAGTTCTCCTTTCACTGATTTTCTACCGCATACTGATTCTGATCAGGGGAACACGTACCATTCCCATGCTGATTGGTTTTGTTGCACTGCTGGGACTCTATCTTGTCTCACTGATGATGAATCTGGAAGCCACCCAGCTGCTGCTGGATAATTTGGGTCAATCACTGGTGCTGGTGCTGGTTGTGCTGTTTCAGGCTGATATAAGAAATGCCTTGGCGCAAATTGGTGTATTCACTCTTTTTCGGGAAGGCTTGCATAAAAAAAGAGATGTAGTGGACAGCATCCTTCAGGCCTGCCTGGTGATGTCTCAGAAAAGCATCGGTGCATTAATTGTGCTGGAACAGGAAGTGGGACTGAAAAATTACAGCGACCGCGGAACACAGATAAATGCCGCGGTCAGTGAATCGCTTCTGCTGAGTTTATTTCATCCAACTTCTCCATTGCATGACGGCGCTGTGGTTATCAGTAATAAAGGTGATCTGCTGGCTGCTCAATGCATTTTACCCGTTTCCATGAACAGCCGTCTCAGCTCGTCTCTCGGAACAAGACATCGTGCGGCGATTGGACTGACTGAAGAAACTGACGCGGCCGTTTTGATTGTTTCCGAGGAGCGCAATGAAATCAGCCTCAGTTACCGTGGACAATTGATCCGCGGTAAAAACGAAGATATTCGTAAAGCCCTGCTGGAAGTACTTGCCGGTAAAATTCCGGAAACAATACAGGAAAAGGAAATCAAGGATACTTCCAGAAAAAAAGCGACAGAAGAAGCGGGAAAAACGTCTCAAATCCAGACAGCAGCGTCCGCAAAAAATCCTTCTGTAAAAACAAGCTGAATCAGACAAATGCGCATAAATGTTTCCTACAAAGTGCTGGCAGTGGCTTTGGCAATTTTTGTCTGGTTTCTTGCGCGTAAATCCGGGGAGCCCATTCAGATGAGTTTTTATGCTCCGGTGGTTTTTAAAAATGTCTCAACCGCATTCCAGGTCACTTCTGATCCCCCGCAGGTCAACATAGTCGCGCACACAAACAGCAGGGAATCATTTAACCCTCAGGAAATTCAGGCGGTTCTGGATCTGGAAAACGCACAGGAAGGCTCTTTATCATACGTGCTCACTGAAAATCATATTTTGTCTCCGGTAAAGGTACAGATTACCCGAATCCATCCTTCACAAATTAATGTAAGAATTGAGGAATTGATCGAAAAATCTTATCCCATAAAACCACGTTATCAGGGAACGCCCAAAAAAGGCTATTTGCTGGGCGGGATAAAAATAGTTCCTGACATGCTTACCATGCGTGGACCTCGTTCGGTGCTTGAGAAAATGGATCACATTTCTGCGCATGAGGTTGTGCTGGAAGGACTTGATGAAAGTACAACCATGCGGGTTGATCTTGATTTGCCTGGAGGGAATGTTCAGATAATTCATCAGGATGTTGATTATTACACTGCGGAAGTAACTATCTACAGTTTGCCCATCAGACGTCGTTTTGACAATGTCCAGGTTCAGTTACGAAACATTGGATACGTGAGCGTTATAAATCCGAAAACTTTCAATGTCTTTGTGGAAGGACCCGAAGGACTGATAAATGATCTCGATAAAGATGATTTTATTGGCGAAATTGATCTTTCAACATTTGAGCCCGGAGAGTATCCTAAAGTCACTCCAAAAGTTGTTACTCCGGAAGGAGTCACAGTTCTGCAGCAATGGCCGATTGTTTCGGTTTGGGTAAAAAATGAAAAAAATGAATAAATGATTGCACTGCACATCAACATCGATCATGTGGCTACAGTGCGTCAGGCGCGGCAAATTAGCGAACCTGATCCTGTTACCGCGGCAGGACTTGTGGAACTGGCTGGTGCGGACGGCATTACGATTCATCTGCGTGAAGACCGCAGACACATCATAGATCGGGATGTCCGCATTTTAAGGCAGACAGTGCAGACAAGACTGAACCTGGAAATGGCTGCCACAGAAGAAATGTTTGGCATTGCAATGGAGGTTCGTCCGGACATTGTAACCTTAGTTCCGGAAAAACGGGAGGAAGTCACAACCGAAGGTGGATTGGATGTTCTTGGAGCATCTCAAATAATGCGTGATGGAATTAAAAAAATTCGTGACGCCGGAATCCGGGTCAGCCTGTTTATTGATCCGGAAGAGGAACAGATCAAGGCCAGCAAGGAAATTGGCGCTGAGGATGTTGAACTGCATACTGGGTGCTATGCAAACGCGACAAACAGCGATGAACTGGAAAGGGAATATGAGCGCCTGGTTTCCGGAGCAGAAACCGCTCATCAGCAAAAACTGCAGGTAAATGCCGGACACGGCCTGAATTATATCAACACCCAAAAAATTTGCGGATTGCCGTATTTACGCGAATTGAATATCGGTCACAGTATCGTAAGCAGAGCAATTTTTGTCGGCATTACTCAAGCAGTCAAAGAAATGAAAGAAATCATAATTCGTAATTCATAATTGTCATGGCAAAAGAAATTATCATAAATCACACCTCGCATGAGACGCGCGTGGCGGTGATGGAAGGCGGAATTCTGACTGAACTGCATCATGAACGTGAAAAAGTAATGCGTGTTGTGGACAATATTTATAAAGGCAAGGTGTTGAATGTTCTGCCGGGAATGGAATCAGCTTTTGTTGATATTGGAGAAGAACGGGCGGCATTTTTACATATTGACGACATTCTTCCAGAACATGAAATTCTTGGGGATCCGCCAAGGGAAAACGGCGAAAAGCAGGAAATCGCTCAATTGATTAAGGAAGGACAGGATGTACTTGTGCAGGTTTCAAAAGGTCCGATCGGCACAAAGGGAGCGCGCATCACCAACCATGTCTCTATTCCAGGGAGAAACCTTGTTTATCTGCCGACCACACATACGCTTGGAGTCTCACGTCAAATTGGCCTTGAAAGAGAACGGGAACGGCTCAAGGAAATTGTGGATCGTTTGCGTCCGGAAAATGCTGGATTCATCATACGCACGGTCGCGGAAGGACACACGGAGGAGGATTTGCATTCAGACATCAATTACCTTGTTTCGATCTGGAATGATATTCTGGAAAAATTTCGCGCCCTGCAGGCGCCGTCACTTCTACACTCAGATCTGAATATAGTTTTCCGTACAATCCGGGATCTTTTTTCATCTGATATCCGTAAACTTGTTGTGGATGATAAGAAGCAGTATCAAAAGATACGCCAGTTCGTGCGTTCCTACCTTCCGCGTTACGGTTCTGTACTCGAGAATTATACAAAACCGGAACCTGTTTTTGACCATTACGGAATTGAAAATGAAATTGATCGTGCGCTTGGAAATAAAGTCTGGTTGCGCTCCGGAGGACACCTTGTTATTGATCAGACTGAAGCTCTTACTTCGGTTGATGTGAATACAGGCCGCTTTGTCGGTAAGGAAAGTCATGAAAAAACTATTTTCCGTACCAACATTGAAGCAGCTGAGGAAATCGTGTACCAGCTGCAGCTGCGCAATATCGGTGGAATAATCATTATCGATTTCATCGATATGGAAAGTCCGCAGCATCGACAGATGGTTTATCAGACTCTCAAGGACCACCTGCGCACTGACAAGGCGCGAAGCAAGATTTTGCAGATCAGCGAGATGGGGCTGGTGGAAATGACACGCAAACGTGATCGTGAAAATCTGAACCGCTACCTTTGTGATCCTTGTCCATACTGTGATGGAACCGGTCAAATCAAGTCTGCTTCCACTGTAAGTTACGAAGCATTTCGGGAAATCCGGAGAAGCTGCCGCCGAAACACAAAGGGTTCAATCGCCATTTTCCTGCACTCAGATGTCCACAAATACATTCAGCAGGAAGAGCAGGAAGCCGTTGAATCATTGGAAGAGGAAATGGGACGCACCATTACCTTCAAAGTTTCAGACGATTTGCACAACGAACAATTTGAGCTTTACGAATATTGATTTGATCAGAGAACTCGCAGAGCGGAATTTCAGCGGGCACATTTCTGAAAACGTTTATCCTGGACGAGGGATTGTAATCGGCCGCAACCATGTGAATTCATGGATTGTAATTTACTGGATCATGGGGCGCAGTTCTAACAGCAGAAACCGGATTTTTACGCACCAAAACGGCATATTGCGTACAGAGGCTGCTGATCCCTCACTGTTGGAAGATCCTTCGCTGATAATTTATAATGCCATGAGGTTGCGAAGGGATCGCCAGTGGAGAAAGTTTTTACGAATCTCTGCACAATCAAAAGCATGAACCGGATGCTCCTAATTTCACAACACGCATTTCCGCAATAATTCAGCGCGAAGAAGCGTCAATGACTCTGGCCAAAATCAGCAAAAGTGATTTTTCGGATGAGCAATCGGAACTTCATTATTACCGTTATATCGACATTGCTCCGGGATACGGATATTGTGTGACTACTTACATGGGCGACGGGAATCCGCTTCCTTCTTTTAAAGATGATCCAATTCTGTTGCCGCTTCAAGGAAATGCTGAGCAAATAGCAGATCATTACTGGCAGCATCTGAATAATGATAATAGAATTTCTCTTGCTGCACGAGAGTTAACAAACTCAGGCGTAGATCGCCTGAAAAACTTCAACCGTAATCAGGCGAAATCTGAAAACGATTAACCATTATAAATTATTGTTTTAATTGCCTGAAGTTTACCCCGCACCTAAATAACTTTCAGATTTTCTATGCCTTTGAATTGCTAATTTAGGTGAGGGGGGAATCCAGGGGAGTCGCTACAATGATTTACCAAGACCAGAAACAGTATCAGATTCAAAAATTTAAAATCCTGTAAAATGACACGTTTTTATGGCTTTTTCCCACAGTATCAATTAAAGAGTTTAATATCCATGCCTGAATCCGACCGCCGACAATTTTTTCGCGTCTTTTTTGAATCCACTATCGAAGTGCGTACTAACGATTGGTCCGACAAGGCGGCAACAGGACTCGATATTTCACTTAATGGATGCCGCTTCAATTGCAAGCAATCCATGTCTGATGGCGAAAAAGTCAGCATCGTCTTTAAACCTGGTTTGGAACTGCATGGAACTGTACGCTGGTGCTGGCCTATTGAGTGGTATTATCAGGCAGCAGTACATTTTGAGGGAATTAATGAAAAAGAGCAGGGCCCACTGAAGACATACATTGAAGAAGTTACAGGAGAGAATTATCAAATGGAAGCAGAAAAAGTCACAAAACCGGCAACAGTTACGGAATCAGACGAAAGTCTGGTAGAAGATTTGGATGTTATTGATATCGATCAGGATTTAAGTGAAATGATTCTTGAAGAGGACGACCAGGAGGAAGATCTTGCCAGTGAAGTTGAAGAAGATCAACTGGAAGAACTGCCGCCCCTTGAAGAAGAAGATTTACTAAACCTCGATATTGAGGAACCCATTGACAGTGTATCTGATTTTTCGGAAACAATGCAGGCCGAAGACTTTTTTCATGAACTTGCTGAAGGGGACTTAAATCCACTAAGTTTTGCAGGCAAACAGGTAGTGATCTTTGATCTGATAAAAGATCAGGCGGAGCTTTTAAATCAATATCTGACTGAGCGTGCCGGAATGGAGGTTGAATACGTTACACAAAGAGAAAATCTTTGGAGACTGCTGAAAATAGATCCGCTGGATCTGGTGATTATTGAAGCCGGTTCGGGAGGTAATTCAGACGCTTTGGAGGTGATGCAGCAAACAAAAGATCAATTCCCCGAGGTGCATTTCATCTGTATATCCGGACCGGTCAGTCTGGAAAGACGCCTGCAGTTTCTGAATGCTGGAGCACTGGATTATTTGACCCGTCCGCTACATTTGTCGACAATCGCGCAAAGTGTTTTAGTAAACTTGAGTCGCACTGAGGTGGGAGATTTTGGGGAAGATCATACACCTCTTGCTACAGAAGCCATTGACATTCCGGATGAAGAACCAATCGCAGATTCCGCTGAATTATATCCTGACGAAGACCTGAGCGGAACAGTCAATCTGTTGGATGAAGATTTAAACCTCTCTAAAGAAGTTGATTTAATTGATGAAGATTTTTAGTTTTTGATTTCCTCAACTATTGACCGCACGATTGGAACCTGCACATACCCGCTTTCAACGCTCCAGAAATAGTAATAACCGCTTGTGCCGCCCTGCTCATCTTTGTGGGTTGTTACTTTCCCGTCTTTCACAGTCCAGCTTTTTACTATCTTACCGCTGTCAGCAACATATGAAATACGCAGATCCTTACCCAGCACATTGTCCGCCTGTTTGAATATTTTATTCCTCGATTCTTCCGTACATCCCACTAAAAACAGCAAAAACAATAAAAATCCATATATAGTTTTATTCATTTGTCCTCTAATATGTCCCGTTAAAGTAGTTATCAATAATCATATCATACTTTATTATTGATGCCGTCTTAAGAAGTCCTAAAACCATGTCATCCCGAACAAATGTGAGGGATCTTTACCATTGCATGCTTAAATCCTCCCACGAAGGATTAATTGGTTGAATCAACTGATTTTTCTTTTTCTTCTCCATTTTTTAAGTTCTTTCTCCCTGGCAATTGCTGTAGTCACATCTGATGTTTCCTCAAAATAAACTACTTTATGGACATTATATTTTTTAGTAAACCCTTTAACCAGTTGATTTTTATGTTCCCATACTCTGCGTGGTAAATTATTTGTCATTCCTATGTACATGACCTTGTGATTCCAGTTTGTAAGAATATACACGTAATATCTATGTTTCCGTTGCATAAGATCTCTCCCTACGGTCGAGATGACAACAACAACTGTTTTTGTACATCCTGTCTTAAAAGTCTCAACTCAAAAGTACCTAAAATTGCACTGCACGACAAGCCTGAAGGACTCCTTACTCTGAAAAGAATTAAGGGGACACGATACTTAATTCTGAATACCGAATTTAGTATCGTGTCCCCTTACATCCATGAATTCAAATGTAAAACAAGAATGCACCCAAATGCACTAAGCTGTATCCACTCCTGCCTTTTCAGCTGAAGCGACCAACCTCTGATCCATAGTCAGCAATGTAGCGTTATTGCGTCTTGCCAGTACCAGATAGATCATGTCATAGATTGAATGGTCCATCATACACCCTAATGTCGCTGATTTTCTTTTAAGCACAACCTACACTGCCGCACTGGTACCTAAAACAGCAATCATCGCTCTCTATCCTCACGGATCAATTCCACCGGATCAAGCTTAGATACTGTTCCAACACTTAATCCAGACTCTTCAGCAATTTTTTGCAACAACGTGGTACGACGGACTTTAGGAGAAATTGACGTATCGAGACCTTTAGCCAAAAGTGCAATTGCTTCTTGAGCAATACTACGATGTTCTGCCTTTGCTCTTCGCTTAAGCAGAGAATAAATATTTTCTGGTAATTCCCTAACTTGTAATGATGACATAACACGCTCCTTTAATGAAATTGTGATAAATCATAAGAATGCATTATTCTTCAAAATGCAACAACAGGCGAAATTTTCGAACTACACCATGCCAAAATAACACTATAAATCCCCGCAGTCTCACTTATCATAATGCCCATACCTATCTTTGCATGAGCCCCAGCATCCCGGAAGAAATCCCTTTTTTTGTGACCTTTCCGTGTTTCTCTGCGACATCCGGGGCAAAAAAATGCTTGACAGTAATTTTATTTAGTTTAGTATGTTCAATAACTGAACAACATTAAAATGAATTATAAATCATCTTTTAATCCTGTGAATCCTGTTGTAATCCTGTAATCCTGTCCATTCAGCATGACACCAGAAGAACTCCGCACACTGACTTTGTTCAATACAGTCGAAAGCAGCCCTGACATAAATCAGCGGCAGCTGGCCCAGGAGTTGAATATTTCATTGGGCCTGACCAATACCTATTTTCAAAGAGTCCTCAAAAAAGGCTGGGTTAGAGCCAAGCAGGTCAAACCAAGACGCTGGCTCTATTTTCTTACGCCACAGGGAGTGCTGGAAAAAAGTCGACTCAGCCTCTCATACCTGCACCGTACCCTTGAATCATTCCGTGAATTAAAAAATAAAGGTGATGAACACTTGCGCGTACTATCCGAAAAAGGGGTAAGCGGAATTCATTTGTGTGGAGAGGATGATTTAACTGAAGTGCTCAGTTTCTGTTTTACCGGATCTAAAATTGAACTGCTTTCTGTGATTCCGGAAAAAATTCTGATTGCGGAGGTAGAACAAAGTAAGGTACCGAACTTCCCGGAGCTGAAAACCGGAGAGCTGATTATGCTTGTGTCATTAGAACACCGGGATTTGATTGCTGAATTAATGCTTCAGCATGGACTCAAAAAAAATAAGCACTGGGTTTTATTTTCGTAACAACGGTTAATCCTGTAATCCTGTCTGTGTTTATATTGAGGTAGTTTTTAGGAGATATTCTGTTAATCCAGTAATCCAGTAATCCTGTCTTTTTTTTGAGAGAAAGCAGTTTGGTTTTAACCTTGTTAATCCAGTAATCCTGTCTATTTTTTAAGAGACAGTATTTTTTGTTTTAATGCGGAGCACTACAGTAACGCAAATGGCGGAGCCATCCCAAAATACTTGGCTGTGTTAAATCATGCAAATCATGTAATCCTGTCTAAAACAATCATTCGCGGACAAAGAAGCCTTAAGTTAGTATTACCCTTTGCGCGTTTGCGTCTTTGCTTGAGAAAAAACACACTGCAATATGAATGTTGAATTCTCAATGTTCAACGCATAATGTTTGCAACAATTCAACATTCAACATTCAAAATACAACATTAAATCCCATGTCCACTTTATTCAATTAAACATTGCAAATTAGATATTAAAAATCTAAATTGCATGGATGATAAAACGTAATCTTGAAAATAATTTAGTTAGAGTACTGAGGAGCAGTCCTGTTGTTGTTCTTTTGGGAGCACGGCAGGTGGGGGAGACGACTCTGGCGTTGGGGATATAAGAGTTTGTACAAAAAGAGACCGTTTATCTTGATTTAGAATTGGATTCTGATCTGGCAAAACTTGCAGATGCTGAGGCATTTCTTAGTCGATTTGACAACAAATTACTGATCATTGATGAGGTTCAGCGTCAGCCGGATCTGTTTCGTTTGTTGCGCTCTCTGGTAGATAAACGCAAAAGGGAAGGTGAGCAATCCTGTCAGTTTTTGTTACTTGGATCAGCATCACGGGATTTGATACAGCATTCATCAGAAACATTGGCCGGCCGAATTAGATATTTAGAACTCAACCCCTTTTTCGGTTTCAGAACTTGATCAGGACAGCTCTCATGTTTTTGATATAGAACAGCACTGGTTACGAGGCGGTTTCCCGGATAGTTATTTAGCCTCATCAAACGCGGATAGTTGGTCATGGAGGAGCGATTTTATATCATCGTACATAGAGCGGGATATTCCATTCATGGGGCCTCATATCAACGCGACGACGATGCGCAGGTGAACCTCTGCACAGGCAGAAGCGGATTTGGTTTTAGAAGGCCCCGGCAAAAAAGTACTTGCCATTGAGATAAAGCGATTTTCAGCTCCAACAGTGTCGAAGGGATTTCACTATGCCTGTAATGAAGTCAGGGCCACACACAGAGTGGTTATTTATCCCGGCATAGAAAATTTTCCGTTACCAAACGGCGTTGAAGCAATGAGCCTCGTAAGTTTTTTGAAAATGTTGCACCTGTAACCTGAGTCCAAAGAAGCCCAAAGTGAACCTTTGCCCATTCACCTTTGACCTTTAGCCTTTAACCTTATTTAAGAGGTCCTGGATGAACTGCCGCTTCCTTACCGGTTTGATTTGCAGGCAATGATTACGATTAAGAATCGTTCGTTTCTGGAGCATATTGAGCGTGTGGGAATCGTGATCTATCGAGGCCAAATCCAAGATGCCTCCAAATGAGGACGCTCTCCGCACTTACGTGTCATTCCGAGATAAGCAAGCACCCTGTTTTGAATTAGTTTGGATAAGTCTTTGCTTGAGCCCCTGAGAATTTTGGGGATATGATGTTTAATTCTTTTTTCGGAATTAAATTTCGTGTCCCCCAAATTCGATAGCAAAGATGGCAATAGCCAGCAAAGAGGCAAGAGAGAGCAAATACTGGATAGAGCTATTAATAAAAACCAATTACTTGGATAAAAACTCTGAACACACCAAAACCCTCCTAAACCAAGCAGAAGAGCTAGTCAAGCTACTGACGAGTATAGTTAAATCTTCACAAAGCAATTAATAATACAAAATTCCAATCTGCAAGATTGTCCAAGCGAAGCGCAAGAATTCATGTCAACATTAAGAATTAAGAATTTAATCCCGTGTCCTTAGTGGCTAAATCAGTTCGTGCAGTTCGTGGCCGTTCGTGGTAGTATAAAAAGGGTGCAATGCATGAATTCCGTGTCCGTGTCGTGTCAAAATTGAATCTGCCTTCATTAACTCATTAAGGAGTAAAAATATGCAAGCAATTAGAGAAATACAATCTGTACAAAAACACCAAGTGGTAGTTAATCTTCCAGAATCGTTTACCGCAAAAAGAGTAGAGGTAATTGTGATTCCCTATGAAGAAATGAATGAAGACAGAAACATAATGCTGGCACAACAACCCAGCATGCAAGACTGGGAAAATGAAGATGATGAGGTATGGGATAATGTACCAGCCATCTGATGTTCTATTGATCCCTTTTCCTTTTACGGATCTATCAGCAACAAAAAAACGTCCTGTCTTAGTTCTAACATCAGAAAATAGCTATGGTGGCTTTATCGGTTTGCAGATCACCTCAAAGCAAGGCTACCAAGAATCTGTACAAATAGGAAAACATGATTTTGCTGTTGGCACACTGCCTATAATCAGCTTTATTAGAACAGACAAGATATTTACCCTGAATAGATCAATTGTATTCTATCGAGTTGGAAAAATAACAGAAAATGCATTTAAGAGAGTTGAAGACAGTCTCTGTGGCTTTTTGTGCTAACTTGGTCCATAAAACGGGACTTGACCCCAATGAAAACCCCATTGCGCCTTAGCGTCTTTACGTGAGGCCAATAATACCAAAAACATAACCCCCAAGCACCCGGAGACGAAAATCATGAGAATAAGAGAAAGAGCCATAGAGGTGCTTGATCAACTAAGCCCCGTACAAATGTTAAAAGCATACGAATGGTTAAAACAGATAAAAGTAGGACCTACAGCACAAGGTCAATTGGACAAAGGAAATTACTCAAAATCGAGAAAGGCATTACAAGGCTGTACAGGAAATTTGAGTGATGAAATATCCAAGGATCGATCTGATCGCTTATGAAGCTTTTCCTTGATACTTCAGCACTGGTAAATTTATTCCACGAGGAAGAGGGAACAAAGTATATTACCGAAAACTCCATACGAGCTCATCAAAGAGGATGACTGGATGTTTGTAGCATCTGACAAGGTGTTAATTGATACAGTGAAAGTAATGGGACATTCTGTAATCAACCCTCAATATGAAAAATATAAATAACACAAACCTACCAAACAACGACAAATAGTAGACCAGTCTTACAACACTGTGCGTCTTTGCGCGAACCAATTAGATAACTCGACAGTCACGAGTTTTGTCGTGTCACTTTATCAGATCTCTCCCTTCGGTCGAGATGACAAGCCGTAGTCAATAATATCAGTGTCTTATTAGAACTCTTGACTCACGAGGAGTTAATGAAACAGGTTTTTTACCCAGACACTAATTAACCAAGCCTTAGCGTCTCTGCATGAAAGTCGAGCGTTATGAGAGCATTCAAAATTCAACATTCAACATTCAAAATTGCAATCTGCAAAATTGCCCAAGCGAAGCACAAGAATTCATGTCAACATTAAAAATTAAACATTAAAAATTAAACATTATATCCCGTGTCCCTTTATTTATCTAAAGAGAATCTAGAGTTATTGAGAAAACTGTCTGGTAAATATATCTGGTGGAAAACGTCCGATGAGGCAATCAAAATGCCGGAGAGAGTGATTGCTCAAGTGATGAATATTGGTGATTACGCGGATGTTCAAAAAGTAGTAAACCAACTGGGTGATGCAGTACTTAAAGAAATTATGCTTCATCTCGAAGCAGGACAAATGAGTGAGAAATCGTGGAATTATTGGCACTATCGTTTAGGACTTGCTAAAGTTGACCAAGTCCCTCCGCTGCCTGTTCGTAAGTTTGAATGAGCATTTTTCAAGCAAAAACGGAAATTCTACCGAATGAACAAAAATTACTTTGGCATCAATTACAGCCGGTAGCAAAGCTTGGTTTTGTTCTGTATGGTGGAACTGCAGTTGCCTTACGTCTTGGCCACAGAGTATCAGTGGATTTTGACTTCTTTTCAAGCAAGGAGTTGAATAGAAAAGAAATAGTACAGGCCTTTCCATTTATTCCTCAATCCACAGTTTTGCAGGATGAACCAAATTCGTTGAGTCTACTGGTCTGTCCAGAAGGTAAAAACAGTTCCGTGAAAATTTCTTTTTTTGGCGCAATAAAATATGGACGTGTTGGGGTGCCGGATATAACGGATGATGGGGTCTTGCAGGTTGCTTCACTGGATGATTTGATGTCGACAAAAGTAAAAGTAATTCTTCAACGTGCAGAGGCAAAGGATTACCGTGACATTGCAGAAATGATCCGAGCAGAATGTTCTCTTTCCAAAGGACTTGCTGCAGCCCAGGTGTTTTATGGCAGAAACTTTCAGCCCAGTGAAAGCCTGAAGGCTCTCACATATTTCAAGGATGGTGATCTGCAGACATTGAATAATGCTGACAAAAATACACTGGTATCCGCTGTCAGTGCAGTTGGAGCCTTACCAAAAGTGGAGTTGATTTCTGATCAGCTGGCATTTTCGGAATAAATAAATATTTTTCAGTATCTCTCCGAATGTACTCTTGAGTAGTTAATTCTTGTAAAATTCTGATATTATTGATTGCGATATGTCATCTCGACCTCATGTCCTGTCATTTCGACCGTAGGGAGAAATCTTAATGATATTAGTGTGGCAGCTTTTACAAGTTTTATCGCCCCCGATCAGGTCGAGGACATGCTTCACTCGAAATGACAAATTATGGATTTCAGAATTTTTACGACGGCATCAACATTAAAAATTCAACATTAAACATTAAACATTAAATCCCGTGTCTCCTTAATTAGATAACAACCAGGCAGCCGGTACAGCACTAACCGTTTCCCAAAACTGGACACGTTGGTCGTTGGAAACGAGCAGAGCCTGTAAAAGTGGTTTATCCAGAATGTCTTCCAGGTGGGACAGATGCCGCGCGTCAGGCTGCATGACTTTGACAGAGGATTTTATTTCCAGGGCGATATAGCCGTGTTCAAGCTCAATGAGCAGATCGATCTCCCGGCCATCCAACGTTCTCAGGTGATAAAACGAAACAGCAAGAGCATGAGACTTGATTTGTTTTATGACTTCAGACACAACAGCGCTTTCAAACTCATTTCCGGTCAATGTACCGCTGCGTCCGAGCAAAATTCGCTGTATTCCGGGATCAAGAAAGTGTATTTTGGGGGACTTAACAAGTCTCTTTTTCCGGTTACGAAACCAGGGTGGAAGTTGAATCACTTGATAACTGAGTTCCAGATAGTAAACAAAACGCTTGGCGGTTTGCATTGAAATTCCAGATTGTTTGGCAAGTTGACTGGTGTTTAAGAGTTGTCCGGTTAAACCGGCCAGGGTCTTTTGGGCACGTATAAAGGGTTCCAGTTCCCGTAAATTTGCCAAATCACGAACATCCCGTTGCAGGTAGGTACGAATATAATCCATCAGCCACTCCCTTTTCTCATACGCCTCAATATTTTCATCCACGATAGACGGCATGGAACCATATTCCAGATATGCGGAAAAAGACTGCTCCGCTTTTGCATAAGAAGAGTCTGCTTGCGGAATGCCGGATAAAATATCTCGTTTTTCAGTGGAAACAAGTTTTATCAGTCTGGAGGGAAGTACAGGATCCTCCCATGAATCAGTCAGACGTTCAGGGAGTGTGAGAGGATAGAGCTCAAGCAATGCCGCTCTACCAGCCAAACTTTCACTGATTTTACTCAGCAAAAAGATTTGACTGGAACCGGATAAGATAAATCGAGATTCCGGATAAAGGTCATAAACCGCCTTTACCGAATCGACCAAGGCTGGCAATTTTTGAATCTCATCTAGAATCACAACCGGATAGCGTTCTTGCCACTGAGTTGCGGATAAGTTGCCATATTCAGGACGGGTGATTGGGTCGTCCAGAGTAATATAAGCATAGTCCGGAAAAACTTTCCTGATCAATGTAGTCTTACCTGTTTGTCTTGCGCCGGTCAGTACGGTGATACGGCCAAACTTGGAAGAAGCCTTTTTTTGCAGTCTCTGGTAAAGAATTCTGTTTTTCATAATGGTTTCCTATACTAGCGTAATATTGAGTATTGGTATATAAATATTACGCCAATAATAGCTATTTACAAGCAATTTGTCAAGACTATTAAGATTCAAAGTTCACTAAATCCAAGATGAGCAATTACGGAAAGACTCTGATATAGCGGAAATCTACGAAGTAGAGACCAGACGCATTCCGTACCATCCGAGATATTTTCTCTTCTGATGTCAAGAAGCTGGTTGTGGATGACAAGACGCAGTTTCAAAAAATTCGCCAGTTTGTGCGGTCCTATCTGCCTCGTTACAGTTCTGTGCTGGAAAACTACACAAAACCGGAACCTTTATTTGACCATTACAGAATTGAGAATGAAATAGATCGCGCTCTTGGAAATAAAGTCTGGCTGCGTTCCGGAGGACATCTTGTGATTGATCAGACTGAAGCACTTACTTCGGTTGATGTGAATACAGGTCGCTTTGTGGGTAAGGAAAGTCATGAAAATACGATTTTCCGAACCAACATTGAAGCTGCTGAGGAGATTGTCTACCAGTTGCAATTACGTAATATCGGCGGAATAATCATTATCGATTTCATCGACATGGAAACGCAGCAACACCGGCAAATGGTTTATCAGACGCTCAAGGATCAACTGCGTTCCGATAAAGCACGGAGCAAGATTTTGCAGATAAGCGAAATGGGGCTCGTCGAAATGACTCGCAAACGTGATCGTGAAAAGTTAAGCCGTTACCTGTGTGACCCTTGTCCATATTGTGATGGAACCGGTCAGATCAAGTCAGGTTCGACGGTCAGCTATGAGGCCTTTAGGGAAATCAGAAGAAGTTGTCGCCAAAACACTAAAG
>LUQO01000059.1 GCA_001627865.1 SAR324 cluster bacterium REDSEA-S27_B3
ATCTCACGGAATATTTTACTGTCAACTGAATTCATTCCAGATCCACCACCTAAGCCTGATGAATGGTGGTACTACGGTTCGGAACATGGACAACATATTGGATTTTTTCAGAAAAAGACTTTTGAGTATCTTGCAAATAAACACAGTCTTTATTTTTATACTAATGGTCAAAATATCCATTTGTTCACCAAAAAACGCTTATTGAAACCTGCTTTTAAATGGTTGACCAAAGCTTCCAAATACATTAATCCCCTGATTCAAAAAATAATGGACTCATCAACCTGGAAAGATTTTGAAACACTTAAGTCAGAGATTTAATGACTATACTCAAACCATTTATGGTTATATTGAAATCTTTGCTTTTTTATATTTTTGACAGTTTTGCACTATATAATGAAACCTCTCCCCAAAAAAACAAATTTGAGTTAGTTCTTCTAGTTCGTCAGGATGCCATTGGTGATTTCATCATGTGGCTGGATACAGCAAAAGAATTCCGTCAATTGTTTCCTGCAAAAAAATATAAAATCATACTGATTGGAAATGCTTCGTGGTGTGGTTTGGCGGATGAATTTCCATATTGGGACCAAGTACTTCCAATTGATTCAAAAAAGTTTAAATCTTTTTCTGGTTATCGCTGGGGATTGCTTAGAAAAATTAAAAATATGAGAGCACACATTGCTATACAGCCTACGTTTTCACGTGAGTTCTATAATGGTGATACAATTATAAGGGCTAGTACTGCCTTAAAAAAAGTAGGTTCCGTGGGAGATATGAGTAATCGAAACTGGTTGAAAAAAATAATTTCAGATCGTTGGTATACTAAACTTATACCTGCATCGGCAATAAAGATGACAGAACTGGAACGCAATTCTGAGTTTTTTCAAGGATTTTCCAAGAAATCACACCAACTATCTTATCCCAGTATGATCAGTATAAGACAGGCATCCCCTACAGAATGGGAAAAGCTTAATTACTATGTTTTATTCCCGGGAGGCAGTTCGCTATTAAGGCAATGGCCTTTGGTATTTTTCGCAGAAATCGCAAAACGAATTTATGAAGAAAGTGGTTTGAAAGGTGTTTTAGATGGAGGGCCAAACGAAAAACCATTAGCAGAGTCGATACAAGGGTTAACAGATGCACCATTGGAATGGGCAGGAACACAACTGAATGAACTGCCAGTTTTATTAAAGCATTCCCAATTATTGATTAGTAGTGAAACTAGTGCAGTACATATTGCTTCTGCAGTAAACACTCCTGTTATCTGTATTTTAGGTGGAGCATACTATGGCCGTTTTCTTCCTTACCCAGAGTTGCCTGAAAAGAAAATTATTTTAGAGACAGTTTCCTATTTGATGCCCTGTTACGGTTGCAATGGAGACTGTATTTACCCATTGAAAAATAATGAACCCGCTCCCTGCATAACAAACATCAGTGTTGATGCTGTCTGGGAAAAAGTAAAACCTTTGCTTCCAAGCTAACCTTTTTCTACCTGTCCCCTCATTTCATTAATGCTGTCACGCAGTTCAGCAGCACGCTCAAAATTAAGGATTTCCGCGGCTTCCAGCATTTCCTGCTCCAATTCATTTATTTTTTCTTCAAGATTGATCACTGTTTCGTAAACAGGTGTTTCTTCAGCAACCTCAATCATTTCGTCAAGTTCGACTGGAGCAAGAGACGGCGCTATTTTCCGGTAGATAGTTTTTGGAACAATACCATGCTGTTTGTTATAAGCTTCCTGTTTCCGGCGGCGTGTTTCAGTTATGTCAATCGTGATCCGCATTGAGTCAGTAATTTTATCTGCATACATGATGACGTGTCCGTTCGCGTTACGGGAGGCTCTTCCACAAGTTTGAATCAGTGAACGAACTGAGCGTAAAAAACCTTCTTTGTCTGCGTCAAAAATCCCAACTAAAGAAACTTCCGGTAAATCCAGTCCTTCCCGGAGGAGATTGATTCCAACTAATACGTCAAATTCTCCCGCACGCAGATCATGCAATATTTTGCTTCGTTCAACAACGTCCACATCTGAATGCATGTATCTTACTCTGACATTAAGATCTTCATAATATTCTGTCAGGTCTTCTGCCATGCGTTTTGTGAGAGTGGTGATGAGAACTCGTTCATTTCGCTTTGCTCTCAATCGGATTTCATGAAGCATGTCGTCCACCTGTCCCAGCACCGGACGAATTTCAATTTTCGGCTCAAGCAATCCTGTTGGACGCACCACAAGTTCGGCCATCTTACCCTTTGTTTGCTCCAGTTCATAATCTCCCGGAGTTGCTGAAACATAAATCATTTGCTGCGGAAAATGCTCAAATTCCGGAAACTGGAGGGGACGGTTATCAACTGCGGAAGGCAGGCGAAAACCATGTTCAACAAGTGTGGATTTCCTGGAATAATCGCCACGAAACATTGCTCGAAGCTGGGGAAGTGTCATGTGACTTTCATCAATGAAAATCAGGGAATCATCCGGAAAGTAATTCAGCAAAGTTGACGGAGGTGTGCCTTCCGCTCGTCGATCAATAATCCGGCTGTAATTTTCAATTCCTGAACAGGATCCAGTCTGTTCTATCATTTCAATATCATATTCCGTACGCTGAATAAGTCGCTGGGCTTCCAGAATTTTATTTTGCGCGTGAAGTTCTTCGTGACGTTCCAGGAGTTCTTCACGTATTAAGCTCAAGGTTTCCGGCACATGTTCCGCTGGGGCAGCATAGTGAGAGGCAGGATAAATTACAAAATGCTGATAGGACATTTGTTTTTTTCCTGTTAAAGGATCGAAACGTACAAGGCTTTCAATTTCATCACCAAACATTTCCACTCGAATTGCCGACTCTGATTCTGCCAGATAGATATCAATTACATCACCTCGTACTCTGAATGTACCTCTATGGAAGTCCAGATCATTTCGAGTGTAGAGTAATTCAACAAGCCTTTTTAAGATATTTTGACGTGCAACACGATCTCCCACTTTAAATATCAGCAGCATCTTTTCATATTTTTCCGGTGAGCCGATACCATAAATGCAGGAAACACTGGCTACAATCAATACATCACGACGTTCAAGAAGTGAGCGGGTTGCCGACAGACGCATCCTATCCAGATCATCATTTAGCGCCGTGTCTTTTTCAATATAAAGATCACGGCTCGGGACATAGGCTTCCGGCTGATAGTAGTCATAATAACTAACAAAATATTCAACAGCGTTATCAGGAAAAAAGGATTGGAATTCGTTATAAAGCTGTGCGGCAAGTGTCTTATTGTGCGCGATAACCAATGTGGGACGCTGCAGTTCCTGAACAACATTTGCCATGGAAAATGTTTTGCCTGAACCGGTAATGCCCAGCAAAACCTGGTGTTTGTGGTTTTGTTCGATACCAGCTACCAATGTCTCAATTGCCTGCGGCTGGTCTCCGGATGGTTTGTAATCTGATTGAAGCAAGAATTCCATGACAATCCCTCTAATTATCTATCACTTCCTGTGGCCAGCAGATCATTCCTTGCGGATATATAACTTCCAACGCATATAGTCCATGCGCGGGGGCAGTGCTTCCGGCAAGATTTCGATCACCGCTTTTTAAGGCTTTTTCAACATCATCACAGTTTTTGCGTCCCTGACCAACTTCCACCAATGTTCCGGTAATTATGCGTACCATGTGCTGCAAAAAGGAGTTCGCCTCAATTTCAATTAGCAAAGTTGAATTATCATAAAGAGATTTGCTTATGGAAATTCCCCGAATATTTTTGACTGTGTTTGGTGACGAGCAACTTGCCGCACGAAATGCTGAGAAATCATGTTCGCCTGTTAAAACTTCTGCAGCCTGTCTCATCAGTTTAATGTCTAAAGTTTGAGAAACCAGCCAGCTTTGATATTTTGCAAAAGGCGAATGATAAGAATTGTTGCAAATCAGATAACGGTAGAGTTTTCCAATCGCGCTGTGTCTTGCGTGAAAATCCTCTGATGCAGTTTGAGCGGCTTTGACAACAATATCATCAGGCAAAACAGCATTTAAAGCGCTGCGCCACTTTTCTGCTGTTTTGATGTTTGTTGAAGTTAAAGCAAAATTTGCTGTGTAGTTGAGCGCATGGACTCCGGAGTCAGTTCGGCCTGCGCCATGAACTCTCACAGTTTCTCCTGTAAGGCGCTGGATTGCTTTTTCGAGGGTATCTTGGATGGTTGGGGAATCGGGTTGAACCTGCCAGCCGTGGTAGCAAGTTCCATCAAATGTCAGCAGGAGCAACCAGTTTTGTGCAGAGGGCACGATTTTTTTGGAAACATTAGCCGTTTGCCTGTTCTGCAAGAGCACGCACGCGGGAAGGGTCATTACCTGTGACGTTGCCAATTTCTTTTCCTTCTTTAAGAAGGACTATATACGGAATTCCGCGAACCCCAAAACGTGCTGCTGTCTGCATGTTCTTATCCACATCAAGCTTGCACACTTTGAGCTTGCCCTGCATATCATCGGCAATTTCATCTATCAGCGGAGCCAATGCCAGGCATGGTCCACACCAGCCTGCCCAAAAATCAACAAGTGAGTATCCGGATTTTGTTTCTTCATCAAAATTAGAATCCTCAAGATGAACTACCATGTCACTTGCCATAACTTACTCCTGCTGGTTTTAAGATTTATTTCCGGAAAATTTCGAAATGTGAGAATACTATACAACACATCAACAAATATGACGTATAATTTTGTCTAATATTCAAATTAAAAACAAGTTTTTTCCAGAAATGTTGTAAATCCTCCTCCAATTCAAGCACAATAATAATTGAAAAGTTTTGTGCAAAACTGTTCGTAACAAATCAAATAAACTGAATAATCTTGATAAATCAGAAATATCTTCTAAGTTGAAACAAAAGGAAATGATAAGAATGTTAATCCGAGCCTGATTGAACAGCTATTCACATTACAATCGGAACTTTCGATAACTAATGAACGAATTGATTCAACAGAAAATCCGTCAGTACCTGGTACATTCATTTCTCTATTATCAATTGGATGAATCAATCATCTCTGATAAACAGTATGATCAGATTTGTACAGATGTGGCCAGGTTAATTTCAAACACTTCGGACAAAAATACTTTGCCTTTTCATGACCTTGTAAAAACCAGCCTCTCTGAAGATGCCTCAGGTTTTTCCATCAGCAAGTATCCGGCTGAGATTGTGAGTGCAGCCATGCATCTGCTATATCAAAAAAGTTATATTAAATCAATGTCCTTCGAGACCTTTCTGGCGCGTTATGGTTACAGCCGCTCTGAGATAAAGAATGCCTAGAAAAAAAATTACAGTAAATCATCCGCAGAAAGAGAAATTCATTCCGCAGGAAGAGGAGTTTGTTCCACAGGAAGAAGAATCACTTCAGCTGCTTGGTCAAAAAATTCGGGAAGCACGAATTGCGAAAAATCTATCCCTTGAAAGCGTGTCCGGACATCTGCATATTGCTGTAAAGATTCTGGAAGCAATTGAAGAAGGAAATCCGGATAAGGGACCCTCCCCGGTATTTTTGCGAGGATTAGTTCGCACATACTGTCAGTTTTTGGAAATTGATAAGACAGAAATTGCTGATAAAATAGACCAGGTTTTGAAATCAGTTGATCAGGATGAGCAACAAATCAGGACTTTTAAGCCGGTTCTTGAAATCAGGGAATCAAATCCTATCCGCAACATTGTGACTGGCCTTGTTCTTGTTTCAGGAGGTTATTTATTGTATTCACTTTATTTTTCACAGATGCCTTTTTTTCTTTCTAACGACAATAATACACTAGCCAAATCAGTTGTGGTTGAAGTTGATAAAAAAGCCATTGAAAGTGAAAAAATAATTGTTGCTGATGAAAAGATGATCGAAACATTTCATGCTAAACTCCAAACTAAAGAAGAACCTGTTGAAGTGACTGAAACCATTCCGGAGAAAATTGAAACAACAGAGAAAATTACCGCAACTGAAGATTCTATTCCGGAAAAAACTGAAACGACGGTGGAACTTGCTGCAGCTGAAGATTCTATTCCGGATAATTCCGAAACAACAAAGCAGCTTGCTGTAACAGAAGATTCTATTCCGGAAAAAGCGGAAATAAAGGAGGGCAACAGTTCTGCTGATCAAAAACAAAAAGAGATTACGGAATTAGTGCAAGCTGAAGTTGAACAAGACTTAATAGAACCGCTTACTCTTGAAGTTGAAGCATCTGAAGGAACATGGATTAGTGTCTCTGTGGATGGAAATGATGCAGAGGATATAAGATTAGCAACAGAAGAAATCCATCAGTGGGAAGCAAAAACTGAATATCAAGTGACGCTTGGAAATACACATGCTGTGCGAATTTTGCTGAACGGAAGGGAAATTGAAACAGACCGTACACATCAGCTGCTGATGGACTGGGTCATAGACAAAAGTTTTTTACCATAGATTTCATTATTAAGACAAAACAACAAAATCAGAAGTTTTTTTGCAACAAAGCCTACCCCAATTTTGTCATGAATTCCATGATGCAAGTCCCACCGTTTGAAAACGGGAAACGATACCGTCCGCTCAGTCAGCATTACAAGGAGTGTTTTGGCGAAAAAGTGTATAAGGTAAGTGTTTCAGTTGCAGACTCCTGTCCGAACAGGGAAGGTCATAACGGAATGTCGGTTTGCATTTTTTGCGATGAATGGGGTTCAGCCGCATATCATCAGTTCCGCGAATATCCTATTCTGAAGCAAATCCAAATAAACCGCGAAGCAATCCGCAAACGTTATAAGGCAAATAAATTTTTGATTTATTTTCAAGCTTACACAAACACATTTGGACGTTTCAAGGATTTGGAAACTCTTTATCAGGCAGCTTTGGAAGAAGAGGATGTGGTTGGATTGGTGGTGGGAACACGTCCTGATTGTCTGCCAAAGAGGATCCTGCAGATATTTAAAAACCTTTCACGAAACAACTATCTTTCTGTTGAGCTTGGAGTGCAAACTTTTGATGATGATCAATTGGATTTTCTTTCAAGAGGACATGACAGCGCTACTTCCATAAAAGCAATTCAGAAACTAAAATCATTATCATCTGTTAATATCTGTGTGCATCTAATGTTTGGGCTCCCTGATGAAACCGACGCTCAAATATCTGAAACAGCTCAATTGTTATCAGAATTGGATGTTGACGGAGTAAAATTGCATAATCTGCATGTACTCAGGAACACAACTCTGGAGAAATTGTTTAATGAATCGAAATTTTCTCCAATAGAACTGGAAGAATATTCTCGCAAAGTAGCAATCTTTCTTGAAAATCTTTCCCCAAAAATTGCTGTACATCGTTTATCAGCAGTTGCGTCACGATGGGACCAGTTAGTCGCACCTGCCTGGACACGAGAAAAAATGCGCCCAACTCAATTTATTGATGATTATCTTGCAGCAAATGAAACCTGGCAGGGTCGAAATTATTCCTTTATTGAAAGCTGACTGTTTGTTGATTATGGTTTGAGTTCCGGTAAATCGCTGAAGAATAATCTGCATCAATATTGATTACTGATTAAAATTTTAACTTTTATAAAATAATTTGGTTTCAGAAACTCAAAATTTGTTTAATAAACAGAAAAATGAAAATGTATTAGAAAGGAACTTTGCAGAAAAAAATCTGGAAAAATTAATAACTGAAGATTCAGACCGAGCCCTGGTAAAGCGTATTCTGGAACTACTGGAGGATGCGAAGGCAGAGGAAATTGTTTTGATAGATGTTTATGAAAGTTCAAATTTAGCTGATTATCTGTTGATTTGCGAAGGCCGTTCTCAGCTGCATTGCCGAGGAATTGCTGAAAATGTGGAGTATCGCTTAAAACATGAAGGTGAGATTCATTTAAGTATAGAAGGTGAACATGAAGGGAACTGGGTACTTCTGGATTTTGGAAATATTATTCTGCATGTGTTTCATCCTGAAATTCGTAAATACTACAACTTAGAAGATTTATATGCACCTCACAAAGATAAAGAAGGCATAAAAAATACCAACCCTAAAAAATAACTTTCAAGTACAAAAAATGTCTGAAGAGGTTCAACCGGAATGGTTGGAAGCGCTTGAGAAAATTCCACTTGTTTCACGATTACGACGTAAAGAGTCTTTGAAACGCTTCAACACCTGGCGGATTGGTGGAGAGGCAGAATGCCTGATTGATGTTGTCAATGTTGGGGATTTAGCACTTATACTGCCGTTCATCCGCAAACATCGTATTCCATGGTTTATTATCGGAAAAGGCTCCAACCTGCTTGTGCCTGATAATACCTGGCAAGGCATAATAATTCACCTGAGTGGAGATTTTAAGTGCTGGGAGCCTTCAGAAGAAAGCGAAGATTCAAAAAATAATCATGTCACTGCCGGAGCTGCTTTGGCAGACGTTACATTTGCGCAACGATGTGTGCCTAAAGGATGGGGAGGCATGGAATTCTTAATTGGTATTCCAGGCACAATAGGAGGAGCTATTGCAATGAACGCGGGAGCACATGGGGCAGAAACTGCTGATTTTTTAAAGGAAGTGGAGTGGATGGATATGCTCGGGGATTTACACACCACACCTGCTGAGAAATTGGAATTTCGCTATCGCTACTCTGAGCTTAATGGAAACTTCGGTCGGATTATAACCCGTGCAGTGTTTGCACTTAATGAATCAGATCCGGAAACTGTAGAAAAAAAATTATTGGAATGTCAACAATTCCGGAAGGAAAAACAACCTTATAATCAGCCCAGCTGTGGTTCTGTTTTTAAAAATCCTTCCGGAGATTACGCTGCTCGCCTGATAGAGGCTTCCGGATTAAAAGGTACAATCAAAGGTGGAGCTCAAATAAGCCCTAAACAGGCAAATTTCATTGTCAATCTTGGAGACGCCTCATCTGATGATATCTTATCGTTGATCAACACTGTCCGGGAATCTGTTTTAAGAAAATACTCAATTGATTTGGTGCCTGAGGTTCAAATCCTGCAGAGTGCTGTATATGGCTAGTTTTTTTGGTAATTAGCACAATACGAGTTTTTGACTCTTTTACATAAGAGCTAGGACTTTATCAACATGAGATTTTTTAAACCTTTTCTCCATGAAAGATCTTAAACGACAGTCAAATCGAAGACCGGCGGTACGAAAGCTTGGCACATCCTCAGTCACTGTCAGGAAAAACCGCAGTAATCCCATTCCAGGTATTTCAGTTAAACTACGCAAACCTGTTCATGAGCCGGGGTTTCGAAATTCGTGGGTACCATCGTATTTTATCGAAAATGAACCAGCTGTGCTGCGTAATAAAATACGTTGGTTAGTTCAAAGGTTATTTGGAATCTGCGGTCTGATTTTTATATTGTGGCTGGCAGGAGGAAGTTTGTGGGTTGGTCAGGCTTTTTTTAAACAACCGCTAAAAAAGGTACATATTGAAGGGAACCAGCTGTTAAATGTCTCAGATGTACTGAGAACAAGTGGGTTGCGTCCAGGGCATCGATTGTCTAATCTTAAACCCTATCAAATTGCCGCACAATTACAAACACATCCGATTGTTCAAAAAGCTGATATACGCAGAAAATTTCCTGATGAAATTCACCTTATTCTGAGTGAACACCAACCTGTTGCTTTGCTTAAGATATCTCAGGAAAAAACCAATTTATCAACTGACACTTCACCAAATACTAATTTTGTTCTGATTGGTTATGATCAACGATTACTTAAACAATTACCCATAGATGTTCTGTTAAATTCACCGCACAGCAGTTTGCCGCTAATCAAAGGTCTGACTGTTTCATCAATGAGGCTGGGTAAGCGTTTGAATTCACCTGTTCTCGAAAGAGGATTAAAATTGTTGACTACTCTGCAGGGGCTGGCTGCAGCCCAAAAATCAGAACAGCTGGAAACACTGACGCGTTTTGAAGATCAATTCAGGATGGTTGACTGGTCCGCCCAGAAAATCCGCATTGATATTTCTGACCCTCTTAATCTGAAAATTAACTGGCCTCTGAAATCATCGGCTCAACCAGGTACACCTGTGCCGCTTCGCAAAGTACCATTTACCATTCAAATGGGCAGTCGGAATTTTAATGAACGTTTACATACCTTCCAAAACATTTACCCAACATTAGGCAATCAGCATCCGGGATTACAAAGTGTCGATCTGCGTTACAAAAATAGAGTAATGCTGATACCCTTATAAGAACAGCGAATTATTTAAGCTGACATTATTGTCTGACAGTATTTAGCAGAGTAGCACAATGGGCTTGTTAGAAGAGCTGGTGCAGGAAAAAAATCTGGATCCTGAAGTAATAAGCCAATCAGGCAGCACATATCAAAATCTGTCCGAACTTGAAAAAATTCAGCATCTGATCCAAATGGACTTGCTGGATGAAACTCACTTGCTGCAAAATTTGTCCAAACGTTACAGCCTCCCCCTGCTTTCCACAACATGTGAAGAAGTTCAAAATCACGAAATTCCTTCTATAGCCAAACAACTTTTTAAACAAACAGGTATTTTGCCCATCCGTCTCGGGTCAAAGCTGGCAGGTTTATTGTCTGTTCAGTCAAACTGGTTAGGCCTGAATATGGTCGCTTTCCATCTTGGCCAGCCGGTTTGTTGGTATTTAGCACAACAGCAGCAAATTGAGGCTCTGCTTGAATCTTCAGAGTTACCAACAGGAGATGCTGATATTTCTGCAACAGGCAAAATTCATCAAGTGTTTGAAGAGGCAATTTTACGCAGATGTTCGGACATTCATCTTGAACCGGAAAAAAATCAACTTAGGGTTAGATTCCGAATTGACGGTTACCTCCAGGACACAGCTTCAATCCCGTTGAGCCTTAAGCCCCCAATTTTCTCACGCATCAAGCTTTTAGCCGGAATGGACATTGCGATTAAGCGTCAGCCTCAAGATGGGCACTACACATTTCATTCAAACGGAAATCGCCTGTTCGACGTTAGAGTCTCTACTATCCCCGGACAGTTTGGTGAAAAACTGGTATTGAGATTATTGGATCAGACACCTGTACAGTACAAATTGGAAGCATTAGGGTTTTTTAAGAATGATTTGGAAATGCTTTATCAGGCAAGTCAGGCTCCAAGCGGATTAATTCTAATGGTCGGCCCAACAGGAAGCGGTAAAACCACAACACTCTACGCGATTCTTAATGCACTCAATTCACAGGAAAAAAATATCATCACAATTGAAAATCCAGTTGAATATCATATAGAAGGAATCACACAAGTTTCAGTCAAGCCTGAACAGGGGTTGGGTTTTGCTGATTCACTACGGGCAGCTTTACGTCAGGATCCTGACGTACTTTTAATTGGTGAAATAAGAGATGAAGAGACCGCGGGAATTGCGGTAAAAGCAGCACTTACAGGACATTTGGTACTCTCCACACTTCATAGCAGTGACGCAGTTACAGCAATTCAACGTTTGTTGAATCTAGGAATAGCTCCGGATCTATTGGCAGAAACACTGACAGTTATTGTTTCACAAAGATTAGTACGTCGCGTTTGCACGCACCACAGCAGCGACAAGACAAAATCAACATCATTGAAAAATGAATGTCTGCGTTGCAGGGGAACAGGTTATTCCGGACGAATTCCTGTTTATGAAATTTTGAAAGTGAACTCTCTCATACGTGATCGAATTCAAGCTGGTGAAACTGGGAAAAAACTAGTTTCTCCCGGACATGATCTTTACTTTCATACAATGGAACAAACCGCCCAGCGGCTGACTCAGGAAGGATTGACAGACTGGAAAGAAGTGCAGCCGCTTTTACTGAATGTTTGACCGTGACGAAACACAACAAGTCGTTATCTTATAGCACTACTAAGTTTGTATATTAATTTTTGGGATAATCATTACTGATTACTCGCATAATCCACATGGGAAACAAATCAAAGCAGCATTTCGTCTTTCCGGAGTTCTTGTCAAAGCGTCCGGAATTTGCCCTTTCAGAAAAACTAAAAAAACATGCAAAAATTACATATTATCAATCCATTGATGACATTCATAAAATCTGTGCTAACACAGTTGAACTCATTATAATTGAAGATAAAGTTTACGATCAATGGTCATCACATTCTCCGAAAGATCCTCCTTCAGGGATCATCCTGATTGATACCGGGAAAGTTGAAACAATTCCGGATTCACCTCACAAGGTCATGGCGTGGGTTTCACTGGATAACATGTCAAATCAGTGCTGGAATTTTACATTGGAACAATGTCTTGAAAACGTGAAGCTTTATAATGATCGGGAAAAGCTTGAATCGCGCCTGATAAGGCAGGATCAAAATTTCGTGGAATTACATGATATCGGGGTTTCACTTTCCAGTGAAAAGGATTTAAACGCGCTTCTTAATTTGATTGTCTCAAAGGCTATGAATTTGACATATGCGGATGGAGGCACATTGTTTTTGATTGAATCTGCGCCTGATTCTACGGAGCAGCAGGATGATTACTGGGCTAATAAGCGCTTACGCCTTCAGGTATCTAAGAATCATTCCCGCAAAATTGATCTCAAACCTACACACCTGCTTGAACTGTCTTCTGACACAATTGTTGGGAATGTAATTTTGAATGGAAAATCAATACTGATTGAAGATTACCAACAGCAAACTCAGCAAAAAGAGTTTAAATGGGGCGGAAATGAATTTGACAAAAAGTTCAATTATCACACCAAGTCATTGCTGACAGTCCCAATCAGGGATACGGAAAAGCAGGTAATTGGAGCAATACAATTGGTAAACAGCAAAAAGCATCCTGACACGATTTTATCTGATGCTGAATCATTCTTGGCAGAAGTAATTCCTTTCGAAAAGAGGGACGTAAAATTTGTTGAATCAATCGCATCTCAGGCAGCAATTGCAATTGGAAATGCCAAACTTCTGGATTCCGTTCAAATTCTGTTTGACGGCTTCATCAACGCAAGCGTGAAAGCCATTGAATCACGCGATCCCACAACTTCAGGGCATTCCAGCAGAGTAGCCACACTTACAATTGCTTTAGCTGAAACTGTAGATCAGTTAAAGTCCGGACGATTTGCTGATACGTCTTTCTCTGCAGATCAGCTGAGTGAGATCCGCTATGCTTCTCTTTTGCATGATTTTGGCAAGATAGGAGTAAGGGAGCGTGTTTTGGTTAAATCCAAAAAATTATATCCGGAAGAACAACAGGCATTGATGGATCGCTTCCGTCTGATCCGGGCAATGATGGAGTTAAAGTCCAGCAAGGAACAAATATCTTATTTTCTGGATGAAACTCATGAAAATGCGCTGTGGAAGTATGATGTAAATTCAGATTTACTCCAAGCAAAACTGGAAGAATTAGACGATTATCTGAAACTTATTCTAAGCGCTAACGAACCTTCTGTGATGGCACAGGAAGGGTTTGAGAAACTTCAGGAAATTGCGCAATTAACTTTTCAGCCACCAATCGGGGGGCCTGTATGTTACCTGAGTGAAGATGAATTAAATTCGCTTTCTGTAAAAAAAGGATCCTTGAATGAAAAGGATCGCCAGGAAATTGAGTCTCATGTGACACACACATTTAATTTCCTGAAAATTATCCCATGGTCAGAAAATTTGAATCGTGTTCCGGAAATCGCGCACGCGCATCATGAAAAACTAAATGGTTCCGGTTATCCACAACAATTGACAGAATCAGAAATTCCGTTAGAGTCAAAAATGATGACTATTGCAGACATATATGACGCACTCACTGCGTGGGACCGTCCCTATAAAAAAGCGATGCCTTCAGAACGTGCACTAAATATTTTGAACTTTGAAGCTAAAGACAAACATATTGATCCGGTTTTGCTGGAAATTTTTATTTCAGCCAAGCTTTACAGTCTGGTACAGCGTCCAGGCTAGGACTTGTTTTTCTCTATTAGGAGACGAAGTTTAAGTCAAACTGAATTAATTGTGGTTTTTCAGTTCGCATGATATAATGCAGAGTAGATTTTAATCTTTTTCATTACTGTATTTCATGAAAAGCTTTTCAATTCTTCTGCTAAAAGACAGTAATACCGGTGTACACCAGTATCATTTTGGGGCAAAATTAATTTTTTCCCTGCTGGCAATATTCCTTTTTGGTGCAGCTTCTCTAAGTTGGCTTTATTATGATCAGTTCCAGACTATTTCAAATCAATACCAGCTGCTTGAAAAACAGGAGATGGATAAAACCGCGTATCAAAAACAAATTGATCTTTATGATGGCCGGGAGTCTCGTATTTCGTTTCTTGAGGATTATGTGGAAGAATTGAAGCAGTCTGCTTATAACAGTAAGGTAATGTTTAAAAAACATTCTGCGCTTTTCAGTTCCAATATAAATAAGCTGGATGAAGTGCATAAATATATTTGCCAGACACTTGAGGGTCAATGTACAGCCAGTCTTAATAATAAGGAAAATCCCCTACAGACGGTGCAATGGCTGGAAAAAGTAAATCAGGATTTTGTGCTCTTTAATCAGCATTTGCAGGAATATTCATCTCATCGCAGAAGTTTTGAAGAACAGGCAAATACTATTCAGCAATTACGCAGACAGCTTGTTGAAACAGAACAGGAGTTGTCGGAACACATGGAGTTTCTAAAAGTAAATCAGGAAACAGTTAATCGTCTCACGAAAAAGATTTCTAAAACTACCGGATTAACACTAAGTAAAGTCCCTAAAAATAAACGGACTAAAGCAAAAACAGGACGTGGAGGTCCTACTATTCTGGACAGCTTGTCACTTGACTCTCCACAGGAACTGCTGAGTTCCGGAAGTCTGCGTAAGTTCCTTTACCTTAACTCCGATGGATACTACGAAAAAGTTTCTCAACTTGAGGATTTGAGCCTGCTGATTGAACGAAATCACAGTTTCTGGCGGCATACTCCAACCATAATTCCAATAAGAAGCAGAGCTTTATCTGATCGTTATGGAATGCGTAAGGATCCCTTTACCAAGAAACGTGATTTTCACGCGGGCATTGATTTCAGAGCAAAAAGAGGTACACCAATTTATGCTCCAGCTGATGGAGTTGTCCGTATTGCAAGCCGTAAATACGGTTTCGGATTATTGGTAGAACTTCAACACGGCAGAGGTTTTTTTCCAGGAAAAAAGAAGTCTGTTCGTTACAGAACACGGTTTGCACATCTTTCTAAAATAAAGGTTAGGCGTGGTCAGAAAATTAAACGTGGAGAATTACTGGGATTAGTAGGAAGCACCGGACGCAGTACAGGTCCGCATTTACACTATGAAATAATTGTAAACGGACGACGTACAAATCCTTTGCTTCCAATATCCAGATTTAATCCTGATCAACCTCTTTATCTTCGTTGAAATAAAAACTGTAAAAATATGTCTAACCAGAATTACCCCGCACAAAAAGGGCTGGGATATTTAGGAGAGGATTTGCTGATACAAGGGACAATCCATTCCCAGAAGAAAATAGTTGTGAGCGGCACTGTGGAGGGGGCTGTTCATGGTGATCAGGAAATTGTTGTATCTGAGACCGGTAATGTAATTGGGAAGATGGAAGGGAACATAATTGTTGTTTCAGGAAAAGTTAATGGTGACATGCTGGTTCATGAACGCTTAGAAGTCAATTCATCAGCAAATGTAAATGGAGAGGTTCAAGTCCCTTCAGGCCATCTCTTAATACAGGAAGGCGCTAAATTGGAAGGGCAGTGTAAAACATCACAAAAAAATCCAGCAAGTAAACAGATAACACATTGATCATTCAGTTTTTTTAGTTTTTGTATCTTAACCAAGAAGTTGAAAAATACATACAACAATGCAATACCCAACTGCTAAAAAAAGTTTAAATCAACAAACCAGAACGGCTGTACAATCCAAACCGCTCAAGAACCACGACCGCATCCTCTATGTCAATGGATTGTTTGCACCACCAAAATCTGAAGAAAATACTGTTGGTTGGACAAAAGAAACCGAAGAATGGCGCTCACTATTCACAATGGTACTGATTGCCGGATTTGGCGCGGTGATGTTTGTGATTTCAGTAATTGGGAGTTATGGAAGTATGGCTACTAACCGACTGGAAGCACATGAACAAAAATTAACTCAACAAATCGATTCAATGCGGATTGAAAAATCTTTGATGCAGGAAGAGATTACTGCTCTGAAAACAAATCCAGCATACATAGAAGCAGTTGCACGAAAAGAACTGGGATTAGTGCATTCCAGTGAGTTGATTTATTATCTTCCTCCTTGAGAAACAAATATTCCTCTAAGATAAATCTCGGAACATAACTACAACTTTCAGGAATCATTGAAGAGTAGATGGAGAAATGTCTTAAAACTTTTATGGATCTTCCGGAAAGTTGTAGGTAAGTCTGGCTTGAAGCTGTGTTTTACTTCTATGAAAAGAGTGTTGCCAGGATTAATTGAAAGATTCCCCTGACTCCTGCTACGGAATTCCGGAAGTAAAAAATCATTTTTCAATTTACGATTACATGTAGATGAGTTTTCAGAAAGTCGATAGCTTAGAAATCGCATCCGAGGTGATAAAGACAGTCTCCTCGTACTATCCGTCCTGGCATCCTCTTACAGATTACTACTCCTCCTGCTTCAAAATATACAGCTTCCGGTCTGGTTCCTGGAGTTTCCGGGAAGTGTACATAACCAGCTAGATCGCCTTTATTTACCTCACTTCCTAATTTTGCAACAGGTTCGAACAATCCATCTCCATCAGCATAGCTGAAAAAGCTGAAATCCGGTGCGTGAAGCATACGACTAACTGATTCTACTGGTCCAACACCGCTTTTTTTCAATACTCCAACTTCAGCTAGAAACCGACGGACACCATCATCGCAAATTTTCAAACACTCAGGAGTAACTGTCCCACTACCTCCCATTTCAGTTCCAAACATAACAAGATTCTGACGTTTAGCCGCATGATTAGCTGATCCTCCCTCTGCATGCCCACTTGGAAAGAAAAAGGAGTACGGGGCTCCGAAAATCAGCATTAATCTTTTGATTTCTTCTAGTCTGCCTCCATCTGTTTCCAGAGCTCCAACGGTACTTGGGATGTAATGCAGTGAAGAACCTCCGCTATGGAGATCCAGCCCATAATCAGCCATTGGCATCAGCACTGTCTCCACGTAATGGGCTATTACCAGAGTTGGGGTACCTTCAGGATCTCCTGGATATACTCGGTTTAGATTAAGATCATCGATTGGTGAAGTACGAAGTCCTGCCTTAGCTGCCGGGAAGTTGAGCATCGGCAAAATAATCAGCCTTCCCCGGATGTCGCCAGGCTCAATTTGATGAATCAGTTTCGAAAGGGTGACTTGACCTTCATATTCATCTCCATGTGTTCCTGAAAGCAGTAATACTGTTGGGCCCTCACCATTTCTTATGCAGGCTGCAGGAAATGGCAGCCAGCCGTAAGCCGAACGATGAACTGAATGTGGAATTCGAAGGTATCCGGTTTGTTTGCCTTCTTGTTCGTAGTCGATGTTTGTCAGGATGGGGTTTGGTATAGACATAATTTTTTGGTTTTTTTCAATTTACTAAATTTACTTAAGTTCAAGCTCAGTATGTCAAAGATAATTATTAAATCCTATCTGGAGTTCATATTTATTACTCGAATGTGATTGTAATCAAATAAACTTTAAACCAGAATTTAAAATCTCCTTCATTTTAGATGTATTTTCAAAATAAATCTAAAAATAAAATTACTTTAAGTACAGTCAATAAGCAATAAAAAATATAATTTATGCCCCTGTAAAAACTCAGCATTATTGAAATACTACCGTCTTGAGATTTATTAGCAATTAATGGTTTAACAACGGTGTATAAATTGGTTTTTTTGTGTGAAGAATGACCTAAGAAAAAGAACAAATGGGAGAAATGAGATTTTTTGGGATCCACTATAAATCAAATATTTTTCGATCGATATGAATTTGATAAAGCAAAAAAAAGAGAAAATAAATCCAATACCGTACTACCCACTAAACTTTCATTAGTGAAATTAATCACAATAATACTTTACTTGATTTTAAAATTGATTCTGTTATTATTTCCCTCAAAGCTCTCAGCCTATTTGATGAAGTTCTATTTCTAGAAATAATAAGGTTATGTGTTTAGAAAATAACTTTTCATCTAAAAGGTTCAGAGCTTTTTTGATTTAAGTTTCTCAATCTAAGAAACACTTTATTTAAATTGAAAAATTCAGTCACCCCTTTTTCTATAAGGAAATATGATAATAAAGAATATTCTGACTCTTCTATAATCATGGAGAAAGATATTAAATCGATAGGTGTTTTAGGGGGGTCAGGTGCCCTAGGTACAGGATTGTCTTTCAGGCTGGCAAGAGCAGGATATAAGGTTGTAATTGGATCAAGGAACCCTGATAAAGCATTAAAGAAAATATCAACAATCAATCAACGTCTGGTAAAAGAAAAAATATCTGTTGAATCAAATTATGAGTCTGCAGAAAAATCAGATTTAGTCATGCTTACAGTTCCTTTCAGTAACCACAGGGAAATAATCATGGAAATTTTGCCCGCTGTCCAGAAAAAAATTCTTATTGATACAACAGTCCCTTTGGTTCCACCTAAAGTAGCTAGAGTTCAACTTCCTGAATTTGGCTCTGTTGCAAAAAAAGCACAGGAATGGTTAGGTAAAGAAGTTCATGTTGTTTCTGCTTTTCAAAATGTAGCAGCTTCTCATTTACTTGGAGATGATAATTTACAAGGAGAAATTCTTGTTTTTGGAAACAAAAAAGAAGCCAGAGAAATTGTCATTGGGTTGATTCAAGAAATGGGAATGAAAGGCTGGCACGCTGGCTCGATTGATAATTCTGTTGTAGCTGAAAGTATGACTTCGGTGCTGATATTTATTAACAAATTCTACAAAATGAAAGGGTCATGTTTCAAAATTGTAGATTAAAGTTTAGATGAATGAATTTTGTATTCCCGAGTAGAGATATAATATTATATTTCTTTGAAACTTATATATAAGAATGGTCCCATGAATTATTCAATGGCCAGTACAGGCATAAGACAAGATATCGAAGAATTACCATTTTCTCCAATACGTGAAATTGTCAGATCTGCTGAAGGTAAAAAGGATATAATACCATTCTGGTTTGGTGAACCAGATGTTAGCACCCCTGATTTTATTCGCGAATCAGCTAAACTATCTCTTGACCGTGGAGAAACCTTTTATGCCCCTAATTCAGGCCAAATGCTTTTGCGAGAGACTATCTGTGAATACATGAATGGAATTTATGGAACTGAAATTACTACAGAAAACATTACTGTTTCAGTTTCTGGAATGAATGCACTTATGATTGCCGCACAGGCACTCGCACGAAAAGGATCCAAGGTTGTTGTTTTGTTACCTAGTTGGCCAAACATTCCTGCTATACAGAGGATCATGGGGGCTAAGCTGGAAGGGGTACCCATCAGCATGAAAGATGGAAAATGGAATCTGGACCTGGATCAAGTAATTGATACATGTGACTCAAACACCTCTGCAATCGTTATCAATTCACCTAATAACCCTTCTGGGTGGACCATGTCAAACGAAGAGCAAAAAGCCCTGCTGGATTATTCAAGGAAACAGGGAATATGGATAGTAAGTGATGAGGTGTATGCCCGTATTTATTTCAAGTCAGACCATGCACCTTCTTTCTGCGAAATTATGGATCAAGAAGATCGGGTGGTTGTAGTTAACAGTTTTTCAAAATCTTGGGCGATGACAGGTTGGAGACTTGGCTGGATCACTGCTCCATCAAATCTTGAAGTTCAGTTCGAAAAACTAACTGAATACAATGTTGCTGGACCTGCGCCCTTTATACAACAGGCAGGAATCACAGCACTCTGTAAGGGAGAGGATTTTATACGTGAAAGCAATGGACGGTACCAAAAAGCCCTTTCCTATTTTCAAGAATGGGCTGAATCTCAGGAACGAATAGAGTTTGTGCCTCCTCATGCTGCATTTTATGCTTTTTTCCATATATGGGATGGGAAAGACAGTCTTGAAATGGCCAAGGATCTTCTTAAAACTAGCGGTGTAGGGCTTGCTCCTGGGTGTGCGTTTGGACCACAATATGATTCCTACCTTCGACTTTGTTTCGCAACTTCAATTCCAAAACTCGAAAAAGGATTGGAACGATTGGAGAAGTGGATTAAGGGTTTAAAGTGAAATCGGATGCTGTTGTAGAAACAATCAGAATTTATCCACTCCAAGACATTCCTCTCATTCACTCCGGAGATGACCTGTGCACAATCATCATTAAGTCTGTCCACTCTAATAAATTTCAATTGTCTAATGGTGATATCTTAGTAATTGCCCAGAAGATAGTATCTAAATCTGAAGGACGCCTTGTAAATCTCAAGCAGATTCAACCTTCAAAACGCTCGATTGAACTTGCATCACTGACTGAAAAAGATCCTCGTCTAGTAGAGTTGATTCTTAATGAATCCAAAAAAGTGATTCGCTGCATAAAAGGACTTATAGTGGTGCAAAATCATCAGGGTGTTATTCTTGCCAATGCAGGTATTGATCACTCTAATGTTGAACAGGATAATGAAAAAGAACAGGTTCTATTACTACCAAAAAACCCTGATGGCTCAGCAAAAACAATTCATAAAAAATTACTTGCTAGAACAGGATCTCACTTGGGAGTTATTATTAATGACAGCATAGGGAGAGCCTGGAGAAACGGTTCAATAGGTACCGCAATCGGGGTGGCAGGGTTGCCTGCCATTTTAGATTTAAAGGGTAGAGAGGATCTTTATGGAAATCAATTACAAGTTAGTGAACAAGCAATTGCAGATGAGTTAGCATCTGCTGCATCCTTGATTCAGGGGCAAGCAGATGAAGCTCTACCCGTAGTATTGATAAAGGGTTTCAAGACATTTTTGGATGAAATCCCGGCTTCAGGTTTAATTCGAGATATCAAAAAAGATTTATTTCTGTAATGCAAGAATTCAGCAGACATTGTAAACATCCCGTCACACACCTTGCATTATCAGGAGGAATCGGGGGTGCAAAGCTTAGTCTAGGTTTAGAACATGTCATTAAATCCCCAAAACTGATGATTGCAGGTAACACAGGGGATGATTTCCGACATTTGGGATTATATATTTCTCCGGATCTTGATACGCTAATGTACACCTTGTCCGGAAGATCAGATCCTGAACGGGGATGGGGTCTGGCAAATGAGACATGGTCTTTTATGGATACAATAAAGGAAATAGGTGGAGAGACTTGGTTTCAACTTGGTGACCGTGATCTTGCAACTCATGTTGAACGAACACATAGACTGAACCAGGGTGAGAAGCTCTCAGCAATCACTTCGATGTTATGCAGGAAATATAAAATAGAAGCTCAAATCATTCCTGCAACTGACGATCTATTACAGACCATTGTTGAAACTAATGAGGGAGTTTTAAGTTTTCAGCATTATTTTGTCAGAAAACAGTGTAAGCCAACAATTATTTCTCTCAAATTTAATGGATCTGAAAAGGCTAAGCCTTGCATTGGCTTGGAACAGGTACTGAACAGTTCAAAGCTGGAAACAATAATTATTTGTCCTTCTAATCCTTTTTTGAGCATTGATCCGATACTTTCAGTGAAGGGTATTAAAGAAGGCCTAAAGAAAAGCAGGGCAAAAGTTATAGCAGTTAGTCCGATTGTAGGTGGTATTGCAGTTAAAGGACCCACTGCAAATAATTTAAGGGACCTTGGATATCCTGTCTCTGCTCTGGCTGTAGCTAAATATTACAGCAGTTTCATTGATGGATTTATATTAGACAAGAGGGATGAAGATGATGCATCACGGATCGAATCTCTTGGAGTTAAAGTTTGTTTGGAAGATACCATTATGATCGATCTTAAGTCTAAAATCAGATTGGCCAGAAGAGTGTTAGATTTTTCTAAATCAATTTAAACTATCTTCATCTTTAATAAATTACAAAATCACCCTGTGTGGGCAGTCATCCCAGTTAAGAATCTCTCCCAAGCCAAGCAAAGGCTGTCTCCTTCCCTCAATGCGGAAGAAAGAAAACATTTGTTTTCCGCGATGCTGGAGGATGTTCTTAGTGTTTTGGTAAAAATTCATTTATTTGAAAAGATCATTTTAGCCACTAATTGCCAGAATGCAATTTCTATAGCAAAACTTTATGGAGCTTCAGTTCTTACAACTGGACCTGACCGTGGACTAAATCAAGCAGCCATTGAATCTGTCAATTTTCTCAAGGGAAAAGGAATTCAGGGAATGTTTCTTATTCCTGCAGATATTCCATTGGTAACAGATAAAGATATATATAGCGTTTTAGAGACTCATCCTCAGTCGCCTTCCGTGTCAATTATCCCCTCTCAAGACAAGTCTGGTTCTAATTGTATGGTACTTACACCACCTTACATCATGCCGCTAAGGTTTGGCCAGAAAAGTTTTATTCGACACAAAGAGATTGCTCAAAAAAGAGGTCTGAAAATTAATTCCAGAGAGCTAGCAGGATTTGCACTAGATATCGATACTCCTAAAGATCTTTATAACTTAATACACACCAAGGGGAATACAAGAAGTCAGAAATATCTTCGCCAAACAAGATTTTGGGAGAGAATAACCTGAATCAAGCTAAGGTATGAGCCTCCTTCCAGCTTGGCCCTCCAGTGTCCTGCACCCAGTATCTTTTAGCCCAGCCTACTCCCTGCCAACTTCTCAATTTGGCGGGACGAAGCCGGAAAAGCCAGCGAGGCTGATTTAATGTTGGAACCAAATAAGTTGGTCCGTCCGGACCAAGATAGCGAATAGCCATTTTTTCTGCAATTTCCACCCATTTACCACCGACAACACTTTCTTCGACCAGTTCCGCAACTCCCTCACAAAGTATTTTTTCCATCGTCTGGTCATCATCAATGACCCAGCTGCAGCGTGGATCATTTTTCAGGTATGCAGCCCATTTTGAGCGTGATCTGGGAATGACCCAAAAACACCCGTTAACGCAGTCACAACCTGATGCTTTGTCACAATCATTTTTATTTTCCCAATGATGCCAACAGGGGATAACAAAAGGATCTCCGTTAGGCTTTAAGCATGCTAACCTCAGGGTGTACCCTTTGGCTAGGAAGATTTCCATTTCCTCAGAACTCATCCTGCCTACTGGTTTTTGATGCTTTTGATTTTCATACTTTTCTTCCATAATTCACTCCATCTCAATATCGATTTGCAGATTACTTGATTAAAACAACTAAACTCCTTTCACAATTCAGCTAAATTTGGACTGATAAAATTAAAATCTATGCTTGACAAATTCAACAGGTCATATATGATTGTGTCTTTTCATTTTATGGTTAGTCATTATGGCCATAATTATTTGTTAATGTCAATTGGAGATGCCTATGAAAATTTCATTGAACTTCAAAAAGATGATTTCTGGATGTCTGGTAATTTTGCTGGCTCCTCTTTCATTCCAATTGTTTGGAGCAGATCAGTTTACTCAACAGGAAATCAACTCTTCCCCCTATCTTCAAAGTGTCCTGAAACGAAAGGGGCAACATTATGACACTTCAAAATTTCGTAAAGTCGGGCCCTATAGAATTGCATTAGCTGCCCAGGGAACCAGTAACTCTTGGTCAGCTCTCTTTGATGAGCACGCAAACTGGTATGCGGAGGAACTTGGTAAAGGGGTTATAAGTGAATTACTGTATGCTGATGCACAGGCTTCAGCAGACAAGCAGGTACCACAGGTAGAGGATCTCCTGGCTCAGGAACCTGATGCTTTGATCCTGGTTCCGATGGGGGCTGCAGCTCTCACTGCTCCTGTAGAAAGAGCAATGGCCCAGGGAGTTCCTGTGGTTTTGTGCGCCAGTGCTGTAGAAACAGATAATTTTGTCACAGAGATTGGAACAAACCTCTATGCCAGTGGTGCCGGGTTAGCGACATATCTGGGTGAAAAGCTTAATGGAAAGGGGAGAGTGTTGATGATGACAGGTATTCCTGGAGTGAGCACATCTGACATCATGGAAGCAGGTGGTAAAGCGACCTTTCAAAAATATCCAGGAATTGAACTGGTTGATGAACAACCTGGGAACTGGTCCACCGCTGAGGCAAAACGAATCATGGAAACATGGTTGGTCAAGTATAGAGACAACATCGACGGAATCTGGTCAGGAGGAGCTCAAATGTCCCAGGGTATTGTGAGCGCCTACCTTGACAAGGGCATGAAAATTCCTCCCATTGGTGGTGGAGAATTTGCCACTGGTTTCCTGAGACAAGCCGTAGAAAATAATCTGGAATATGGGGCATGGCAGTATCCGAATGCGATGGTGGTCCTATGCATTGATGCGGCTATAAATATTTTGCGTGGACGTCTTGTCTCGCGATTTATTGATTTTGTAGACAATATTCCGGGTACGGGAACATTTTCTGATACCGAAGGAAGAAAATACTACAATAATAAATGGAGTGACGATGTTTTTGGTCCTATCCTCTTTCCTGAGGAAAGACTTGAAAAATTAGGTTATCTTAGGAAATAAACAGTCACACATTCACATCCTGGTAATAGGGAATTCATCCCTTCAATTATATTAACCGGCAGCTAAAATAATTTTATGGACTGCCGGTTAAACCTGCAATTAATTAATGAAACTAACCAGCGACATTCACCTAGTAGGAGGTGGATATTACGGATTTGATATTTCTGGTCGACTTGATTGTCATATTTATGTGATCAACAGCGGAACTGAACTTGCGATTGTTGATCCGGGTTGCGGTATCGAAAAAGACTTCCAAACAGTACTTTCTAATATTCGTGATGATGGTCTGGATCCGAAAAAAATTCGGAAGATTTTTGTTACTCATTACCATTGTGATCATATTGGTGCAGCAGCTGAAGCAAGGACTAAATTGGATGCTGAAATGTATGCTGCAAAATCTGTTGCTCCCCTGATCAGAAATGGCGATGAGAAAGCTGCTTCTCTGGATGTTGGTAAAGCAGTAGGTTTCTATCCTGAGGATTTTGTGCTGAAACCCTGTGAAGTTGATGTTGAACTTTCCGAGAGAGACTTAGTTCGTATAGGAGGGTTGACTTTAGAAACCTATGAAACTCCAGGCCACTGTGATGGACACCTGAGTTTTCTCTTAAAGGGTGGTGAAAAAAACTATCTTTTTGGTGGAGACATGGTTTTTTGGGGGGGTAAAATCCTGCTCCAAAATATTCATGACTGTAAGATAGATGTTTATGCAGAATCTATTTTCAAAATAGAGGAGTTGGATTTTGATGCATTACTCCCGGGTCATCTGCAGATATCACTGAATAATGGAAGATCACATCTGATTCAGGCAGCAGATCACTTCCGTAAACTGGGTGTTCCTCCCAATCTTGTATAAATATTAAAGTATTTCAAGGTCCTGAAAAAGTTCCTCTTGATCTGTCACTCTGTTTATAAACAGCAACGGCAGCAACAAATATCATCCCTTTGACAAGTCCGCTAATGAATTGATTAACTCCAAGAACAACTAGCAGGTTATCGGTGAATGTCAATAATAGTATACCTCCAAGAACACCTATAACTGTTCCTCTTCCCCCAAAGAGGCTGGTTCCTCCAATTACTACGGCAATAATCGCATTCAGTTCCAATTCTTTCCCAATCACCGGATCTCCGACCCCCATTCGCATCAGCCAAAGCAAACCTGTCGAAGCCGCCAGTACACTGCATAAAGAATAGACTCCATAACGTACTTTTTTGACTGGAATTCCTGATAGCTCTGCTACAGAATGGTTCCCACCTATAGCATAAATGTGTTTCCCAAACACAGTCTTTCTGAGTAGAAACATCACTAGGAGAATTATGAAAATAAAATAATAAACAATGATTGGTACCCCCAAAAATTTCTGGCTGTAGAGCATGAGAAAATCCCTGCTTGCTCGTCCGATTGGTTTAGTAGTAATGGTTAAGGAAATTCCCTGAAGAATGAAGAGAGACGCAAAAGTTACAACGAAAGGGGAAAGGTTAAATTCATTGATCAAAAAGGCATGAATTAAACCGACCAGAAGTCCAATTCCTAGAGTCAATATTACTGCTATCCAAACATTGTCCGGATTGCCATCCATGACGATCGCTGAAACAAGTACACACAGTTTAACCAGGGAGCCAATTGAAAGATCGATTCCTGCTGTAAGAATCACTAACATTTCTCCCAGAGCAGCAGTGCCGAGATAAGCTGCCTGTCTTAATACATTTGTTAAATTACGAAGAGTCATGAAACGATCTGAATTGAACGCACCAACGAGCATCAATATCATAATAAATCCATAAACGACAAGAATCAGAGAATGTTTCTGAAAAAATGATCTTTTCATAGTCATAGATTTAATAATTCATCCTAATCGGGTTGCTATTCTATTTTGTTGTAGCATATTCAATAATTTGTTCTTCTGAAGTTTCAGATGGTTGTAGCTCAGCAACTATACTTCCTTCTTTCATTACTAGAATTCGATCACTCATTCCAAGAATTTCTATGAGTTCTGATGAAATCATCAGTATCGCAATCCCCGCCTTATTCAACAGACGCATTAGTTGATAAATTTCGAATTTTGCACCAACGTCAACACCTCGTGTAGGTTCATCCATTATGATTACTTCTGGTTGGGTTTGGAGCCATTTAGCAAGCACCACCTTTTGCTGATTGCCTCCACTGAGGTACTGAATTTCCTGGTTCCCTGATACCATTGTTATTGAATGTTTTTTCCTGGCTTGTTCAACAATCTTTGTTTCTTTCTTCCAATTTAAAAATCCCCACAGAGAAATGTTGCGTAATATGGACATAGTGATGTTATTCTTGATTGGCAACTCGATAAAGAGTCCTTGCTGTTTTCTATCTTCTGGAACAAGGGATATTTTTTTCTTAATTGCATCTGATGGTTTGTTTAATAAAATTTTCTTTCCTTTGAGGGTTATACTTCCAGAAGCCAGCATATCTGCACCAAAAAGAGCTCGTGCCAATTCAGTTCTTCCGGAACCAACCATTCCTGCCAAACCAACTATTTCCCCTTTACGGATATTAAGACTTACCCGGTTAAGAATGGTATCTGTTGAAATATCCTTTGCTTCAAGAATAATATCCTCTGGTTTCTGAGTTGAAACAGGAAAAACTTCATCTAATGAACGGCCAACCATCATCTTAACCAATTGAGAACGATCAAGTTCTTTAATAGGTTTTGTATCAACAAGTTGACCATCCTTCAAGACACTCACAACATCAGCAATTTGAAATACCTCTTCAAGACGATGAGAAATGTAAATGATGGATACACCTCCTTTAATGAGGGACTGAATGATTTTGAAAAGTTGTTCCAGCTCAGATCCTGCGAGTATTGCAGAAGGTTCGTCCATGACAATCAAATCAGCATTCTTTGACAAGGCTTTGGCAATTTCAATCATTTGCTGATAAGCAACACTTAGGTCCCCAACTTCCACGTCCAGGTCCATCTTCATTCCTAATTGCTCTAGAAGATCTTGGGCTTCCGACCTGAGCCGCACTTTGTCTATCAGACCAAATGCATTCCTGGGCTCTCGGCCTAGGAAAATATTTTCTGCAACAGTCATTTGTAAAACCAGGGATAATTCCTGATAAATTACACTGATCCCTTGGTTCAATGCTTCTCGAGTTGAAAAGCTTGCATGATTGTTACCTTTAAATATGATCTCACCGACATCTGCCTTCAAAGCACCGGAGAGTATCTTGATTAGTGTTGACTTTCCTGCACCGTTTTCTCCAACTAAAGCATGAACATTCCCTGGACTGCATTTTAATGAAACATCCTGAAGTGCATTAACACCACCAAAAGACTTTGAGATGTGGTGCATTTCAAGAATGTATTTGGGTTCTTTTTGATTCATCAAGGTAATTTCTTGTTCTATCAATAAATCATCTGCAGCAAAAATTTTTCATATGCTATTGTTTTTTTCGAGCAAGACCGTATAGTGAAACTGCTGCCAGAATGACAATGCCCTTGATTATGAACTGTGTTTCAATTTCCAAACCTATCAATACAACCATCGTACTCAGAATCTGGATGATCAAAACTCCGGCAATTGTTCCAACTAAGCCTCCCCTTCCTCCAAAAAATGCAGTCCCCCCCACAACTGCAGCTGCAATTGAGTCGAGATCAAAACCAGTAGCAATGAAACGGTCCACATAGCCAACATATCCAGTCAATATAACACCGGATATTACAGCAAGCCCACTTGCTAAAACATAAACCGATATCTTAATCAGATTAACTGGAATGCCAGTAAGTCTGGCTGCTTCAGGATTACTCCCTGTAGCATAAATCCTGCGTCCATAAGATGTGCCGTTTAAAATAACAATAAACACTATGTTTAGCCCGATCCAGACCATCAATGGAATGGAAATAAATCCCCATGACTGATTTACAATTCCCATGGCTTTAGGAACGAATCCTCCAGGTACACCTCTAGTGAAGGCCTGCTGTGTTCCTTGTATTAGGAAAAGCATTACCAAGGTAGCCACAAGCGGAGGAACTCTGCGCTTAGTGATCAATAAACCATTAACAAGCCCGACTATCATGCCGATGATTAATGCTGTAAGTATTGCAAGGGGTATCATTTCGTCTTTGCCGTTACTCACTTCGGCAACAACTACGGAAGTTATTACAATGACTCCACCCACTGACAGGTCCAATCCTGCAACAAGCATCACCATAGTCTGGCCAATCGCAATTATGCCAAGTTGAGCACACTGCCTGAACATCACTGCAAGTGTTTCCTTTTCAAACAAATTCGGTGTAATCAGCGCAGCAACAATCAACAGAAGTACAAGAGCCAGATATACTCCATAGCTTGTGATGAATTCCCGAAATTTAAAACGAGTATTCTCTTGTATTACTGTATAAGAAGATTCCATATCTGACATGAAACGTAGAATATTTTTGTTTGACTAAATTGATTGCTACAAAACAAAAAAGCTCCCACCCTTTAGGATGAAGTATTTTTTCCCTGTATGCTGCATCTAAATTACCAAGAAATTTAACCCCACCCTCCAGATTGAGAGCTTTATGCAGGATAATAAACAAATTCAATGCTAAAATCAAGTAAAGCTGATTGTATTATTTGAAGTTCGTATTACTACAAGTACTAGTTAGACCTTGTTTGCCCAGAATCGATGCAGTATCAAATTCGTTCAGATCATCGAACCAGAGTTTTTTAATTTAGAATAATAATATTGCCCAGTTTTAAACAGGAATCGTTTAATTAAAATTATAATTTGTTTTAACCACTGATAAATGTTTAATTACATACACCATCTGTACTGTTCTGGTTCAGTTGAAATCCTAAAAAACAGGGTGTCGTTTATAATTGGTAAGAGTACAATTATTGAAGTTTGAATTTACACATTTGTCTGTTAACATTCTGCTCTCATTTTTGAGATATTTTTGTTTTCTTTCGAGTTTTGCTTGATTGAGTTTTTTTCTCCTTTCCTGGTGTATTTGGGCGTCTCTGCCAGTGAGTTGATCCAAGGGAGCAATATAGCCATTGGCACTATGCAACCGTTGATTGTTGTAGAAATCGATGTAAGATTCAATGACAGCTTTAGCATGAGCCTGACCGAGTAATGCTTTTCGCCTGATGCATTCGTTCTTGATCGTAGCATGGAATCGTTCCACTTTTCCATTGCTC
>LUQO01000006.1 GCA_001627865.1 SAR324 cluster bacterium REDSEA-S27_B3
GTTTTAATATAATCAAGCCACTCTTTTCGTGGTTCTTGCCGCGGTGATGTCAGGATTTCCACATTGTCGCCACTGTTTAGAGCACCATCAAGGCTGATAATACTTCCGTTGGCTTTTGCTCCAACTGTACGATTTCCCACTTCAGTATGGATTGCATAGGCAAAATCGAGAGGAGAAGCCGATTGAGGAAGCTCTATTATTTCTTCAGCAGGTGTTATCACGTAAATTTTATCACTGAATAAATTAATTACAGGGATCGTATTAACATCTCTATCCTCATTTATTTTTTCAGTCAGTGATTCTTCAAGTTGTTCTGCTTCCATGATTTTCGTCTTGTGGCGTTTTTCCTTATAGAGCCAATGCGCAGCCACCCCGTATTCAGCCATACGATGCATTTCATGAGTCCTGATTTGTATTTCGACAGGTCTAAGGTTTCCTGATGGCTCTTCCTTGTTTTCCACGACTGTAGTGTGGAGTGATTGATATCCATTGGGTTTGGGGTTGGCAATATAGTCTTTAAAGCGATTTTTCACTGGAGCCCAGTTCTCATGAATAAAACTCAACGCGGCATAGCATTCATCTATTTTTTGAACCAAAATGCGAAAAGCAATTAAGTCCTGTATGCGTTCAAAATCATTTTCAACCCTGTCGAGTTTTTGAAAAATAGAATAAAAACGTTTGTAACGCCCCTGAACTTCATGTGTTATTCCAGCTTTATTCAGCATCAACTGAATCTTTTTTGATATTTTTTCAACACTGTCAGAACGTTCAGAGCGCTTCCGGGCTATTTTTTTCTTCAAGTTCTGATAACTCTCGTACTCCAGATAACGAAAGGCATGGTCTTCCAACTCTGCTTTGATCCAGAATATCCCTAGTCTCCCTGCCAACGGTGCGTGTATGTGCAGCGCAGTCCATGCTTTTGATTCCTGATCTTTCTGAGAAAGAGAATTCATTTGTTCCAGTTTCTGAAGCTGCAGCACAAGGTAAACGGTCAACAGCTGTACATTTCCCAAAACAGTTAATAACATTCTGATGGTAAGTTCAGCCTGTGATTTATTTTTTGGGCGAAATGGAAACTTATTCACCTTCAACAGCCTGTGGAAAAGCTGAATTGCTTCAGTAAGATCACTTACTGATCCCTCCTGATTTATTTGTGCTATATCATCTGGTAAATCATCTTCTTTCTGAAAAAGCATAAAAAGGAATACAGCCAATATGGATGGAGAACTCAATGAAAATAATTTGAGTTTTTTCAAAAATGCGTTTGCTTCATCGGGATCACTTTGCTGCTCATACCAGTCCTGAAATAGCTTATTTACTTCCGGTGAAGATAAAAATGCTTCTGGGACATCAGTAACAGCTTCTTCACCTGAATCATCAGTAATGATTACCGGTGAAAAAATTCTTTGTGATTGTTCTGCTCGTGAAAGATCAGGCATTTGTTGTAATGGGGTTTGTTTTACAGGATACCTTGTGCCATAAAATATGAATAAAGCTTAACATCAAATTTGACACCCTGCTTTAACTCTTGATGGAAAAAATCTGAAATTTCGTCAATGGATTTTTGGAAAACAGTAATAAATTCTCCCGGTTCGTTTTGGGGTCGCGGGCTCTGATTCTCCGGCAATTTTTCGTCAATCTGCATATACACAAATGTTACTGCTTCTGAAAGAATCCCGGGAGAAGAGAACAACCTTGGACTCACCGTTTGAACTTCTCCGATATAGCCGGTTTCTTCAGAAAGTTCGCGAACCGCTGTCTGATCGAAAGTCTCACCTGGATCCACCAATCCTGCGGGGAATTCTAAAATGTAAGAATCCGTAGGTGGGCGAAACTGTCGTATTATGACGTATCTTTCAGAAGGTACCAATTTGGCGATTATAATTACCGCCTCAGCGTTGTGTTTACGGTGCAATCCTTCCCATTTACGAATTTGGTTTTTATCATCTTTATAACTGAATTCCACCAAATTTGACCAGCGTCCTTTATAAAGCACCTGTTCTTCAAGCACACTGCTTGTGCCAAATTTTTCAGGTTTATTTGCTGAATCAAAGTTCATTTGAATTCAATCAAGATATTTAATATTCACTAATACACAACCGGTAATTGAATGACCGAGACTTCATAAAAAGATAGCTGATTTTCAGACAATCACAATCCAATTTTGCAGAAGTTTTTGCGTTGTCTTTTACTGCTGTCTACAATAGTATTCAGCAAATATTCATTATTTCATAAAGATAATTTCGGAACACAAATTCCCTGAATGAGAAAAGTACGTTTGATTTGGGTTGGTAAAACACAGGAACCTTATTTACAGAACGGAATTAATGTATACTTGAAAAAACTGTCTCATTATACCAATCTTGAATCAAATGAAATTAGTCCAGCACAATACAGGTCTGGAACAGCAGATCAGTGGCGCAGGCAGGAAACTGCAAATATGTTAAAACACTTTCATTCAACAGAGCTGAACATTTTTCTGGATGAAAAAGGGAAAAAACTGACTTCAAATGGTTTAGCCCAATGGTTTGAAAAACAAATGACTTTAGGAGCGTCCAGAGCCAACTTCTTTATTGGCGGTGCTTATGGTATTGATAAATCGGTACTGCCTGCAGGCGTTCATTTTCTAAGCCTGTCTGAAATGACATTTACACATCAAATGGTAAGGTTAATTCTGCTGGAACAAATATATCGAGCATTCACAATAATACGTGGAGAACCTTATCATAACTAACGAATATGATTTATGTTTATATAATTTAAAATCACACAATGAAAAGATTAATTCTTATTGCAATCGCGTTGCTGCTTTTGGGAAGCATGGGTTATTTTGCCATGCAAAACAGTCATAGTGTGACCTTGAATTTGTACGGAAACTTCTCCATCCAATTATCTGTATGGATGGTGCTTGCAGGCTCATTTGTGGCAGGGTGGGCAGTTACAGAGTTATGGCAGTTTGTTTCTCATCCCCAACGGTTTGTTCAAAGTTTCCTTGGGAAATTTTCACGTTACAAAGACAATAAAAAACTTCAGAAAACTCAGGATTTTGAGAACGCGTCATTACTGCGTGATCCAAAACAAGTGAGGAAAAGCTTCAGTAAACTGGACAAGCCGGAAACACCATTATCTGTCAGAGTTCAATACCTTGAACTGCTGCGTTACGAAAAAAATGCAGAAGAACTGCTTCACAGTTACGCTGAACTTCGCAATAAATATCAGGGGAACTTACAGGTTTTACTACCTTACTTAAAACTCACGTGCAAACTAAGTGAGTGGGATCTTGCTGAGAGATTAAGTCATGAAATCCTCCGGATAACTCCGGGACATCCTGATGCATTGGCAGGTCTGCGCCAAGTTAACATTGCCAGAGAAAACTGGGTCGCCTGTATTGAACAGGAGAAAGAATTACTGAGCAATTATAACGGAAGTTTAATTACTTATAATGTTAAACAGGAGCACGAAGAGCATTTACAAAAAGCGATGCGCCAGGATCCAAAGTTCCTGAAAAACTGGTCTTTCCGTTATCTTCCTCAAAAAAGAGACAAAACAAATGACAAACCGTTTGAGGCAATAGGAGAAGCGAACCAATTACAAAAGTCAGGGATGTTCTTGGAGGCAGCTAAAGTGCTTAAAAAAGCTTTTGAGAACACTGCCAACCCTGAACTGCTGGAAGCATTGGAAGGGGTTTATCGACAAAGTGGCACCGAAGTTCAAATTTTATCAATCATTGGAGCAATACACAATTCACGGCAACGGGCTATTCCTGCTTCGCTTCTTTATGCAAAACTTCTTTACCAAAACAATCAGCTTGAGGAGGCATCCAAAGTATTAGGTCAAGTAAATATTTCTGCAACAACTATGGATCAAAAAGCATATCCTGCAGCAAAAAATAAAGGAACGCAGTTAAATGAAAAATGGAGCGAACTGAATCATGCCATTCGATTTTTGATCGCTATTCGCCAGGAACGCTCCGAAGATGCACTGACTGAAGCAAAGCCGCTGCTGAGAGAAGATAAAATACTGAAATAATTCCTATATGAAAATAATTGAGACAGATGGGATTGTTATCAAAACAATGGATTTTAAGGAAAATGACAGTATTTTGACTTTCCTTACCCCTGACTCAGGCAAGATTGCTGGAGTTTTACACGGAGGTAAAAGTGCTCGCACAGGAAATGCAGCAAAAGCAGAATTGTTCGTGACAAATCATTTTGAATTATCTGTAAAACCTAATACTGAATTGGTCCGTATTCGAAAATGTGAACTGCTTGAAAGCTATCATCATATTCGTAGAAATTATTCAAAATTTCTCCATGCCAGCTACATTTCAGAATTATTGCTTCTTTGTGAAATACCTGCAGTTGAGTCAAAAGATTATTATAATTTGCTTCACAGTACAATTATTCAACTTTCCAAATCTGCAAAAATTGCAGAAATAAAATTTGAATTTGAAGTACAATTACTAAAACTGCTTGGAATTTCACCAAACCTGGAATCATGCATCCAGTGTGGAGGCAGTCTATGGAGAAATACGTCCGGCAATTTATTAACAGCAAAATTTTCGGTTCCGTATCAACTGGATGCAAGTCAGGGAGGCATACGTTGCCCAAACTGCTGTATCCGGAGTTCTTTTACTAACGCTTTGCACCCAGGCAGTCTGGCTTATTTTCATAATCGACAAACTGGAATGGGAAGCGGTATTGAAATTAGTCCTACACAAATTTCCTTAAAAGAACTAGCCCAGGCAGTTTATGTTTATCTTAGTCATTTTTTTGGTAGAAATCTAAAATCCTACACATTACTAAAGGAGAACTCATGAAACAATTAGAGTCCACAACTTTAGGCGGTGGATGCTTTTGGTGTTTGGAAGCAGTCTATTCAAGACTTGAAGGTGTCGAATCAGTTATCCCCGGCTATGCGGGCGGCAATGTAGAAAACCCTACTTATGAGCAGGTATGTACTGGTGAAACTTCTCACGCTGAGGTGGTTAAAATAAATTTTAATCCAGACAAAACTAGTTACGAGACTTTACTTGAATGGTTTTGGCGTTGCCACGATCCTACTACCATGAATCGTCAGGGCCGAGACGTGGGAACACAATATCGCTCTGTTATTTTCTATGAAAATGAAGAACAGAAAACAACTGCATTTAAGTCAAAAAGGGATGCTGATTCATCCGGGAAATATAAAGATCAAATTGTCACAGAAATCCTTGCACTTGATGAATTTTATCAAGCAGAAGATTACCATCATGACTATTTCAAGAATAACCCGGATGCAAGATATTGTACCTACATCATCAGCCCTAAACTAGAGAAATTAAACCTCTAATTATAGGTTTCAAAAATAAAATTGAGTTGTGCCTCTTCGATTTAAATATGAGTAATCATCAAATTTATGAACAACTTTATTAATTGATTCATCAGCAAGTTCGAAGATGAAACGAGAGCGCTTACTGGCACCTTTAAAATAACTTGAAGAAATCAAAGGGGCAGTTAGCAGCAAATGACGTTTTGCACGAGTCATCGCCACATAAAACAGGCGGCGTTCTTCTTCAATTTGTTCTTCTGTTTCCAGGCTCCTTTGGTGTGGGAACAATCCTTCTGTCAAACCTATTACAATTACCACACCCCACTCAAGCCCTTTGGCCTGATGTATAGTAGTCAGAGTGATAGCTTCCTGATTATCTTGTTGTTCTGATTCATAATCAGTTACGATGCTCGATCCTACCAATGACAACTTGTTTAAAAACGCTTCTAATTGTTCATAATTTCCTGCAAATTCCTCAAGATAACGAATGTCTGCCTCACGCTGTTGGGCATTTTCAAAGCTGCTGTATAGCACATCACGATAAAAGTTATTGTATATAATTCCTATCATCTCAGTCGGAGAAATACTTTCACCAAGCATTTTCTGAAAACATTCAAGCAGTACAATCCAGTTTTCAAGTGCCTTTTTAGGAATCAGTTTGTGCAGAGCTTGATTGTCTTTTGTAAGCCGAACAGCCTGCTGATCCTGGAAAACACTGAAAATCCTGAAAGCTGTATTATTTCCAATGCCAGGAAGCAGTCGGAGCAGACGCATCCATGAAATTTCATCAAGGGGATTATAAAGAACTTTTAGAAAAGCAGTTAAGTCTTTAATGTGTGCTTGCTCAAAAAACTTAACTCCGGAATGAATAACAAAAGGAATTCCAGCTTGAGTCAATGAGACTTGAAGTGCTGCTGATTGAACATGGTTCCTGTACAGCACACTCATTTCATTTAATGAAATTTCCTGATCCCTGTAACTGAGAATACTTTGCAGAACCAAGTTTGCTTCATCTTCAGAGGACCATACATGATGTACGAGAGGTTTTTCTCCTTCAGGCAATGAACTAAAGAGGTTTTTTTCAAACTGACGTGTGTTATAATTTATGCTCTGGTTTGCAGCTTCTAAAATTTCTGGTGAACTGCGATAATTTTCCTCCATGTAGTATGTAACAGCTTTGTAGCGTTCCGGGAACTCTAACATGTTACCAAAATTAGCACCACGCCAGCTGTATATTGATTGTGCATCATCGCCTACAACCATCAGATTATTATGTGGCTGGGAGAGCAATAATAACACTTCTGCTTGTACCATGTTGGTATCCTGATATTCATCAACAAGAATATAATTAATTTGCCGGCAAAGCGGAATTCTTTCACGATGAAGCACAAGCAGTTCCAACCAGTTTTCCAACAAATCATCAAAATCCATAACTTGTCCGCGTCTTTTCTTACGGCGGTAGGCAGCTGAGACTTTGATGATTGATTCCAAGCAGTCTTCAAAATGAGGATAATCTGAAAATATCAGCTGCTCTAAGAAGAAATTACGTTGAGTATAGGGCAATCCTAAAATCATTTTTTCCGAGCAATGACGATTGAATGCCAGGGAAAATATATTTTGTAAAACTGCGGCTTTTGGAAAGAATTTTCCGGGTTTTCCAATTACTTCTGCAATTGCCGCTTTTACCATATCTTTAGAATCAGAAGAATCCAAAATGCTGAAATTGTTTTTATATTCCAGTAATTTAGCATGCTGCTTTAAAAACCTGTTAGCCACACTGTGAAAAGTTCCATGGATAATCTTGTTTTGATCAGAAGAATTTACAAGTGTTCTGCCAACTCTCTGTGTCATTTCGTCAGCAGCTTTGTTGGTAAAGGTAAGTAAAAGGATTGAAGAAGCAGGAATTCCTGAATTAATAAGTTGTGCAACACGATGGGTAATTACACGTGTTTTCCCGCTGCCTGCTCCGGCAATTACTAAAGCAGGACCGGCTTTATGTTCAATGATTTTATTCTGTGCTGAATTTAAAGATTCAATCGACCAACTGGTCATTTTGTTGTCAGGCGGAATAATATTTAACTTTAGATATTAGTTAAAATTAATACGTCAGATTTTAGCTAACATATTAAAAAACAAGCAAAATATTTTACATGTTTTCTGAAGAATTTAAAAAAATATTTAATCCACTACTTGAAAAAGCAAATCTGTTATTCAGCAAATTTATCAACAAAGGAGTGCCAATTTCAGATGAAATGACTTTTTTAATTTTGGCTGTTTTTACAGGTCTGCTGATACTTTTTATTCTAGCTTTGTGGATTTGGCTGCGTAGCAGATCAGTCAACAAAAAAAGGCCTGATGAGCCCTCAGAGCCAATCAAAAATAAGCAGCTTGAGCAGTTAAATAAAGAACGTGCCAAAGAACTTGATTTAAGGATCAAGGAAGAAAAACGGCTACAAGAAGAAAAACAGACCGCTCAGCTTGAAAAAGTTCAAAAGCGGGAAAAAGCAATAAAGGACCAAATTACCACTTTAGAAGATCAAGGCCAAAAAAAGCAGATACTTCAGCGTGAATTAATTGAAACACCAATACCATCTGAAAAGCCTGAGCAAACTGATTCTTTTCTTGATCGTCTTCGTGCAGGAGTTGATAAAACAAGAAAGCACTTGCTAAACAATTTGTCTGATGCAGTTTTGGGTAAAAAAGAAATTAATGATGAAGTACTGGATGAATTGGAAGAAGTACTCATCGGATCAGATATTGGTCCGGAAACAACACAACGTATACTTGAGGCAATCACAGAAAAAGTGGAACGTGAAGAATTAAAAAATCCACAAGTACTGCAGACAGAAATTGAACAGGAAATTGAACGCATCATGAGTAAAAATTATCAGGTCCCGGGTACTACAGATCGGAAACCGCTAATTTTGCTTTTTGTTGGAGTGAACGGTGTTGGAAAAACGACAAGTATTGGAAAAATTGCGGCACAATATCGCCAGAAAGGTAAAAAAGTACTGGTGGGTGCAGGAGACACTTTTCGTGCTGCCGCCATTGAGCAGTTGGCTGAATGGAGTAAACGGGCTGATTGCGATATTGTCCAGAAGAGAGCCGGGACAGACCCATCCGCGGTGATTTACGAATCCGTACAAAAAGGGCTCGAGGGGGAGTATGATGTGGTGATTTGTGATACTGCAGGACGTTTACATACCAAAAAGAATTTAATGGAAGAATTAAAAAAAATGGTGAGAGTTATTCGGAAGTTAGTTCCGGATGCTCCACACGAAGTATTGCTGGTGCTGGATGCCACAACAGGTCAAAATGCTATTTTTCAGACTAGAGAATTTATGCAAGCTGCTGACTTGACAGGATTGATAATTACTAAATTGGATGGGACATCCAAGGGTGGAGTTGTTATCGGCATCGTCAATGAATTTGATATTCCGGTGCGTTATATCGGCATTGGTGAACAAGTAGACGATCTGCGCCCTTTTGATGCAAAACAATTCACCAAATCCATTTTTTCATAACAAATTGAATACTAAAATCTGACCACATTACCCAATTTCATAAAACTTAATCAAACGCGGTTATATGACAAAAGGCAGATTGCTAAACTAAGAAAAATTATATTCCCGCTCCAGGCTGCAAAAAAAGGCGTTATCAGACCCGCACCTCCAACTGCCAAAGTGATCTGATTGATCATCCAGAATAAAATACCTAACAGACAACTTATGGCAAGTGATTCTGCTGCCATCCCCCTTCTGTTATAGGATGCAGACAATCCAAGGCCAATCAAAACCATGATGAAAATTTGAAAAGGGTATGCAGTTTTCTGGAAAAACTCAACTCGATGCTGAGTAACATCCTGACCCTCATTCTGTAGTTTTTGAGTATCTTCGTATAAATCAAGTATGGGTTTGTGATGAGGTGAGGTCGGAACTTCAAAGGGTACTGTTGGTAATTTTTCTGTTTCTACTTGCCATTGATCAAGGTGTTTCAGTTGAATATTTTCATTCTGGAATAAGTGCTTTTGCACATTTTGAAAAATCCATGATTTTTCCTGCTGTTTGCCTTGCTCAATTTCAGTCTTCGTCACAAGCTGAAAAGGATTCTTCTGCCAGTGAAATGATGTAATCGAACTCACACGCCCCCCTTGGCGGCGATCACCAAAAAAATATATGCTGCGATCCTCACCTATCTTCCACAGGGGTAATAAGCGGGCAGCATTGTCAGGTTTTACCCATGTCTGATGCATCCAGGTGTAGATATAATTCTGGCTTAAATAAGCAAACACAGCAATCAATACAGCAACACCTAACACAGGGAAAGCCAGTCTCCAGCCGCCAATTCCGGAACTGCGCATTGCAATTAATTCTGCATTCTTGTTGAATGAACTGAATGTGGAAATTGTGGCCAGCAAGACAGTGATTGGTATTATCAATTCAAGTAATAATGGAAACAACATTGCTGTTTCCTGAAGAAACTCCAGAAAACTCAACCAGTCAGAAAACACTCCACTTAGATTGCCAAAAAAATTCCCAACCAGTGTCATTAGAACAAAAGAGCTGAGAAACAACAGAAAATAACGAACAAATTCTGAGGCAATATATTTCGAAATCATTTTGAAAGACTGAGTTTTAGATCAATCATAGACAAACAACGAGTCAATACGAGAAATTCTAAGATAAAGTTTCTTCAAAGAAGGTGCAAAGTAATTAAGCAAAGACAGATTATATTTGCTCAGAAATAAGGGCATTATCTTGCATGTGAGCACTTGATTAAAATCGTACAGAGATTATATTTATTTATATGATATGATAAGCTAGAAGTCTATAAAACGATCAATGAGCGAATTAATTCTTGTACTTGAAGAAAATCCTGAAATCCAAGCCGTAATTGCCGCTTCGCTGAAAGACAGTTCAATTTTAATCACACAAGAGTCAAACCCGGATTTTTATCTCCAACAGGCACAAACTCTGAGTCCTGATTTAATTTTCCTCAGTAATTCAGACAGTGATTCTGATTACAATACTTGCCGAGAGATTCGCAAAGATTCTGCATTAAAAAACATTCCACTAATCTTATTAGTTAACGCCAAAGACGAGATTAAAGAAGAAGTACTTAATGAACTGCAAATAAACGGGATGCTTCGAAAACCTTTTGAGGCATCAATGTTAAAGGAACAGATAAGCAAATATATCTCTTTAGATGAAAACTTTGGCACTGAACCTGATAATGGCTATGAGAACCTTGCTGTAGACATGAGCACCATCGACAATCAATTGAAAGATATCAATCAAGACATACAGGGACAGACTGATATCGATCCGGAAGCAAGTAATGTTATTGGTGATTTAGTGCAAAGTTCTCAAGAGTCTTTATCGGCAACATCTAAGGCAAGTGAGATGGATTCATTGGTTCTGGAAAACATTTTGACTGATCCGGACAACCAGGAAAAAATCTTCTCCGAGAAAGATTTACTTCCTGATGAATCTGAAAAAAATTCTGATGGCCTGGAAGTAATTGATGATGTTGAAATGGAAATGGACAATGGGTTTAATTTCGATCTTACACTTGAAGAAGAAGAGATTGAGGATGAATCAATTGAGGAAGAAGCAGAAACTGCTGCAACCGATATTGAAGTTTCTCCAGGTGGATTAGAACAGCTCAAATTATCCGGACTGGAAGATAAATTTGCTGAAAGTCGATTTAATAATGATGAGGAAGAACAAGAACAAACCCTGCGCAGCGGGCTGACAGATATTAACCTGGAGAAAAATGATTTTGAAGATCCAAATGTAATTTGGACTCACCCTCCTGATCTGGATCAGACTCCAAGGGAAGGTTTGAAAGATATCAGTTTGGATCAAACAGATTTTCATCCCGATTTTCCAAAACATCTTTCATCTTTTGAAACGCCATCAGCACCTCTTATGGACGACGATAAAGCGGTTAGTGAAGACTTGTCAGAACCATCACAACAATTGGAAGACTATGAACAGGGATCTCTCAACGAAGACACAAATTCTGTTCAGGGAAGTACATTAGACGATATCCTGTTAACTGATTCGGAAGTACAGGACATAACAGATTCGGAGGAAATAGAGGATGCTGAGCAATTTATTATTGATACATCCGTAGAAGAATTTGAAGAAGGTTTAATTGAGAATCGTGGGGATGATGAAATTCATTCTATGGTTAGAGAAAGTATCGAGGATGAAGGAATTACTATAGAAACTGCCTTAGGAGAACTTGAAGATTTGAGTGAACAAATGGAGTCTCTTGAGTCGGAGGAGGAGGAACTTGATGCCGAAGAGGAGGAGTTTGAAAAGGAACTGGAAATAGAAGATTTTGAAACTGAAATAATTCCGGTAGAAAGTACGACAGTAACAGCAGTTTATCAGGAAGATGAGCTGGCAGAATTTATGGTGGATGAACTGGGCGATCTGCTGGAACCGGATGAAGAAGAGGTGGAAGGAGTCTCAATAGCTGCTGCCGATGAACTTGAGATAATCACAAAAGAGGAACTTGGAGATTTTGATGAGGATGATGCGAAACTTGAAAGTTTTCAGACTTCAGAAATATCGACTGCCCTAGATGAAGAAGTATTTGACAGTTGGGATGAAGCAGAAGAAGCATTTATGGGATTTGATAAAGATGAAGATACAGCAGAAGAAGAAACAGATTGGACAGAAACAGAGACAGAGCAATCTGAAAGTACAGTTAGAGAAGATTTATCTGAAAAAGGTGACAAATTTAGTTTTAATGAAGACGAGTTGAAAGATATTGTGACAAGCTCTGTTCAGAATGCATTGGAAAAATCAATCGCCTCTTCTTTGGTTGAACTGGCTGTTTCAGAATTAAAAAATCAGGTTTCACGAAAAGCTTGAACACTGAGATTGGTAAGCTGAGGCTATTTTTGCTCCCAGCACGGCATTATTACGAACCAACGCGATATTAGTCTTAAGACTTTTTCCATCTGTTATCTGGCTGATTCGATCCAGTAAGAAAGGCGTAACTTCTTT